>NZ_JBHRSQ010000001.1:0-41980 GCF_042643535.1 Halomonas tibetensis
TACTCACCCGTCCGCCGCTCGTCAGCATCCAGCAAGCTGGACCTGTTACCGCTCGACTTGCATGTGTTAGGCCTGCCGCCAGCGTTCAATCTGAGCCATGATCAAACTCTTCAGTTTACGATCATATCGTCCTTACCCTTCAATGAAGGAAGCGGACCAAACTTGGCTCAAGGGTCAAACGGTTCTCAAAAAGACCCGAAGGTCTTTTACGAGTCGCTTGCCTTGATGTTTCAGTGACTGATCACCGACACATCGACAAGCGCCCACATGAATTACCTGATCGATTGTTAAAGAGCGGCTCCCGTCTCGTACCGAGTGGAGCGTCTCGCTGTGCTGCCGGGGCGGGGCTTACCAGAGGTAGCGGCTCCGTCTCGTCAGCGCCCTGCGAGGAAGGCGTATTCTACCGATTTGCGTCAGCGTGTCAAGCGGGNAGAACAATCACTTCCTCAACTTGCCACCGCCGACAACGTTGCTCGTTGCCCGCAGCGGATGCGTACTTTACGACGTTCCCCGCCACCCCGCAAGGGCCTTACGCTAAAAAATGTCAGGCACATGGCAGAAAGACGAAAGGGAGGTGACGGAAGCGCCCGGAGTGGGAGTGATAGCCACCGCCAGTGAGGGCCGTCGTAACACGACAACGCCCGCACGAGGCGGGCGTTGTCGTATGCGATGATAAAGGAGCTCGACCGAAACAGTGCTCAATCGACGGGTGTGGCATGCTTCATCTTGCGCATTGCCGCCATCACCGGACCGGAAGCCACGTAGGTACCGAACAGAAGCAGCAGCATCACCGAAGGTTCTACCGAGATCACGACAAAACCAAGCACGATGGCCAACAGCACCACAAATGGCACTGGCCCCTTGAGATCGATGTCCTTGAAGCTGTAGTAACGGATATTGCTGACCATCAGCACGCCTGCCGCACCGACAATAACCAACATCAGCAGCTTGAAGCCGAAGGCCTCGGCATCGAAGCTATGGAAGGTCCACACGCTGGCGGCAACCAGGGCCGCCGCCGATGGACTCGGCAGGCCGATAAACCACTTCTTGTCGACGCTGCCGATTTGCACGTTGAAACGCGCAAGGCGCAATGCGGCACAGGCCACATAAAGGAAGGCCACCACCCAGCCGGTCTTGCCAATGTCCTGGAGGATCCAGGTGAATGCCACCAGGGCCGGTGCCGCACCGAAGGAAAGCATGTCCGACAAGCTATCGTACTCGGCGCCGAAAGCGCTCTGAGTATTGGTCATGCGTGCTACCCGACCATCCAGGCCGTCGAGCACCATGGCGATAAAAATCGCCACAGCGGCGGCGGTGAAATCGCCGTTGATGCCGGCCACGATCGCAAAGAAACCTGCAAAGAGCGCAGAGGTCGTGAAGAGATTGGGTAGCAGATAGATCCCCTTGCGGCGGACCTTCTGGCCGTCTTCCACGGCCTCCTCGATCACCTCAGTCTCGCGCACGAAGGCCGCAGCCAGATCCTCTTCTACAGGGGGCGCACCCTCAGAAGAAGCCTTGTCGGCCGGCTCGGCATCCGGCCGGGCGGGGTCATGATGTGTGGTGCGGTAGTCCTGACTCATGCGTGTCGTCCATTGCAAAATGAGGTCGCCCAGAGGGCAAGCGTTCATTCTACACACCCGTCGCGCACCCACAACGCCGAGCGCCCCTGCATTTGATCGCCCAAAACAAACCAGGGGGCGCGGAAATCCGCGCCCCCTGTTGGCTTCGAAAGCCGTTCGAACATCAGTTCTTGGACTTGTCCACCAGCTGGTTGGCGGCGATCCAGGGCATCATGCCACGAAGCTTGGCACCCACGATCTCGACCTCATGCTCGGCGTTCAGGCGGCGGCGAGCGGTCATAGAGGGATAGTTGCTGTTGCCTTCCTGAATGAACATCTTGGCGTACTCGCCGGTCTGGATACGCTTGAGCGCATTGCGCATCGCCTCACGAGACTGCTCGTTGATCACCTCGGTACCGGTCACGTACTCGCCATACTCCGCGTTGTTGGAGATGGAGTAGTTCATGTTGGCGATACCGCCTTCGTACATCAGATCGACGATCAGCTTGAGCTCGTGCAGGCACTCGAAGTAGGCCATCTCGGGGGCATAGCCCGCTTCGGTCAGGGTCTCGAAGCCGGCCTTGACCAGCTCGACGGCACCGCCACACAGCACAGCCTGCTCGCCAAAGAGGTCGGTCTCGGTCTCGTCCTTGAAGGTGGTTTCGATGATGCCGCTGCGGCCGCCGCCAACGCCGGCTGCGTAGGAAAGCGCAAGTTCCTTGGCACTACCGGAAGCGTCCTGGTGGATGGCAATCAGATCAGGGATGCCACCACCCTTGACGAACTCGGAGCGCACGGTATGACCGGGGGCCTTGGGCGCGATCATGATGACGTCCAGGTCCTTGCGCGGCTCAATCTGGTTGTAGTGGATGTTGAAGCCGTGGGCAAAGGCCAGGGTGGCGCCCTGCTTCAGGTTCGGCTCGACCTCGTTCTCGTAGATTGCCTTCTGATTCTCGTCGGGGGCCAGGATCATGACCACGTCGGCGGTCTTGCAGGCTTCCGGCACGCTGGCGACCTTGAGGCCGGCAGCCTCGGCCTTGGCGGCAGAAGAGGAGCCTTGACGCAGGGCGACGGTAACGTCGACACCAGATTCCTTGAGGTTGTTGGCGTGAGCGTGTCCCTGGGAACCGTAGCCCACGATGGTGACCTTCTTGGCCTGGATGAGGGAGAGGTCGCAATCCTTGTCATAGTAAACGTGCATGGTGCAGCTCCTGGAACGATGGTCAATGTAGGTGTCAGCGTTGGTGTTCACCCGCACCGTATGACGCGGGACTAAGTTCGCGACATCGGATGAAGACACCATACGCCAGCCCTTCTATTGCGTAAAACGCGATATTTGCAATACCACATGCCATGATATGCAATACTGTGGGCATGGACCTGCGCCCCCTTAAACACTTCCTGACCCTGTCGGATAACCTCCACTTCGGCCGCGCCAGCGAGGCCTGCCACGTCAGCCCGTCGACCCTGTCTCGCACCATCCGACAGCTGGAGGATAATCTCGGCGTGACGCTCTTTGAGCGTGACAACCGTCACGTGGCCCTGACCCGCCATGGCGAAACCTTCCAGGTCTTCGCCCGGGAGGCCCTGGAACAGTGGGAGCAGCTTCGCCTGTCGCTGCAGAGCGAGGCACTTCGCCTCACCGGCGAGATCAGCGTCTACTGCTCGGTCACCGCCAGCTACAGCTTCCTCTACGCACTGCTCAGCGAGTTTCGCACCCACCACCCCGGCATCGAACTCAAGCTGCATACCGGCGACCCCGCAGAAGCGATGGCCCGCGTGCTGGCCGGTGAGGAGGACATGGCGATTACCCCCCGCCCACGGCGCACTCCGAAGGCGCTGGCCTTCAAGTCGCTGACCCGAGCGCCGCTGGTTTTTATCGCACCCCGGCAAGCGGCCGCCTGGATGCCTTCTACCCCGGAGTCACCCAGCGCCGAGCAGTGGCGTGAGGTGCCGATGATCCTCTCCGAAGCCGGCCTGTCGCGGGAGTTCGCTAACACCTGGTTCCGGGCGCTGGGCGTGACGCCGAAGATCTACGCCCAAGTGGCGGGTCACGAGGCAATCGTCAGCATGGTCGGGCTGGGGTTCGGCATCGGCGTGGTACCGAAGATCGTACTCGACAACAGTCCGCTCCAGGAACGGGTGCGGGTGCTGGCGGTGAAACCGGAACTGCCCCACTACGATGTGGGCCTCTGCGTGCTAGAGCGACGCCTGAAGAGCCCACTGATCAGAGCGCTTTGGGACGAGGTCATTGAGCGCTGATAGTCCACCCTTCATAAAAAGACTGCCATAACAAGACTGCCATAACGCAAAGGCCGCCCCGAGGGGCGGCCTTTACCTTCTACCGGCTGACTGATTTACAGAGACAACACCTTGTCGCCGCGAGCAATGCCGGAAACACCGGTACGCGCCACCTCGAGAATACCCACTGGCGCCATGGCCTGCAGGAAGGCATCGAGCTTTCCGGCATAGCCGGTGATCTGAACCGTATAGAGGCTCGGTGTCACGTCGACGATCTGAGCACGAAAGATATCCACGGTGCGCTTGACCTCGTCTCGGGCCGCGCCCAAAGCCTTGACCTTCACCAGCATCAGCTCACGCTCGATGTGATTACCCTCGGTGAGATCCACCAGCTTTACCACGTCGATCAACTTGTTGAGGTGCTTGGTGATCTGCTCGATGACCCGGTCGTCGCCTACGGTGGTCACTGTCAGCCGCGACAGGCTCGGATCCTCGGTAGGCGCCACGTTCAGCGTCTCGATGTTGAAGTTGCGCTGAGAGAAGAGCCCCACCACGCGAGACAGGGCGCCCGGTTCATTTTCCATCAGAATCGAGATGATATGGCGCATCAGGTCCGCTCCGTCTTGGAAAGCAGCATGTCACGCATGGAGCCCAGAGGCACCTGCATCGGATAGACGTGCTCGTGCGGGTCGACCTTCACGTCTAAAAACACCAGTTCGTGCTTGTCGGCAAGCATTCGCTCCAGTGCCGGCTCCAGCTCATCGATGGTGTTCACCGTGATCGCGGTAAAGCCATAGGCCTCGATAAGCAAATGAAAATCGGGCAGCGACTCCATGTAGGAATTCGCATGGCGGGCCTTATAGTTGAGATCCTGCCACTGGCGCACCATCCCCAGTGAAGCGTTGTTGAGATTGAGAATTTTCGGACCAATACCATACTGCTTACAGGTGGAGAGCTCCTGCATCATCATCTGGAAGCTGCCCTCGCCGGTCACGCAGATAACATCGTCGTCGGGAAAATTCTGCTTGATGCCCATCGCCGCCGGGAAGCCGAAGCCCATGGTGCCGAGCCCACCGGAAGTAATGAGCCGATTGGGCTTTTCAAACTTGTAGTACTGGGCCGCGAACATCTGGTGTTGGCCGACATCCGTGGTAATAAATGCTTCTCCACGCGTCACGCGACACAAGGCTTCCACCACTTCCTGCGGCTTGAGCATCTCACCGGACTTAGAAGGCTCATAGAGCTTGCCCACGCGCTCCTCGCGCCAGCCGTCGATCCTTTGCCACCACTCGGCAAGCGCCTCCGGGTGGGCAATCTCCTTGCCTTGCACCAGGCTGATCATCTCACTGATGACGCTGCCGGCTGGCCCCACGATGGGCACGTCGGCGCGCACGGTCTTGGAGACCGAACTCGGATCAACGTCCACATGAATAATCTTGGCTGTGGGACAGAACTTGGAGGTGTTGTTGGTCACCCTGTCATCGAAGCGCGCACCGATAGCGATGATCAAATCGGCATGGTGCATTGCCATGTTCGACTCATAGGAGCCATGCATGCCAAGCCAGCCAAGACACTGTCGATCACTCTGCGGGTAGGAGCCGATACCCATCAGGGTCGTTGTGATAGGGAAGTCAAGCCGCTTGACCAGATCGGTCAACCCCTCACTGGCCCGCCCTAAGACAACACCGCCGCCGGTGTAAAACATCGGGCGCTTGGCCTTGAGCATCATCTCCACGGCCTTCTTGATCTGGCCGCTGTGCCCGCGAGCTACCGGGTTGTACGAGCGCATCTTGACCTTCTTCGGATAGATGTACTCGTAACGCTCGGTGGGCGCGGTCATATCCTTGGGAATGTCCACCACCACCGGGCCAGGACGGCCGGTGGCCGCCAGATGATAAGCCTTCTTGAGCACTTCCGGGATCTCGGACGGATGCCTGATCGAGAAGCTGTGCTTAACGATGGGGCGTGTCACGCCGATGATATCGGTTTCCTGGAAGGCGTCATCACCGATCAGATGACTCATCACCTGACCGCACAGCACCACCATAGGTATCGAATCCATGTAGGCGGTAGCGATACCGGTGACGGCGTTGGTGGCACCGGGACCGGAAGTCACCAACACCGTACCTGGCTTGCCGGAGGCCCGAGCATAGCCGTCGGCGGCATGGGTGGCGGCCTGTTCGTGGCGCACCAGGATGTGCTTGACCTTATCCTGGCGAAACAGGGCGTCATAGATATGCAGCGCCGCGCCGCCTGGATAGCCATAGATGTATTCAACGCCCTCATCCTGGAGGAATCGGGCGATCATGTCCGCGCCTGAAAGCAGTTCCACTGATGTCTCTCCCCTGGAGGTCTCGAGTGCGATCCGTGTCTCCAATGCGAAACACGGGGTCGAGTGCGGCGGTATGCCGCTGCCGGACACGCCGGCACCTGATGCCAAACCCTGGCAGTAAGGGCCCTGTTGGGGCCTGCACTCTCATTCGGGACCGTTGACTCGTACAACACCAATCAACCGTTCCCTATCGCGGCAGATCGCCACGTCGGGGCGTTGGCCGATCCGGGCGGTTGGCCCAGATTCGGAAGTCCTTCGGCGGGTAGAGGCCATGAGGCCTACCCTTCGCGCGGGAGTGGGGGGTTGCCCGCAAAAGTCCGCGCCCGCAAATCAGGAACCGACAAGATTCCATTAGCGACGCAACGGTGTCAACCGTGGGGAAACCCTTGGAGGTGTCGTAGCAAGTATAAGTGTCAATAAAAGAGCCCGCCGGGTGGGACACCAGGCGGGTAAAAGGGGTTACAGGACGCAACCTAAGAATCAGTGTAGTCCGTCAACGGACAGGCGCCCGGACGACTGCGTAACGCTTTGTTCGCCTCAGCTCTGAAACACCAGCTGGCTACCCTCGGCGTCCACATGGATGACATCCCCGGGCAGAAACTTGCCAGCCAGCAGATCCTGGGCCAAAGGGTTCTCGATGCGGCTCTGGATCGCCCGCTTCAGTGGACGCGCGCCGTAAATCGGGTCAAAGCCCACCACGGCAAGTTGCGCCAGGGCCGCATCGCTGACTTCCAGTGACAGGCCATGCTCGGCCAGGCGCGTGCGCAGGCGATCGAGCTGAATGCCGGCAATGGACTGGATCTGCTCCTGCCCAAGGGCATGGAAGACCACCACCTCGTCGATGCGGTTGATCAGTTCGGGCCGGAAGTGGGTGCCCACCACTTCCATCACCATTTCCTTCATCTGCTCGTAATCGGCGTCATCGCCGCCTAGACGCTGGATGATGTCCGAGCCGAGGTTGGAGGTCATCACGATCACCGTATTTCGGAAGTCCACCGTGCGGCCCTGGCCGTCGGTGAGGCGACCGTCCTCAAGCACCTGCAACAGGATATTGAAGACATCCGGGTGGGCCTTCTCCACCTCGTCAAGCAGCAGCACCGAGTAGGGCTTGCGACGTACCGCCTCGGTCAGATAACCGCCCTCCTCGTAGCCAACATAGCCGGGAGGCGCCCCGATCAGCCGCGCCACAGAATGCTTTTCCATGAACTCCGACATGTCGATACGCACCATGGCTTCCTCGGTATCGAAGAGGAAGTTGGCCAGCGATTTGCAGAGCTCGGTCTTGCCCACCCCGGTGGGGCCGAGGAACAGGAAGGAACCGTTGGGGCGGTTGGGATCCGAAAGGCCGGCGCGGGAGCGTCGCACGGCATTCGAAACGGCGGTCACCGCCTCGTGCTGACCAATAACCCGCTCGTGCAGCGCCTCTTCCATGCGCAGTAGCTTGTCGCGTTCGCCCTCGAGCATCTTGGAAACCGGGATGCCGGTCCAGCGCGACACCACTTCGGCAATCTCCTCCTCGGTAACGTTAGAGCGCAGCAGGGTGTGTTTCGAGGTATCAGCCTCCGCCTCGCTGGACTCGGCGATCTTCTTCTCGAGCCCGGGGATCACCCCGTACTGCAGCTCGGACATCCGCGCCAGGTCACCTTGGCGCTTCGCCTGTTCCAGCTCGATGCGAGCCCGCTCAAGCTCCTCCTTGAACTGCCCCGCCCCCTGGATGCTGGCCTTCTCGGCCTTCCAGATCTCGTCGAGGTCGGCGTACTCACGCTCGAGTTCGCCGATCTGCTCCTCGAGATGCTCCAGGCGCTTCTTCGACGCCTCGTCGGTCTCCTTCTTGAGGTGCTCGCGCTCCATCTTGAACTGAATCAGCCGGCGGTCGAGGCGATCCATCTCCTCGGGCTTGGAGTCGAGCTCCATCCGGATCCGCGAGGAGGCCTCGTCGATCAGGTCGATCGCCTTGTCGGGCAACTGGCGATCGGTGATATAGCGAGTCGAGAGCTTGGCCGCGGCGATGATCGCACCGTCGGTGATGTCGACCTTGTGGTGCACCTCGTAGCGCTCCTTGAGACCGCGCAGGATGGCCACGGTGTCCTCCTCACTGGGCTCATCCACCAGCACCTTCTGGAAGCGGCGCTCCAGAGCGGCGTCCTTCTCGATGTACTTGCGGTATTCGTCCAGGGTGGTGGCACCCACGCAGTGCAGTTCGCCACGGGCCAGTGCTGGTTTGAGCATATTGCCGGCATCCATGGCGCCTTCAGCCTTGCCGGCACCGACCATGGTATGCAGCTCGTCAATAAACAGGATCACCCGACCCTCTTCCTGGGACAGCTCCTTGAGCACCGACTTGAGACGCTCCTCGAACTCGCCGCGGAACTTGGCCCCGGCCAGCAACGAGCCCATATCCAGCGACAGTACTCGCTTGTCCTTGAGGCCCTCGGGCACCTCGCCGTCGACGATACGCTGGGCCAGCCCCTCGACGATGGCGGTCTTGCCCACGCCGGGCTCCCCGATCAGCACCGGGTTGTTCTTGGTGCGCCGCTGCAGCACCTGGATGGTGCGGCGGATCTCGTCGTCGCGACCGATCACCGGGTCAATCTTGCCGCTGGCGGCGCGCTCGTTGAGATCGAGGGTGTACTTCTCCAGCGCCTCGCGCTGATCCTCGGCGTTGGGATCATCGACCTTTTCGCCACCGCGCACGCTGTCGACGGCGGTCCCCAGTGACTTGCGGGTCACCCCGGCCTGGGTCAGCAGTTTGGTCACCGCGTGGCCCATCTCCAACGCGGCCAGCAGTACCAATTCGCTGGCGATGTACTGATCCCCGCGCTTCTGGGCCTCACGATCGGTAAGGTTAAACAGCTTGATCAGGTCACGTGAGGGCTGCACCTCACCATCGAAGTTGGCGACCTTGGGCAGGTCGTCGAGGTGGCCCACCAGGCCGTCACGCAGCCGAGCGGCATCGCCGCCGGCCTTCTGGATCAGTGCCTTCACCCCGGTATCGGTGGCCTCCAGCAGTGCCAGCAGCAGGTGACCGGGCTCCAATTGGTTGTGGCCCCGGCCAACGGCCAGAGATTGGGCATCCGCCACGGCGTTCTGCAGCTTGGCGGTGAATTTGTCGAATCGCATGTGCTTTTCTCCATCGGGTTGACGGCGCGATCGGACGCACCGTTTGGCCCTGTCAATGTGTCTTGACAACATCAATGGAGTCAGGCTTGAGCAGTTTCAAGTCGCCCGCCAGCGGAAGCGCGCAGAGAATTGATAAGGGTCAAGGGAAAGACTGACGAGCGTCTAGCGCAACCAGATCACGCTGGCCATGCGGCCGGTGACTCCGTCATCGCGGCGGTGGGAGTAGAACCGCGGCTCGCAGGCGGTGCAGAAGTGGCCGCCGCTGATATGCGACACACCCAGACGCTCGAGGCGCAGGCGGGCCAGGCGGTAGAGATCCGCCATGTAGTGACCCAGGCGATAAGGGCTGGGGTCAAAAGCCTCGGCGGCCTCGGGATGCACGCCAACAAAGGCATGGTAGACCTCGGGCCCCACCTCGAACTGGGCGTTGGAGATCGCAGGCCCCAGCCAGGCCAGCTGCTCTTCCGGCGGCACGCCCATGGCAGCCACCGAAGCCTCCAGCACGCCGCCTGCCAGCCCTCGCCAGCCGGCGTGGGCTAACGCCACCCGAGTGCCGCGATAGTCGCTAAAGAACACCGGCAGGCAGTCGGCAGTGAGCACCACGCAGGCGTAGTCGCGATTGAACGCCACCGCAGCGTCGGCCTCGGGCGACGTCGGATCGAAACGCTGCTGTACTCGCGCGCCATGCACCTGGTTGAGCCACAGCAGGGGCCGCTCCTCATCGACCTGCTTTTGCAGCAGCCGACGGCAGAGCGCCACGTGGTCGGTATTGTCGCCCACATGGTCCGCCGGGTTGAAACAGGCGAAGTCGCCCTGGCTGGGGCCTGTTTCACGGGTAGTGACAAAAGCACCTACGGAGGTGGGTGCCGGCCAGTCAGGCAGTATCAGGGAAGGCCGCAGGTCGGGGGCATCGCTCATCGGCAGGTCCTCGGCGAAAACGGGTCAGCGCATCGTCTCGTGGTCGTGACGGAGGTAATCCAGCAGCATCAGGATGTCATCCGGCAGCTGAGAGCGAAAGGTCGCCTTCTCGTCGCTGACGGGGTGCACGAAAGCCAACCTGCGGGCATGCAGCGCCTGGCGAGGGAGCTCACGCAGGATCTCCTTGAGAGGCTCTGCGGCGCCGGGCGGTAGCTTCAGCCGGCCCCCGTAGACCGGGTCTCCCACCAGCGGATAGCGGAGATGCGCCAGATGTACGCGAATCTGATGAGTACGCCCGGTCTCCAATCGACAGCGCACGTGGGTATGAGCGCGGAAGCGCTCCACCACGCGGTAGTGGGTCACCGCCGGCTTGCCCGAGGCCGTTACCGCCTGGCGCTTCCGATCTTTGGGATGGCGGCCGATGGGCGCATCCACCTTGCCACCTGACGTCATCACCCCCACGCACACCGCGTCATACTCACGGGAGACCGTGCGGGCCTGCAGCTGCGCCACCAGGGACGCCTGGGCGGTCAATGTCTTGGCCACCACCATCAGGCCGGTGGTGTCCTTGTCCAGGCGGTGCACGATACCGGCCCGGGGCACGCCGGCAAGACGAGGACAGTGGTGTAGCAGGGCATTGAGCAGGGTACCGTCCGGATTGCCCGCCGCGGGATGGACCACCAGGCCCGCCGGTTTATCGATCACCAGCACCTCGTCGTCCTCGAAGACCACCTTCAGTGGGATGTCCTCGGGTGCAAAACGGGTGTCCTCTTCGATTTCGGTGGCTAGGCGCAGCCACTCGCCGCCGTAGATCTTGTCTCGAGGCCTCGCAAGAGCCCCATCAAGGGTGAGATCCCCGGCCTTGATCCAGGCCTTGAGGCGCTCGCGAGAGTAGTCGGCAAACAACTCGGCGGCCGCCTGGTCGAGGCGCAGGCCGGCCATGGCTTCGGGAATGCGTTGCTGGGCTTCCAGAGTCTGGGGCATTGTCGGGTGGCTGCCAGTCAGCAGGGTGAAGATAAAGGAGGTGCCGCACGGTGACTGCGTTTTTCCGCGCAGTGCTTTATAGTGAGCTCGTTTGGGTCGATTCTATCACGGCCCGTCCGTGTTGTTTGCCACGAGGATCACGATGCGCGTTTTCCGCCCTACTGCCCGTCTAGCGGCTTTGATGTTGGCCTCCAGCCTCTTGGTGGGCTGCGCCAGCAACGGCGCCACCCAGGAAGAAGATGACGAGTTCGCCGGCGTTGCCGAGCGCGAGCTCTATGAAGAGGCGCGCGGCTCCCTGGAGCGGCGCAACTTTACAGCGGCCATCACCCGGCTCGAGGCGCTGGATACCCGATACCCGTTCGGCAACCACGCCGAACAGGCTCAGCTGGAACTCATCTACGCCTATCACGAGAGCGGTGACTGGGAAGCCTCCCGGGCCGCGGCCAGCCGCTTCATCCGTCTTCACCCGAGCCACCCCCAGGCTGACTACGCCCTCTACTTGCGCGGCTTGTCTTCCTGGCAGGCGGGACGTTTCAGCCTAGAGCGTCTGAAGCTGATCGATATCTCCAAGCGAGACCTGGGTGCCTCCCGAGACGCCTACACCGACTTCAGCGAACTGGTGAGGCTCTATCCCAGCAGCCAGTACGCGCCGGATGCCCAGCAGCGCATCGTGTACCTGCGTAATCTGATTTCCCGCCACGAGCTCCACGTGGCCGACTATTACCTTCGCCGCGGGGCCTATCTGGCCGCCGTGGAGCGAGGCCGCTGGGTGATCGAGAACTATCCCGAGGCCGAGGCGTCCCGCGATGCTCTGGCGGTGATGGTCGAGGGTTACCTGGGCCTGGAGATGCGCGACCGCGCTCGCGAAGTTCTCGAGGTACTCATCGACAACGCCCCTCGACACGACCAGCTTCGCGGCCGGACCTTCGAGCCCAGGCACGTGAGCGCCCAGTCTCTATCAGCCTGAGGCAGAGCCAGCCAAGGTTTCCCCCGCACGTCAGAACGCCACCGTCTTTCCGGACGGTGGCGTTTGTGTTGGCCGAGTGGTTACTCCCCCGGCTGCCAGCCGTTGACGATCGGATAGCGGCGGTCGCGGCCGAAGCCTCGAGCGGTGACGCGCACGCCCACCGGCGCCTGGCGGCGCTTGTACTCGCAGCGATCCACCAGCCGGACCACCTTGTAGACGTCGTCGCGGTCGAAGCCTGCCTCGATGATCGTCTCGGCGCTCATGTCGCCCTCGATGTAACATACCAGGATGGCGTCGAGCACGTCGTAGTCGGGCAGGGTGTCGCTATCCTGCTGATCGGGGGCCAGCTCCGCCGAAGGCGGACGTTCGATGACCCGCTCGGGGATCGCCGGCGACTGGGTGTTCCGCCAGCGGGCCAGGCGATAGACCCAGGACTTGTAGACGTCCTTGATGGCGTTGTAGCCACCCACCATGTCGCCATAGAGAGTGGCGTAGCCCACCGCCATCTCGCTCTTGTTGCCGGTGGTCAATACCATCAGGCCCTTCTTGTTGGAGATGGCCATCAGCAGGACGCCGCGACAGCGCGACTGCAGGTTTTCCTCGGTGGTGTCGCGCTCGGTGCCCTCGAAGGTTTTCGCCAGGGTGGCCATGAAGGCCTCGACCATGGGCTCGATGGGCATCACCTCGTAGGCCACATCCAGCATCTCGGCCTGCTGCGCCGCATCCTCTCTGGAGATATCGGCGGTGTAGTGGTAGGGCATCATGACCGCGTGGACACGCTGGGGACCCAGAGCATCCACGGCAATGGCCAGCGACAGCGCCGAATCGATGCCGCCAGAGAGGCCCAGCACCACACCCTTGAAGCCGCTCTTGTTGACGTAGTCGCGCAGGCCGGTGACCAGCGCACAGTAGAGGTTCTCCTCGGGCTCGACGTCGGGTTCGGTTTCGCCCGGGCACGGCACCCACCTGCCCTTTTCCTTGATGAGCTGCACCGGCATGAGCCCCACCTGCCAGTGGGGGGCCTGCACCAGCAGCTCGCCGCCAGCACCCACGCAGGCAGAACCGCCGTCAAACACCAGTTCGTCCTGGCCGCCGATCATGTTGACGTAGACGATCGGCAGGGCGACCTCGGCGGCACGGGCCTCGAGCAGGCGCAGCCGCTCGGCGGGCTTGTCCTGGTGGAAGGGAGAAGCGTTAAGGCTGACCAGCAGTTGGGCGCCGGCAGCCTTGGCTTGGCGCGCCGGCGCCTCGTCCCATAGGTCCTCGCAGATCAGCAGCCCCAACTTGAGCCCCTTATGATCAAGCACCAGCGGCTCATTGCCCGCGGCGAAGTAGCGCTGCTCGTCAAATACCTGGTAGTTGGGCAGCGCCTGCTTGGCGTACTCGCCGAGCCACTCGCCGTTGTAGAGCGCACCGGCCAGATTCCAGGTCTGGCCTTCGCGGCGCCCCGGATAGCCGACGATCACCAGCACGTCGCGCACCACCTTCTCAGCCATACGAGTTCGGGCCGTGCGCAGGCGGGTCTCCATGGAGGGGCGCAATAGCAGATCTTCCGGCGGATAGCCGGTCAGGAAGAGCTCGGGGAGCACCACGATATCGGCACCATGCTCGATGCGCGCCTCGCGCACCGCCTCGATGGCGCGATCGGTATTGCCGGGAATATCCCCGACCAGCGGGTCCAACTGAGCCATCACCAGCGTCAGGTCTTGCATGGGCTTGGAAATCTCTCGAGAATCGTCGGGTAGTCCCATTGTCCCGCAAGGGCAGCCGACTGGCAAAGTCATCCCGTATCCACCTGGCAAGTTGAGCCAACGGGCAACGCGATACTGCCACCACCTGGGAGTCACGACTGGAATGAACCTCTTGATCATCCGCCTGATCATCTTTGCCGTGGTGTTCTTCGCCGGGCTCAAGTTATACCGCATGTACCGGGGGTGGAAGCTCGACCGTGAAGAGCTGCTGGAAAGCGACGATACCCGTCAGGAAGGCGGCCAGATGGTGCGCTGCAACTGGTGCAAGGTGCATGTGCCGGAAAGCGATGCGATCCGCGAGCAGGGCGAGTGGTTCTGCTCCACCGCCCACCTCGACCGTTATCTCCAGGAGCAGCAGGAGCAGACGCCCGAAGAAAAGGAGTAGCGCCTTCTACCCGGCCACCGACAAGCGGCCATTCAGGGCATAAGGTGCCGGGTCGAGAATCGGCTCGCGGCCCAGCAGCAGATCCACCAGCAGCCGCGTCGAGGCCGGCGCCAGCACAAGACCGTTGCGGTAGTGCCCGGCGTTGACATAGAGATTGTCGATTCCCGGTACCGCACCGATGAAGGGGACCCCGCCCGGCGAGCCCGGGCGAAGCCCCGCCCAGTGGTGCTCCACCTCGCAGTCGGCCAGAGCCGGAATAATCGCCGTGGCGCTTGCCCACAGCGAATCCCGAGCTTGGACGTCTGTCCTCTTATCGAAACCGCACTCCTCCAGGGTGGAGCCGGCCAGCACCCGGCCGTCTGCCCGGGGTATGACGTAGCGGCCGTCCATCAGCACCACGCGCTGCACCAGCCCCTGTGGCGCTCGGAACAGGATCATCTGTCCCTTCACCGGGCGCACCGGCAGGGAAACCCCCACCGTCTCCAGCAGGCCCGCCGCCCAGGCGCCGCCGCAGACGATCAGCTGGTCGCCGGCAACCGGCCCGGTGCGTGTCTGCACCGCCACCGCGCGCGCGCCGGCCATCTTGAACCCTGTCACCTCGACCCCCTCGCGCAGAGTCACCGAGGGCATCGCCTCCAACCGCGTCCTCAGCGATCGCACCAGCCGCGGATTGCGAATGCTGCCCAGCATCGGCATCCACAGCGCCTCGCTGAAACCAGGCGCTGCCTCGGGTTCCCGGGCATAGAGAAAGTCGGCATCGACGCGCTCGAGCCGTTTGCCCTGCTCTCGGGCCCAGCTCAGCGCGCGGGACTCTTCATCCACACGCAGATAGAGCAGGCCCCGCTGGCGATACTCCGGATCGACGCCGGCCTCTTCACGCAGGCGCTGCGCCAGCTCGGGATAGAACCCTTCCGACCAGCTTGAGAGCCGCGAGACAGCCGTACCATAGCGCCAGGGATAGAGCGGTGACACGATGCCACCGCCCGCCCAGGAAGCCTCCTGACCGCAACGACCACGCTCGATCAGGGTGACCGAGTGGCCCGCATCGGCCAGTTGCAGCGTCGTCATCATGCCGATGACACCACCGCCCACGACTAGGAATTCACTTGCTGCCATGCGGTGAACCGCCTCCTCTCACTTGCTTGCAGACAGGCTCAGCTGACGCCCATGTAGCGCCCGGGCTTGTGATTGAGCGCGATGATCAGGTTGAGCGCCACGGCACCCAGCACCGAGAGCCCCACTCGGTCCATCGGCAGCAGGGCCAGCGCCACCAGCATAATGACGCCATCGATGCCCAGCTGCACATAGCCGGCGCGCCAGCCGTGGCGATCCTGCAGGTAGAGCACCAGGATATTGACCCCGCCGAGACTGGCACGATGACGAAACAGGATCAGCATGCCGATGCCGATCAGGCAGCCTCCCATCAGCGAGGCGTAGATCGGAGCCACGCCATCGATATGGACCCAGCGGCCTGTCAGCTCGGAGAACAGCGACACCAGCCCAATGGCGGCGAAGGTTCGCAGAGTGAACGACCAGCCCATCCGACGGATGGCCAGCCAGTAGAACGGCAGATTGATCAGGAAAAACCAGACGCCGAACGGCCAGCCGCTGGCGTACTGAAGCAGGAAAGCCAAGCCAGCGGTGCTACCGGTAAGCAGCAAGGCCTCGGTATAGAGCGTCACGCCCAGCGCTACGAAAAGCGTACCGATCAGCATCGCCATCACATCTTCATAGTGGCGATGGGGGTCGGTGGGCAGCTCCTGAGGGTCCATGGTGACGTCCTTATCCGGGGTGGGCGTACTCGACCATCAGCTGCAGCGACTCGCGTCCTCTCCAGCGATTGCGGTTGAGCTTGAAGGCGCAGCGCAACGGATCGCCAACGCCGAACGCGGGCATCTCACCGGGGGTCAGGGCCCGGAACCAGATGGCACGGTGATTCGTCGCCCCTAGGGAGAGCTCCAGCATCAGGTGGGTGCCGTCGGCACCCACCGGGCGCAGGGCCTCTACCACAAAATCACCCTGAAACAGCGGCGCCTCGAACTCACGGCCATAGGGGCCCAGCGTTTGCAGCTCAGCCAGGGTTTCAAGGCTCAGCTGGTGTTCGGCCAGGTCGCCGTCGGTCAGGATCTTCGGGAAGAGCTCGGCACCACCGAGCTGTTCGTCTACCGCCTGCAGGAAGGCCGCCTTGAAGGCCCCGAGTCGCTCAGCGGGCACGCCGACGCCGGCCGCACCGCTATGGCCGCCGAAGCGCGGCAGAGCCTCAGGCGCCAGCTCGAAGGTGCGCTGCAGGGCATCGCGCAGGTGCAGTCCCTCGATGGAGCGTCCTGAACCGGTCAGCATGCCCGGCGCGACGGCCGGGGTCAGCACCAGCGCCGGACGCCCATAGGCCTGCACCAGCCGTGAGGCGACGATGCCCTGAACGCCGGGGTGACCGCTCTCGAGAAAGACCACCACGGCCGGCTCGTTCGCCGAGAGCGCCGGCAGCGCCAGGGCCCTGGCCTCTTCCGCCATATCGGCCTCGATGGCCTTGCGGGACTGGTTGTCCTGATCCAGCGTATCCAGATGCCGTGACGCCGTGGCGTCATCCACCGCGAGCATAAAATGCAGGGCCGCATAGGGGTCGTCGAGGCGGGAACGAGCGTTGATTCGCGGCCCCATCTGGAAGCCCAGGGTCTCGGCGTCGAAGGGCACGCTGTCGGCACCCAGGCGCTCGGCCATGGCCCGCCAGCAGGCGGCTTCCATACGGTTGATCAGGGCCAGGCCGTGGGTCACCACCGCTCGGTTGGCGGGACTTCTCCCCAGCGAGACGCAGTCCGCCACCGTGCCCAGCGCCACATAGGAGAGCCAGGGGGAAAGCTTGGGCGTCGCCTGGGGCAGAACGCCCCACTCGATCAGCACGCCACGTGCCAGCGACATCACAAGCCAAGCCACCATGCAGCCGGCGATAGTGGGGTCGGGGTAGTCGCAATCGTCTCGGGTCGGGTTGACCACGGCGTGGGCCGAGGGTGGCGGCCCCTCCACCGGCAGGGCGTGATGGTCGCTGACCACTACCTCAATGCCCTGGGCAACCAGGCGCGCGATGCGCGGCTCATCGGAGCTGCCGCAGTCGGCGGTGATCACCAGGCTAGGACGTGGCGAGAGGGCCAGGGCGCGCTCCACCAGCGGCAGGCTGATGCCATAGCCGTCATGGATACGGTGGCCGATCAGGCTATGCAGCTTCGACTCCGGCACCCCAAACAGCTCATGCAGGGTTCGTCGAATCACCACGTGGGAGGTAATGCCGTCCACGTCGTAGTCGGTGAGGATGCCGATATGTTCGCCGTCGACCACTGCCTGGGCGATGCGCTCGGCCGCGCGGCGGCCATCGGCCAACCGCGCGGGGTGGGCCAGGTGGCGCAGGCTGGGCGTCACCAGCGGCGCCAGTTCCCCATGATAGCCCGCCAGGCGCCCGGCCAGCACCCGCGCCTGGAGTTCCGAGAGCCCCTCGCGCTGGGCCCTTGCATAGAGCGCCGCGTCCCTTGGCCGCGGGAGAATCCGCGGCTTCAGGCGCTCGCTCAGTTCGATGGGGTCGATGACGGCGTTCAAACCGCCCACCACTAGCGCCGGTTCTCGGCCACGAACTGCTGCACGGCGGAAAGTTCGGCGGGCAGCACCGTATAGCGCTCGTCGCGCTCCAGCAGGTCGTCCATGTGCGGCGGCAGCGGCACGCCCGGGAATCCCGCCTTGACCACCGCCTCGGCGAACTTGGCCGGGTGGGCGGTGGCCAGGGTGATCATCGGTACGCTCGCGTCGCCCCGCTCGCGCTCGGCGGCGCGATAGCCGGTGGCGGTGTGGGGGTCGAGAATCTCGTGGGTGCGGTGGTGCGCCTCGCGGATCACCTCGAGCAGAGTGGCGTCGTCCACGCTGTGGCTGGCGAAAAGCTTGCGCAGCTGAGCCAGGGGCGCATCGGCCAGAGCGGCCGGCTCATCCTGGAAGCGCTCGAGCAGCGCGGCCACGGCGGTGCCATCGCGGCCGTAAGCCTCGAACAGCAGCCGCTCGAAGTTGGAAGACACCACGATGTCCATGGAGGGGGCCAGCGTCGCCTTGAGCTCCTGCTTGGAGAAATCGTTGGCGGTCAGGGTGCGGTGCAGGATGTCGTTGGCGTTGGTGGCGATCACGAAGCGTTCCACCGGCAGGCCCATGCGATAGGCCATGTAGCCGGCAAAGACGTTGCCGAAGTTGGCCGAGGGCACGCAGAAGCTCACCTTGCGGTGCGGTGAACCCAGCGCCACGGCAGAAGCCACGTAGTAGACGATCTGGGCCATGATGCGCGCCCAGTTGATGGAGTTCACCGCCACCAGCCGGGTACCGTTGAGGAACGACTGGTCGGCGAAGCTTGCCTTGACCATGGCCTGGGCGTCATCGAAGTTGCCCTCGATGGCGACGTTGAACACATTGTCGGCCAGCACCGAGGTCATCTGGCGACGCTGAACCTCCGAGACCCGCTGGTAGGGGTGGAGAATGAAGATATCGAGGTTGTCGCAGTGGCGACAGCCTTCGATGGCCGCCGAGCCGGTATCGCCGGAGGTGGCGCCCATGATCACCGCGCGCTCGCCGCGCTTCTTCAGGAAGTGATCGAGCAGCCGACCCAGCAGTTGCAGGGCGACGTCCTTGAAAGCCAGAGTCGGGCCGTGGAACAGCTCGAGCAGGAAATGGTTGGCATCGAGCTGGTTGAGCGGCACCACTGCATCGTGGCTGAAGGTGGCATAGGCCTCCGTCACGAGCAGGCGAAACGTCTCATCGTCGATCTCGCCATTGACGAAGGGCTGCATGACGCGAAAGGCGATCTCGGCATAGGAGAGGCCCGCCATGGCGGCCAGGTCATCGGTGGATAGCTGAGGCACGGTTTCCGGGACATAGAGACCGCCATCGCTGGCCATGCCGGTGAGCACGACCTCCTCGAAGGAAAGCGCGGGCGCCTGCCCGCGAGTGCTGATATAGCGCATGATTTATTCCTGCTCATCCAGAGATTCGACGCGGATCCGCATCACCGCACCGGCGATATCGGCCATGGCCTCGATCTGTCGGATCGCCTCGTTCATCTGCTTCTCGACCGTGCGGTGGGTCATCAGGATGATCGGCACCAGTTCGCCCTCGGTTGCCTCCTTCTGGATCAGCGCCTCGATGGAGATGCCCTGTTCGGCAAGGATGGTGGCCACCCGTGCCAGCACGCCGGGCCGATCCACCGCCAGCAGTCGCAGGTAGTAGGCGGAGATGATCTCCTCCATGGGCATGATCGGCAGCTGGCTGACGTCCTCGCTGATGCCGCTGAAGGCCAGGTAGGGCACTCGGTAGTGGTGGTCGGTGGAGATGTCCCGGGCCACATCGAGAATGTCGGCCACCACCGACGAGGCGGTGGGCTCGGCGCCGGCGCCGGCGCCGTAGTAGAGCGTCGGCCCGACCGCGTCGCCCATGATGGCAATGGCGTTCTTGACGCCATGCACATTGGCCAGCAGCCGCTCCTTGGGGATCAGCGTCGGGTGTACGCGGAGTTCCAGGCCCTGTTCGGTGCGCTTGGAGATGCCCAGATGCTTGATCACGTATCCCAGGTTATCTGCCTGCTCCACATCCTCGGAGGTCACCCGAGAAATTCCCTCGGTGAAAGCCTTGTCGAACTGCAGCGGCACGCCGTAGGCGATGGAGGCAAGAATGGTCAGCTTGTGAGCGGCGTCGATCCCCTCGACGTCGAAGGTGGGATCGGCTTCCGCATACCCCAGGGCCTGGGCCTCCGCCAGCACGTCCTCGAAGGCGCGGCCCTCGTCACGCATGTGGGTGAGTATGTAGTTGCCGGTACCGTTGATGATGCCGGCCACCCACTCGATGCGGTTGGCACCCAGGCCCTCACGCAGCGACTTGATCACCGGGATACCCCCGGCCACCGCCGCCTCGAAAGCCACGATCACGCCCGCCTCGTGGGCCGCCGCAAAGATCTCATTGCCATGCACGGCGATCAGCGCCTTGTTGGCGGTCACCACGTGCTTGCCATTCTGGATCGCGGTAAGCACCAGTTCCCGGGCCACGTCATAGCCGCCGATCAGTTCCACCAGCACATCGATATCAGGATTGGTGGCCACCTCGAAGACATCCGCGGTGGTCTGAATACCGGTGAGGTCGCACTCGGGGTTGGGCGTGCGATAGGCCACCTGCTCGATGACGATCGGGCGGCCCGCACGCCGGGCAATATCGTCTGCGTTGCGTGTCAGCACGTTGAAGGTACCGCCGCCGACGGTACCCAGCCCACAGATTCCTACTCTCACCGGTTTCAATGTCTCGCTCCTGCTCGTCTGTTTCTTTGTGTTCTGGCGTGGTGTCTATCGTGTATGGCTCGCCGGCACTCAGTCTTCGATGCCGAGCATGGCGGCCAGGCGTTCCGCCGGCACATAGCCGGGTACCAGGCGACCATCCGGCATCACGATGGCCGGGGTGCCCTGAACGCCGAGTTCCAGGCCCAGATGATACTGTGCCTCGACCGGATTGTCGCAATCGGCGGCCCCGGAAAGTGGCTCCTGGCGCTTAGCGGCGCTCATTGCCTCACTGGGATTGGCGTCGCACCAGATCTGCTGCATGGTGCGAGCGCCCTGAGCGTTCATGCCGGTGCGCGGAAACGCCAGGTAGTGCACCTCGATGCCCATCTCGTTGAGTCGTGGCACCTCTTCGTGGAACTGGCGGCAGTAGGGACAGGTCGTGTCGGTGAAGACCACCACCGTGGCGAGGCTCTCACCGGCGCCGCGGAAGATCACACGCTCGGCCTCGGGCACCTCGGCGAGGCGTTCAGCGCGCTCGCCATTGCGCCCCTGCTCGGTCAAGTTGACCAGTCCCTGGTCGCCGTTCTCGTAGAGGTCGCCGACCAGGAAGTGGCGCCCCTCCTCGTCACTGTAGAAGCGTTCGCCTGTTTCCAGGCGCACTGCGAACAAGCCCGCCACGGGCGTCTCGCTCACGCTTTGCACCGGCATTGATTGTCCATTGACCGCCAGCCGCTCGGCCAATCGTTCAGACGCATCGGCCTGTGCCAACAACGGAGCGGCAAGGGTGGTGGCCAAGAGGCCGCCGAGCAGGGTCCGGATAGAGATATTCATCATTCAGCCTCTGGGATGATGGTCGGCGTGCAGGCGCTCGAGGCGCGCCTGCGCCACATGGGTATAGATCTGCGTCGTCGAGAGGTCGCTGTGACCCAGCAGCAGCTGTACGACACGCAGGTTGGCCCCATGATTCAACAGATGGGTCGCAAAGGCGTGACGCAGGGTGTGCGGAGACAGCGGACGCTCGATCCCTGCCGTGCGCGCGTGCGCCTTGATACGGTACCAGAAAGCCTGGCGAGTCATGGATCTGTCATGCCGTCCCGGAAATAGCGCCGGCCGGGTGGCGTCGCGCATCAGCCCGCCACGAGACCCTCGAAGATAGCGTGACAGCCACTCTATCGCCTCCTCACCCAGCGGCACCAGGCGATCCTTGTCGCCCTTGCCGCGGACTCGCACCACGCCTTGGCGCAAGTTGACCGCATCGGTGGTCAGGCCGACCAGCTCGGAGACCCGCAGCCCCGCCCCATATAGCACTTCGAGCATCGCCCGGTCACGCAGGCCCAGATCGGTGGCGACATCGGGAGCGGCGATCAGTCGCTCCACCTCGGCCTCTTCCAGGGTATCCGGCAGGGCCGGGCGCACCCGAGGCAGCCGCACCTCGGCCAGTGGATCGCGCTCGACGAGCCCCGACTCCAGGGCCCAGCGGTAGAAACGCCGCAGGCTCGAGAGCAGCCGGGCGTTGCTGGTGAGTCGATAGCCCGCCGTGCGGCGCTCATCGAGCCAGGTCGGCAGGGCGGTCGGAGAGGACGCGAGTAGCGTCTCGCCGCACTCGGCCAGACGCCTCACCCAGGCCGAGAGATCCCGCCGATAGGCCGACAGGGTGTGTTCACTGACGCCCTGCTCGAGCCACAGGGCGTCGAGGAAAGCATCGATGCGGGCGCTGTCATCGAGCGTATTCATGGCGATTCAAGTGACCTTGTCGGGAAGGCCTGTCGGGGTACCTGGCCCAGATGGCAAGAAACCCCGCCCCGCGATGGCGGTGACGGGGTCTCGAAGGGCCGGTCAATGCCCGGCCCAACGGCGGCTGAGGCGGAGCCTCAGGCCAGCTTTTCCTTGATGCGGGCAGACCTGCCGCTACGCTCGCGGAGGTAGTACAGCTTGGCCTGGCGCACATCGCCGCGGCGCTTGACGCTGATGGAGTCGACCAGCGGGCTGTAGGTCTGGAAGGTACGCTCGACGCCGACGCCGTGGGAGATCTTGCGCACGGTGAAGGCGGAGTTGAGACCGCGATTACGCTTGCCGATCACCACGCCTTCGAAGGCCTGAAGACGCTCGCGAGTGCCTTCCTTGACCTTGACCTGGACGATGACGGTGTCGCCGGGCGCGAAGGGCGGGATTTCCTTGCTCATCTGCTCGGTTTCGAGCGCCTGGATCACTTTGCTCTTGCTGCTCATGACAACTGACTCCTTGATAACCTGATTCATCTGTCGGCTGGGATGGCCGATGAATCGTGATCCCGGCGCCCGAGTGAGCTCGAGAGCGCGGGAGATAATGGGTGACGCAGGTCCGCGACAGAGATTTCCCGAAGGATCAGCCCTCAGCGTCTCGCGTCCTGCACCTCCGCCCTGAACCGCTGTTAGGCAGGGCGTGTTCTTCGATGAACTCGGCCAACAGCTGACGCTGTTCCTTGCTCAGCATCCTGCCTTCGAGCAGGTCGGGGCGACGCAACCAGGTGCGCCCCAGGGACTGCTTCAACCGCCAGCGCCTGATAGCGCCGTGGTTGCCGCTGAGCAGGACCTCCGGCACACACCGTTCGTCGATTTCCTCCGGACGGGTATAGTGCGGGCAGTCTAGCAGCCCGTCGTTGAACGAGTCCTCGACCGCGGAATCCTGATGACCCAGCACCCCGGGTATCAGCCTTGCCGCGGCATCGATCAAGACCATGGCCGGCAACTCGCCGCCACTCAGCACATAGTCACCGATCGACCATTCCTCATCGATGTCCGCTTCTACCACGCGCTCATCGATGCCTTCATAGCGTCCGGCCACCACTACCAGAGGTGGGCCCGACGCCAACTCCTTTACGCCGGCCTGGTCGAGCCGACGCCCCTGGGGCGACAGGTAGATCACCTTGGGACGCTGACCGGTGGCCTGCTCGGCTCGCTCGCGGGCCGCATGTATCGCCGCGCGCAGGGTTTCGACCTTCATCAGCATTCCGGGGCCGCCGCCGTAAGGGCGGTCGTCCACGGTACGATGCCGGTCGGCAGCGTAGTCGCGAGGGTTCCAGAACTCCAGCGCAATCCGCCGCTTCTCTACCGCTCTCCCGGTAACGCCGTGACGGGTAATCGCCTCGAACATCTCGGGAAACAGGGAGACGACACCGATCCACATCGCCGCTTGCTCATCCGAGCCCTCGACCATCAGAATTCGGGATCCCACTCGACGGTCATGATACCGCCCTCGAGATCCACGTCGAGAATCACCTTCTCGGGCAGATAAGGCAGCAGCCGCTCCGCGGCGTCGATGGCCTCGGCGTCCAGTACACCCTTGACGACCATAACGTCGTTGGCGCCGGTTTCGAACAGGTGATCGATACGTCCCAGCACAGCGCCTTCGCGGGTCACGACCCTCAGGCCTTCCAACTGGTGCCAGTAGAGCTCTCCGGCGTCGAGCTCGGGCAGCTCTGACTTGGCCAGCAGAATGTCTGCACCTGCCAGCGCCTCGGCGTCTTCGCGGGTATCACACCCCTCGAACTGCGCGACCAGCCCCTTGCCGTGGCGACGCCCTTGCAGCAGACGTCGGCGCTCCAGGCTTTCGCCAAACCTCAACATCCACTCGGGGTAATCGAGGATGCCCTCCATGGGACTGGTGTAGGAATACACCTTGAGCCAGCCCTTGACGCCAAATGGGCTGGTCAACTTACCCAGCACCACGTGATCGTCAGCGGGCTTCACATTGGTGTGTTCGCTCATCGACGACCTCGGTGTTCTTGCTCGAACGTCTCTCGAACGTCTCTCGAACGTCTTCTCGAACGTCAGAGGAAGGCAGCAAGTCAGGCTCAAGCCTGCTTGCGAGCTTCCTTGACCAGTTCGGCAACGCGGTCGGAGAGCATGGCGCCCTGGCCCTGCCAGTGAGCAATGCGCTCGAGATCGACGCGGAGGCGCTCTTCCTGACCGCGAGCGATCGGGTTGAAAAAGCCGAGGCGCTCGATAAAGCGACCGTCGCGGGAATTGCGGGAATCGGTAACGGTCAAGTGGTAGAAGGGACGCTTCTTGGCGCCACCACGAGCCAGACGAATGGTAACCATGGCCTATTCAGTCCTTCGGTTGTGTTGGATTCGGTCACGACAACGACCGCGACGTTCGCGGACCTGCCAGTGAAGAGGCAGTATTCTACGGAATACAGCCTCGATTGGGAACCTTTTTCGGGCTCAGCGCCTGGGCAACCCGCCGGGGCCACCCATTCCCCCCATGCCGCCGGGGCCACCAGGGCCCCCGCCGCCCATCATGCCGGACATGCCGCGCATCATGTTCTGCATGCCACCCTTCTTGCCGGCCTTCTTCATCATTTTTTGCATCTGCTTGTGCTGCTTGAGCAGACGATTGAGGTCCGGCACCTGCAGGCCGGCGCCGGTGGCGATGCGGCGCTTGCGTGAGCCATTGATGATCTCGGGGCGCCGGCGCTCATGAGGGGTCATGGAATTGATCAGCGCCTCGAGCTTGCCAAACTCCTTCTCGGGGCCTGGGCCCTGAGCCATCTCGGCCATCTGGCCCATGCCGGGCAGCTTGCCCAGTAGCCCCCCCATGCCACCCATCTTCTTGAGCTGCTGGAGCTGATCGCGGAAGTCCTCGAGGTCGAAGCCCTGGCCCTTCTTGACCTTCCTGGCCAGCTGCTCCGCTTTGCTCTTGTCGACGGTACGCTCGGCCTCCTCGATCAGCGACAGCATGTCGCCCATGCCGAGGATCCGCGAAGCGACGCGATCGGGGTGGAAGGGCTCCAGGGCGTCGACCTTCTCGCCCATGCCCATGAACTTGATCGGCTTGCCGGTCACATGGCGCACCGACAGCGCCGCACCGCCGCGGGCGTCGCCGTCGGCCTTGGTGAGGATCACGCCGGTCAGCGGCAGCGCCTCATGGAAGGCCTTGGCGGTATTCGCCGCGTCCTGGCCGGTCATGGCGTCGACGACGAACAGCGTCTCCTGGGGCGAGACGGCCTGATGCAGCGCCTTGATCTCGCCCATCATCGCCTCGTCGATGGCCAGGCGACCGGCGGTATCCACGATCAGCACATCGTGGAACTGAATCTTGGCATGCTTGATCGCCGCCTCGGCGATGTCGACGGGCTTCTGATCCGAGCGCGACGGAAAGAAATCGACGCCCACCTCGGCGGCCAGGGTCTCGAGCTGATCGATGGCCGCCGGACGATAGACGTCGGCGGAGACCACCAGCACCTTCTTTTTCTCGCGCTGCTTGAGATAGAGCGCCAGCTTGGCCACGGAGGTGGTCTTACCTGCGCCCTGGAGGCCGGCCATCAGCACCACCGCAGGGGAGCCCTTTAGGGTCAGCCCCTCATTGGCCTCGCCCATGGTCGCCTCGAGTTCCTGCTGGACGATCTTGACGAATTGCTGGCCCGGCGAGAGGCTCTTGGAAACCTCCTGGCCCACCGCTCGCTCGCGCACCCTTTCTATGAAGTCCTTGACCACTGGCAGGGCGACATCGGCCTCGAGCAGCGCCCGGCGAACCTCACGCAGGGTATCCTTAATATTCTCTTCGGTCAGGCGCGCCTGACCCTTGATCGACTTGAGCGTCTGCGAAAGACGATCGCTGAGATTCTGAAACATTGGCCTCTCCAGAGGTGACGGCCCGAAAGTGGCGACGATTATACGCGCTGTGGCCGCCAGTCTCCATGCGCTATGCCCACCTGCTCCATGCCGAGACTTTGGCTATGGCGGCAGGGTGACGCATCTGCCGCGCTGTGCGCTGCCCAAGGGATTGGGTATAGTAGCTCAACGCCATTAACTCTCACGTCATTCATTCCACAGGCGCACGGAACGCAATCGATGCAGGCGCTCTCCCTGGCCTTCCTGGCCTTCCTACTCTATCTGGCCGCCGCCTCCTGGCAGGGCCTGGTTCTGCTCCGCAGGGCCGCACCGCAGCCGTTGCTGGTACGCGGCATGGCTCTGCTGGGGCTGCTCTGCCACGTGCCGCTGGCCATCGGCCTGTTCGGTCACGACGAGCCGGTGCTGCCCGGCCTCTCGACCAGCGTGATCCTGATCAGCGCCGGCGTGGTTGCGGTGCTGCTGCTGGCCAGCCTGTTCAAGCCGATACTCAATGCCGCAGTGGGTATCCTGCCGCTGGCCGGTCTGGCGCTGCTGCTGGCGGCGGGGCTCCCGAGCCCCGAACGCGTCGAGGGGCTGACCCCCGGCATCGCCCTGCACGCCCTCAGCTCGCTGCTGGCCTTCGCCGTGCTGGCCATTGCCGCCGTTCAGGCGGTGCTGCTGGGCCTGCAGAACCGCGCACTGCGCCAGCACCATATTCGTGGGCTGGTCCAGGCGCTGCCGCCGCTCACCACCATGGAGCGAGTGCTCTTCGAGCTGATCTGGGTCGGCGTGGGACTGCTTACCCTGTCGATCCTTAGCGGCTTTCTGTTCCTCGACAGCATGTTCGCCCAGCACCTGGCCCACAAGACCATCCTCTCCCTGGCGGCCTGGGTGATCTTCTCGGTGCTACTGTTCAGCCACCACCGGCTGGGCTGGCGGGGCATGCGAGCGGTGCGCTGGACCCTAGGCGGCTGCGGCGTGCTTCTGGTGGCTTACTTCGGCAGCAAGTTCGTGCTTGAAGTGCTGCTGGGCCGCGGCTGAGGCCACGCCGGGCGCCTTGACAGCGCGCGCTCCTCTCCCGTCAAATCGTGCTTGACACGCCAATGAGGACCCTTCGACTTGAGCGACGACTTCCCGCTGGGATTGCTATTCGGCCTGCTGTTCCTGCTCATCTGCCTCTCCGCCTTCTTCTCCAGTTCCGAGACCGGCATGATGTCGATCAACCGCTACCGGCTGAGCCATCTGGCCAACAGCGGCGAGCCTCGAGCGCAGCGCGTGGCACGGCTACTGGCCAGACCAGACCGCCTGATCGGTGTGATACTGATTGGCAACAACTTCGTCAACAACCTGGCGGCCTCCATCGCCACCATCATCGCCATCCACTTCTTCGGTGAAGTCACCGGTCCTGCGGTATCCACGGCGCTGTTGACCATCACCGTGCTGATCTTCGCCGAGGTCACACCCAAGACCTATGCGGCGGTGAAGCCCGAGCGCATTGCCTTTCCTGCCTCTCGGGTCCTGGAACCGCTGCTCAAGCTGCTCTACCCGCTGGTGTGGCTGGTCAATGCCATCTCCAACGGCCTGCTGCGCCTGATGGGCGTGAAGAGCATCGACGGTGGCGCCGACAACCTGACTCGCGACGAGCTGCGCACCGTGGTGCACGAAGCAGGCACCCTGATTCCCCAGCGCCACCAGGCCATGCTGCTGTCGATCCTCGACCTCGAAAATGTCACCGTGAACGACATCATGGTGCCGCGCCATGAGGTCATGGGCATTGATCTTGATGACGACCTGGAAGAGATCCTGACCCAGATTCGCACCAGCCAGCACACCCGCTTGCCGATCTACAAGGGCGATATCAACAACATCGTCGGCATGCTGCATCTGCGCAACGCGGCGCGCTTCCTCTCCCGCGCCGAGGTCACCAAGGCGGCCATCGTCCAGGAAGCCCGCGAGCCCTACTTCATTCCGGAATCCACGCAGCTTCACACCCAGCTGCTCAACTTTCAGAAGCAGAAACGGCGCATCGGCATCGTGGTGGACGAATACGGTGACGTGGAGGGGCTTGTGACCCTGGAGGATATCCTCGAGGAGATCGTTGGCGAGTTCACCACTGACGTGGCGGGCATGGAACAGGATATCCATCGCCAGGAGGACGGCAGCCAACTGATCGAGGGTACCGCCACCATTCGCGACATCAACAAGGCTCTCGGCTGGCAGCTGCCCACTGACGGCCCCAAGACCCTCAATGGCCTGATACTGGAGCATCTGGAGGCCTTTCCCGATGGTCCCGCCTGCCTGCAGGTGAGCAACGTGCGCATGGAAATCCTCGAGGTGCGCGACAATCTGGTGACCGCTGCGCGCTGTTGGCAGGCCCCGCGCCGGCGGTGAGGGCGGCGCGGGATCAGAGGCGCTCCAGCGCCTCTACCGCCGCCGGTTCGGCCCAGCCGTCGGCCTCGAGCTTGAGTTCCCTCACCCGCCACTCCAGCTCCGCCCGACCTGCCCGTTCTGGAGAGAGCTGCTCGCCGAAGTGCAGCGCCACCCGGGCGCGGAACCGCCGCGGACGGCCGCTCAGGGCCGGGGCATGGCAGTGAGAGGTCCAGGAACCCCACAGGCCGGAGAGACCCACCGGAATCACCGGCACCGGGTCGCGTGCCAGGATCAGCTCCAGACCGCGCCGGAAGGGATGGATCTCGCCGTCCGGCGTCAGACGCCCCTCGGGGAAGAGCATCACCACTTCGCCCTCGCGCAGCGCGCGACTCACCTCGAGAAGGGCACGGCGCACGTTGCCCGGGTCGTGCCGCTCAGACTCCACGGGGATAGCCCCCACCAGGCGGAACAGCCAGTTGAGCCAGGGCGAATCATAGATCGGCTTGTCCATCAGAAATCGCAGCGGCCGGCGGCTGGCGCCGCCGATGACCAGGGCATCCATGAAGCTGACGTGGTTGCAGACCACCAGGGCCGCACCGTGGGCGGGGATATGCTCTGCGCCACGCAGACGAAGCCGATAGATGAGACGCACACCCAGGTAGATCAGGTAGCGCACGACCCGTCGTGGACGGCTCACCACCCACCAGGCCAGCGCCAGACTTAGGCCAGCGAGCCCGACCCAGGCCACCACTCCCCACGCCGATGAGATCACGTTGTGGCGGGCCTCACCTCGAGGCCCGCCAGGATGGTGCAGAGAAGTTGGTCAAGAAGTTCTCCGACCTCTAGCTGCTGGCCCTGCCAGTAGCCAAGTCGCTCGTTGAGCCCAAGCAGCACCAGACCGTGGACGCTACCCCACAGGGTGCGCGCCAGGCGTCGTGCCTCCAGGTCGTCCAGCGCCGGCTGATACTCTTTCAAAGTCGCCTCCACCCGGAGGAAGAGTCCCTCGATCATGTCGCTCTGGCGCTGATCCAACTCGCCTTCCTGGGCCAGGGGATAGTCGAACAGCAGCTGCCAGCGGTAGGCATCACGCTGGGCGAACTGCCAATAGGCCCGCGCCAGGGCGCTGAGCCTCTGTTTCGGGGTAGCCTCGCTGGTCAACGGCTCGATCACTTCACGCAGATGCGCCAGGGTCTCGATGTTGACGTGCTGCAGCAGGTTGTTGAAGCTGCCATAGAGCTTGAGCAGGGTACTGGGAGCGCAACCCACCTCCCGAGCCAGGGCGCGCAGGGAGAGGGTATGCACCGGATTCTCCTGCAGCCAGGCATCGCAAGCCGCCATGACCTGAGCATGGAGCTCCTCGGGTGCATGCTGTCTGGGACGGGCCATTATTTCCTCGCGAGCCTCGAACGGGCGGTTGGGTAGGCGGGACAGCCGCTAAATCGCACCGTCCCGGCCACCAAGGATAGCGCATTTCGAACACTGTTTTCGATACCCGCCTCTCTGCGTACCGCTTTTCCCTGCAGTCTTATGCCCCAGCATGCGCTCTGCCCTTTCCTCCACCCCTCCCCTTGGTTACCCTGAACGACCTATCCCCTGCGGAGCGACCATGGCCGGAAGACTGCATATTGCCCCCTTCGACCTTGCGCGCCTGCTGCCGGAACTGACCGTCGACGCCCCCCTGATGACCAGTGCCAACATGGCCCCGCGCCATATGCTCTCGGCCATTCGCCTGGAGGCAGGACGTCCGCGCCTGAGCCGATTGTTCTGGGGGCTAACCCCGCCCTGGCTGGAAGTGCTTGACCACGCGCCCCACTGCGCTCGAGCCGAATCGCTGGAGTCACGCCCGATGTTTCGCGAGGCCTTCCAGGTGAGGCGCTGCCTGGTTCCGGCCAGCGGCGTCTATGCCTGGAAGGCCCAGCCTCGCTTCAAACAGCCCTTCCTGATCACTCGAGTCGATCGCGGACCGCTTCTGCTGGCGGGGCTGTGGTGCCGCTTTCACACCAGCCTGGCCGAGCATACCGACTCCCTGGCGTTGATCACCGTGCCGACCAATCGCCTGCTGGCGCCGCTCACCGACCGTCTGCCGGCGGTAATCGATCCCGCCCAGGCTCGTCGCTGGCTCGACCCGGAGACGCCGCTGGAACAGATTCGCGCCCTGCTCATTTCCGCCCCGTTGGAACTGTTGGGCGCATTCCCGGTATCAAGACGTGTGAACAATCCCGCGCACCAGGACGCCGCCTGCGCTCATCCGGTCGGACCCATGCTGCGCCAGCCCGACTGACGCCGTTGCGATGCACCCCCGTCATGACGCGCCGAGCCACGATGCCTAGATCCACAGGAGAGACGATGTCCCTTACCCCGACTGCTCGATGCTGCAGCCTGGCTGCTGCCGCGGCGCTGCTGATCACCGGCCCCGCCGTGGCCGAACGCCACCCGGAAGCGGGCGCCATCGCCGAGGTGGTCTCGCCGCTGGTCAGCCCCCATGACAGCCGCGACTATCGGGTGCTGACCCTGGAAAACGGCCTCACCGCCCTGCTGGTCAGCGACCCCGATGCCGACAAGGCCGCCGCCTCAATGAACGTTTCAGTGGGCAGCGCCCAGGACCCGGAGGACCTCGCCGGCCTGGCCCACTTCCTGGAGCACATGCTGTTCCTGGGCACCGAGCCCTTCCCGGAGGCCGATGCCTACCAGGGCTATATTTCTCGCCGCGGCGGTAGCCACAACGCCTTCACCGCCCCCCAGGACACCAACTATTTTTTCGACATCGACCCCGACGCCCTGGAAGGCGCCCTGGATCGCTTCAGCCAGTTCTTCATCTCGCCGCTGTTCAACGCGGACCGACTGGAGAGTGAGCGCAACATCGTGCACTCGGAATACATGGCGCGCATCCGCGATGATGGCCGCCGCGAAAACGACGTGCTCAACGCCCTGCTCAACCCGGAGAATCCCACCAACAGCTTCTCCGTGGGCAGCCGCGAGACTCTGGCCGACCGCCCCGAGGGCGAGCCCAGCCTGCGCGAGCGGGTGATCGACTTCTACCAGCGCTACTACGACGCCAACGTCATGCACCTGACGCTGGTGGCACCGCAGCCGCTGGATGAACTCGAGACCCTGGTCGCCGAACGATTCACCGGCATCGCCGACCGCGGGCTAGAAGCCCCCAGGATCACCGCCCCGCTGGCGCTGGAGGAGGCGCAGCCCCAGCGCGTCGCGCTGCAGTCAGTGCGCGACAGCCGCCACCTGCGCCTGCTCTTCCCGATCCCCGACCCCATTGCCGAGTATCGCCACAAGCCCGCCGACCTCGTGGCGCACCTGCTGGGCCACGAAGGCGAAGGCAGCCTGCTCGCGGTGCTGCGCGAAGCCGGCTGGGCCGATGGGCTCTCCGCCGGCGTTTCCCGCGGTGACGGCCACCACGCCCTGTTTAGCGTCAACATCAGCCTGACTCCGGACGGCGCCAAAGCGCGCGACGCCATCGAGGCCACTCTCTTCGCCGCCATCGAACAGCTTCGCGCAGGGGGGCTCGAGGCATGGCGCTACGACGAGAAGGCCAGGCTCGCCGAACAGCAGTTTCGCTTTCAGCAGCACGGCGCGCCCCGCCAGGAGGCCATGCGGCTGTCCATGAATCTGTCGCGCTTCCCGGTAGAGGATGTGCAGTATGCCGCCTATCGCATGGACGGTTTCGCGCCGGAGCGCAGCGCGGTCTACCTCGACGCCCTCACCCCCGACAACCTGATTCGCCTCTACAGCGCCCCCGACGTTGAAGGCGACATCACCTCACCCTGGTTCCATACCCCCTGGGTGGAAGACAGGGCTGAAGACAGGGCTGAAGACAAGCGCCAGGAAGTCAGCGGCGAGGCCAACGCACTGGCAGGCCTGGCTCTGCCCGACCCCAACCCCTTCATCGCCGAAGACCTCACTCTGCGTGACGTTCAGGACGAACGGCCTCGGCGTCTGGTGGAAGCGCCCGCCTTCGACCTGTGGCACATGGCAGACGCTACCTTCAACACTCCCAAGGTGGAGTGGCGATTCAGCCTGCAGCACCCGGAGGCGGCCAGCTCCGCCCGGGATGCCGCCCTGGCGCGACTGCTGGCCGGCTGGCTGGACGACAGCCTCAACGAGGCCTTCTATCCGGCACGCCTGGCCGGGCAGCACTTCGAGGCCTATGCCCACGCCCGCGGCATCACCCTGTCGTTCTCCGGCTGGCGCGACCGGCAGGAGCGAATGATAGAGCGGGTGCTGAATCAGTTGCAGGTCGGCGATATAAGCGAAGCTAGCGTCGAACGTGTGCGCTATCGCCTGCAGCGAGAGTGGCGCAACGCGCCCCAGGCGGCACTGCACCGTCAGGCCGGCCGTACCCTGGCCGAGGCCCTGGTGCGCCCTCAGTGGCCCAGCGCCGCCCTGCTGGAGGCGAGCCGTGAGCTCAACGCGGATGACCTGCGCGACTATCGCGACGCCCTTACGACCGAGCTGCGCCTGGAGGCCATGGCCGTGGGCAATCTGACAGACGACGAGGCCGAGGCCCTGGGACGCCAAGTCGCCAAGGCACTTGCTCCGACCCTCGAAGCATCCGCCATTCCCGACCTCACGCCGCTGAGGGCCGACGCCGATCTGCCTAGTCTTACGCCCCACACCAGCCGCGAGGAGTCGGTGGTGCTGCGCTATCTGCAGGGCCCCGACCGTTCACTGGCCAGCCAGGCTCGTCTGGCGGTCCTCGGCCAGCTGATCGACACCCCCTTCTACCAGCGTCTGCGCACCGAGGAGCAGCTCGGGTACGTGGTTAACGCCGGCTACTCCCCGATGCTGGACGCCCCGGGGCTGGCGCTGCTGGTGCAATCACCGGAAACCGAGAGCGCGGCGATCGATGCACGCATTGATGCCTTCCTCGACGACTTCGAAACTACGTTGGCCGCGCTGGACGACGAAACCCTGGCCCCCTATCGCCAGGCAGTGCACGACAGCCTGATCCAGCGCGACACCAGCCTCGCCGGGCGCGCCGGCCGGTTATGGCAGGCCATGTCCTTCGGCGACACCGAGTTTGACCGCCGCGAGCGGCTCGCCGAGCAGGCGCTGGCGGTCGACGCCGATGATCTGCGCGAGCTGTGGCCAAACCTTCGCGAAACGGCGGTGGCCCGTGTCGCCTACGACCCGGGAAACGAGCCAGACGACGTGCTGGCGCTGACCCAGCATCTGGAGCCGCTCCCGGAGGTCGAAGAATAAGGGGTAATGCGTAAGTCGCAAGGTGAGAACGCAGCGCCCGGCCAAGATGGCCGGGCGCTGTCATTGCGGGCATCAAAAAAGGATCAGTCGAAGGCCTGGGGCGGCATGATCGCCTCCACATGCATCACCAGCTCCTCGAGCACCTGGCGGTCGCGGTCGCTCAGCGCCACCTGATTGAGCCGCTCTATCTCCCGGGCGAAACCCTTGAGGGTAAGGCCGGCCACCGACGAGTCGTTCATGCGCGCCCAGCGATAGGCCTCCCACTGGGCCAGCTCCTCGCCCTCCAGGGTTTCGGGATAGCTGCGCGCCCGGAAGCGGAACAGCATCTCCTCCAGGCGCGGGTCCTGGAAGGCGAAACGCGCCCCCACCAGATCCCAGGGATCGCTGTCACGCACGCGCTGCATCTGCTGGCGGTCCGCCGGCGAGAAGAAACCGCCGGCGTAGAGCATCAGGTCGGGGTCCTCGGGGCCCGCAGGCGGCGGGGCGGCGAACACCTCGCTCACCCGGGCAGCCACTTCGGGGTGAGCAGCGAGGCGTTTCCAGTGCTCGCGGCAGGCCACCACATCAAGCCCCAGCCGGGTGACGATTTCCCCGTATTCGCCCTGGCGTGGGCCCTCCACGTCCTTAAGCGCACTGGCCGGAAAAAGCACCGGGCACTTGTTGATGTGAATGACCTTGAGGGGGATACGCTCCTCGCCCTCGGCCAGGTCATCGTTGCTGACGAAGACGCGCTGGCGGATTTGCTCGGCGGAGAGGTCGAAGAGCGGGGTCGGGTCCATCGAGAGATCGTAGACGATGACTCCGTTGGGGTTGGTGGGATGCTCAGCCAACGGCACCACGAGGGCGGCGCAGCCGCGGCTGGCCGGATAGCGGCGAGAGATGTGCAGCACCGGCTTGCGCCCCGGCACGTCGAGCAGCCGGGCCACCGAACGCTTGCCGCGAAGCCCCAGCAGATACTCGAAGAGCCGAGGGTTTGCCTCTTTCAGCCGCTTCGCCAGAGCAATTGTCGCGCGCACATCGGCCAGGGCATCATGGGCGCCCACGTGGGCGATGCCATTGGCCGCGGTCAAGTCCTCGAGGCGAAAACTCGGCGCGCCATCCTCCCGGCTCGGCCACTCGATACCTGACGGGCGCAGGGCATGGAAGGCCCGCACCACGTCGATCAGATCCCAGCGGGAATTGCCGTTCTGCCACTCGCGCGCATAGGGGTCGATCAGATTGCGATAGAAAAGGTGGCGGGTCACCTCGTCGTCGAAACGCAGGCTGTTGTAGCCCAGCACGCAGGTACCTGGCGCGCTCATCAACTCCTCGATGCGTCCGGCAAACTCCGCTTCGGGCAGGCCTCGGCGGCGCGCCTGCTGAGGCGTGATTCCGGTAATCAGGCAGGCCTGGGGATGGGGCAGATAGTCGTCGGCGGGCTTGCAGAACCACTCCACCGGCTCACCGACCTCGTTGAACTCGGCATCGGTGCGGATCGCCGCGAACTGGGCCGGGCGGTCACGGCGCGGGTCGGCGCCGAAGGTTTCGTAGTCGTGCCACAGAAAGGTCAGCGGGGCAGCAGGGGGCGCCATGGGCTAGCTCTCCGACGGTCATGCTGGATGGAGGCCACAGCCTAGCACAGCACCGCTCGTCACTCAGCCGGGCGAGCCCTTGGGCAGAGTGACGTTGAGCTCCAGCACCGAGCAGTTGTCCTCGCTGTCCAGGCTGATGTTGATGGCGTCGTCGTCCACCTGGACATAGCGACGGATCACCTCCAGCAGCTCTTTTTCCAACATTGGCATATAGTCGGGCTGGCCACGCTGAGTGCGCTGATGTGCCACGATGATCTGCAGCCGCTCCTTGGCGACCGAGGCGGACTTCTTGCGCTCTCGCTTCAGGAATTCAAGCAGTTTCACCGGCGAACTCCTCCAAACATGCGGCTGAGCAGGCTTTTCTTCTGGTACTCGTGGAAACGCAGGGGCACATCCTCGCCGAGCAGGCGCGCTACCGTATCGGTGTAGGCCTGGCCGGCATCACTGGCGGCGTCGTGGGTCACGGGTACCCCCTGGTTGGAGGCACGCAGCACCGCTTCGGACTCGGGAATCAGGCCGATCAGGTCGATGGCCAGGATCTCGCGGATATCATCGAGGTTGAGCATATCACCCAGATCGACCCGCTCCGGATTGTAGCGAGTGACCAGCAGGTGCTCCTTGATCGGCTCCTCACCGCGCTCGGCGCGACGCGTCTTGGAGGCCAGCAGGCCGAGGATGCGGTCGGAGTCACGCACCGAGGAAACCTCGGGGTTGGTGACCACGATGGCCTCATCGGCGTAGTACATGGCCAGCTGGGCGCCGCGTTCGATGCCTGCCGGGGAGTCGCAGAGAATGTAATCGAAATCCTTTTTCAGGGCCTCAAGCACCTTCTCGACGCCCTCCTGACTCAGGGCGTCCTTGTCACGGGTCTGGGAGGCCGGAAGAATATGCAGATTGTCGACACGCTTGTCGCGGATCAATGCCTGGCTCAGCCCGGCCTCTCCCTGGATCACGTTGACCAGGTCATAGACCACTCGGCGCTCGCAGCCCATGATAAGATCAAGGTTGCGAAGCCCCACGTCGAAGTCGATGACCACAGTCTTGTTGCCGCGCAGCGCCAGGCCGGTGGCGATGGCTGCTGCGCTGGTTGTCTTGCCGACGCCTCCCTTGCCGGAGGTCACAACGATGATCTTGGCCAAGAGTCGCTTCCTGTCTGTCATTGAATGGTAAAGAGAAAACCGTCTCGGTCGTGTCGAGCCTCAGGCCAGCGACGTGATACCGAGTTGGTCTCCGTCGAGACGCACCTGCACCATAACGCCAAGCAGGCGCGGGTCGATGTCCTCGAGACGCTTGTAGTTTCCGGCCACCGAGAGCAGCTCGGCGTGGAGTTCACGGCAGAAGATGCCAGCCAGGGGATCACCGTGGATGCCGGCCAGAGCCCGGCCGCGCAGGGCGCCGTAGACGTGCACGCTGCCCGCAGCCAGCACCTCGGCGCCGGCATTGACCGCGCCGACAACCACCAGATCCCCCTCGGGAGCGGTAATCTGCTGGCCGGAACGCACCGTGCCACGAAAGATCCTGCCGCCACTGGCAACGCCCGGCGGAGAAGACAGGGCGGGCTCTTCCTCGCGGCTTTCCTCGATGTCCGCCGAGGATACACTCTCGAGCGCCCTGGGACGGTTCGGCTCCAGGGGTGGGAACCAGCCAAGGCCCAGCGCCCAGGCGGACTGTTTCACCGGCTCGGCGCCACCGCGCACGGCCACCGGCAGAAGCTTGTGGGCACGGCAGACCGCACAGATGCGTTCAAGTGCCAGGTGCGGCTCGTCAAGCTTCTCGACGCTGAGCACAACCGGCGTATGCTGAAAGAAGGCCGGGGACTGGCTCAGCTTGCCGGCCAGCTGGTCGCGGATCCTCTCGGGGTCCGCGCTGTTCAGCTCCATGACCGTCATCGGTAGCATGCCGCCCTTGAAGGTAAAGGCCATGCCGTCCCTGTCCACTTTGAGGCTCATTGCCGAACTCCACATGGGTGTTGGTCGAGGTACGTCACTAAAGCTAAGCGAGTGTCGTGCCCCCTGCAACTGATCATACGCCTAGCGGCTGCTCCCTGTCAGTGTCTCCAGACGGCCACAACACAGGCTTTTCCCCAGCGGCACCGCATGCTTAGATACTCTTATGCCCATTACCGGTGCTGCGCCTGATGGCCTGCCCGGGACTACTCGACAGCCACCAACAACCGACCGGCGCGTCCCGGTGCGTGATGCGCCCCTTATCAGGATCGCCCATGTCAGGACTCTTTCGCCGTCTGTTCGCCCCGCGCTGGCAGCACCCCGACCCGCAGGTACGACGCCAGGCCATTGCGCGCCTCGACACCGCGCGTGACGAACACCGCCAGGCACTGGAGCGGCTCGCCCGGGACGAGGAGTCGTCCGTGCGGGCCACCGCGCTGGCTCGCCTGGAGGACCCCGAGCGGCTGCTCGGCCTGCTCGACGAAGGCGACGCCTCGGAAGAGCTCTTCCGCCGGCTGATCACCCTGCTCGCCGGGCGCACCGGAAGCCTGGAACTGGGGGCTCGAGTCGCTCTTATCGAACGGCTCCATGACGCCACCCTTCTGGCAGAGCTCTGCCTGCAGGGCGACAACCAGCGGCTGCGCCTGGCCGCCCTGGAAAAGCTGGACGGCGAGGAAGCGCTGATCCGCCAGGCCTGCGACAACGGTATCGCTGCCGTTCGCCATGCCGCCGCCGAGCGGGTCACCAGCGAAGCCGGACTGGCTCGCCTCGCCCAACAGGCCCGTCGCGACAGCCAGGTGATGCGCCAAGCCCGTGAGCGCCTCAACCGCCTGCGAGCCGACACTGCCCAACTGGCCGCCGGCCGTGAGCGCCGCGAAACGCTTCTCGCTGACCTGGAGCGCCATGCCACCGCTCCCTGGGAACCGCTTTATGCCGGTCGCTTTCGCCACTTGATGCGCGAATGGGCGACCCTGCAGGATCTACCCGACGCCAGCCAGGAGCGCCGCTACCACGACGCTTGCCTGCGCTGCCGCAAGGTGATCGGCGACCACGAGGCTCAGCAGCGCGCCAATGAAGCCGCCGAGGCGCGCCGCGAAGACGCCGAGCAGGCCAGGGTGGCACTGGTGGAGGCCCTCGAGGAGGGAGTCGAGGCCCTGGGTCGCAGCGAGGTGGTCATGACCCAGGACATTGCCAGCTTGCGTGCCCAGAAGCAGCTGCTGGCGAACCGCTGGCAGGCGCTTTCCGACCAGCACCTGGCCGACCAGGCGCTCCGCCAACGCTACGACGCCGTCCGCGAGGGCTTCGAGCACATCAGCCAAGCCTGGGTCCGCCTGGAGGAGCGCGCCGACGAGGTCGAGCGCGCCCTACTCGATGGCGATGACGAGCGCCTTGCGGCCCTCCTCGGCGCCCTCGCCTGGCCTGCGGACCTGGCCCCTACCCCCCTGCTGCTCAAAGCTCGCGAACGCCTGGTTCAGAAGGACGCCCCGACCGAGGACCAGACGGAGCGCCTGGCTCGCTTCGTCGCTGATCTCGACGAGCTGGAACGCCTGCTTGAGCGCGGCGCCTTCAAGAGCGCCAGCCGACTTCATCAACGCCTGCGCCAGACCGCCGACAAGCTCGACGCCAGCGCTCACCAGCCCCACGCGTCGCGCCTCAGGCAGCTGGGCGCACGGCTGGCCGAACTGCGCGACTGGCGCAGTTTCGTGGCGGGTCCCAAACGCGATCAGCTTGTCCAGGCCATCGAGGCCCTGGCCGAGGAGGACACCCTCGTCGACGCCAGCCTGGACCGCCGCCATCGCCAACTGGTCAAGGAGTGGAAGTCGCTGGGCGACGCCGCCGCCAACCGCGAGCAATCGTCCCGCTTCCGGGCCGCCTCCGACCGCATCCACGCACGCCTGACCCCGTGGCGGGAGCGCCTCGATCATGAGCGCCAGGCCAACCTGACCCTCCGCGAGACCCTGTGCGAACAGCTCGAGACGCTGCTTGACCAACCCGCCGAGGAAGCCGATCCGGATGCACTGCGCGAGATCCGCGATCGCGCCCGTGACCAGTGGCGGCGAGCCGCACCGGTGCCCCGGGATCAGGCCGAAGCCATTGGGCGTCGCTTCGGTCGCATCCGGCACGCGCTTCAGGCGCTGATCGACCAGCGCGCCCAATCGGTCGCCGAGACCAAACGCGATCTCATCGAACAGGTGCGCGCTCTGCTCGGCCAAACGATGCCCGCCGCCCGCCGCGCCGAGGCGGTCAAGGCGCTGCAGCAGCGCTGGCGCGACCTGGGCCGAGCCCCGCGGGGCGAAGAGCAGGCGCTATGGCGCGAGTTCCGGGATCTGTGCGACCAGGTGTTCGCCTCTCGGGAGGCCGAGCGCGACGACCGCACCCAGCAATCCCGCAAACGCCAGGAGACCATGCAGGCGCTGATCGAGCGAATGGATGCCTGGCATCCCGCCGGCAGCGACGACGAGGCCGTGCTCACCGCCGCGATCGCCGAGGCTGCGGCGCTGGAACCGCTCCCCGGTGGGCGTCGCACAGAAGGCATGCGGCGCCGCTGGTCAGGCATCGTGCGCGCTCGCCGCCAGCGACTCGAACGCTTGGCAGTCGTGGAAGAAGTGGAGCGCTGGCGTGCCGTGCAGCCACTGCTGAACGCTCATCTGGAGGCCGACGCCGATCGCCTGGCCGGCGGCGAAGTTCGCGAGGTAGCAGTCCCCGAGGGGTTGAGCCTGGCGGATGATATGCACGGCGCCCACGCCCGTCGCAATGCGGCACGCCAGGAGTCTGCTGACGAGAAGGAGATGGAAGAGCGATTGGCGCGAGTGCGAGTGCACCTTTCCCTGCTCGCCGTGGGCAGCGTCAGCCACCGCGACGACCCGCTGCGTCTGGCGATCCAGGTGGAGCGCCTCAACGAGAGCCTGAGCCGCGAGCTCTCGAGCGCCGAAGAGGTGCACGGCGTGCTGCGTGAACTGCTGGCCGCCGGGCCAATAGCGCCTGCGCTGTGGAGCCGCGAGGTAGGGGAGCTTGACCGGATGCTCGAGCGCCTGACGCACCTGCCGCCGCCCTGACGGCCGCCACTCACCCACAAAACGCAGGAGCGCGAGGGGTCACCTCGAGCTCCTGCATCATTCGGGGCGTAGCCCCTGCCCGGTCGGCAGGGGTCACGGTCATTCAAGGCGATCAGCCCATGAACTGGCCGCCGTTGATATCGATGTTGGCCCCGGTGATGAAGCCAGACTCTTCGTGGGCCAGATAGGCCACCAGGCGACCGATCTCCTCCGGCTTGCCGTAGCGCTTGACCGGGATGGTCTCGCGGATGGACTCACGGACCTTCTCGGGGATCTTCATGATCATGTCGGTGGCGATATAGCCCGGCGACACGGTATTCACGGTGATGCCCTTGGTGGCGGTCTCCTGAGCCAGTGCCATGGTCAGGCCGTGCATCCCCGCCTTGGCGGCAGAGTAGTTCACCTGGCCGAACTGTCCCTTGCGGCCGTTGATGGAAGAGATGTTGATGATTCGGCCGTACTGCTTCTCCAGCATGGTATCGAGCACGCTGCGGCAGGTATTGAAGACGCTGTTGAGGTTAGTGTCGATGACCTCGTGCCACTGCTCCGGTGTCATCTTTTTCATGGTGCCATCGCGGGTGATGCCCGCGCAGTTGACCAGGACACCGATCGGGCCATGCTTCTCCTCGATCTCCTTGACCCCCTTGATGCAGGCATCGAAATCCACCAGGTCCACCCCGGAGATGTCGATGTTGCTGTAGCCGTCGGCCTTCTGAGCCTCGAGCCAGCTCTTGGCCTTCTCCGGATTATGGTAGCCAGCGACCACCTGATAGCCTTCATCGGCCAGCGAACGGCAGATGGCACTGCCGATGCCGCCGGTTCCACCGGTCACCCAAGCAACGATTGCGTTGTTGGCCATTGTAACCTCCCTGATTGTCATGACGCTGTGGCCAGGCCAGCTCGGCCGGCGCACCAATTATTATCTGAAGCGTTGCCCGTTTGATGACAACTCGGACGAGTATGGACCAGGAAGCGGTGCCGGGACGAGCGTTTGAACCCCACCCCTTGACTAAAGGGGTAATTTCTGTAGAATACGCAACACGTTGATGCGGGGTGGAGCAGTCTGGTAGCTCGTCGGGCTCATAACCCGAAGGTCATCGGTTCAAATCCGGTCCCCGCTACCAAACATAGAAAAAGCCAGATCCGACAGGGTCTGGTTTTTTTGCGTCTGATGACCCGTCATCGGTTCCCTCTCGTTTCAAGTTCAGCGGTCCCCGCTACCAAACATAGAAAAAGCCAGATCCGACAGGGTCTGGTTTTTTTGCGTCTGATGACCCGTCATCGGTTCCCTCTCGTTTCAAGTTCAGCGGTCCCCGCTACCAAACATAGAAAAAGCCAGATCCGACAGGGTCTGGTTTTTTTGCGTCTGATGACCCGTCATCGGTTCCCTCTCGTTTCAAGTTCAGCGGTCCCCGCTACCAAACACAGAAAAAGCCAGATCCGACAGGGTCTGGTTTTTTTGCGCCTAATGACCCGTCATCGGTTCCCTCTCGTTTCAAGTTCAGCGGTCCCCGCTACCAAACATAGAAAAAGCCAGATCCGACAGGGTCTGGTTTTTTGGTTCTTCGTCGTTTCATGTGGATTTGGCCTGATCAAGCAGGCGGCCCACAGGGCTGCCAATCAGGTAGATCATGGCGATGAAGTTGGCCTCGTTTCGGTAGCCGCGTGCGCGTGACCTGGCAGCTT
>NZ_JBHRSQ010000010.1:0-75074 GCF_042643535.1 Halomonas tibetensis
GGGCGCTTCCAGGCCCAGGCCGAGGGTCAGAATCTGGGTGCCGTCCATGCCATGCCTCCTGTCATCGTGGAGGCTCTATCGTGGCTCAACGACGGGGGCGAATTCCACACCCGACGACGAAGAGCCTGTTTTTATCTTCTTTCTGAATGACTCCTCGGAGTCCTTTACAGCGTTCACTACTGTTTCATTGTGCCCAGAATAATAAACTATTACATTCTCTGGAAGGGTAACGTTGCCGATTTGTTTTTTTCCAGTTCTGCTCTCGTCGATATAAAACAACCCGTCGCGCCATTCTATTATAGTTGCTTTGCCTTCAATTTCATAAGAGATTTTGTAATTAAAGTTTGACTGCGGAGATTCCTTCCCGCCATAGATGTTTCGAAAAATCTTTACTATAGCTTCTATGAGATTTGATTTCCCACTTCCATTCCTTCCTACAAAAATATCCATGAATTCTTCTTCATCGAAAACAATTTCAAAATCTTTTAGGTTTTTGTAATTTTCAATATATATCTTCTTGAATCTCATGATTTTATTTATCCCCTGATGCTTTTCTCACAATTCCATTTGCCAGCTCTTCTTTAAGCTTCTCCAATGAATGTAATTTTTTTCTTATCGCCTCACATAGAAAAAGCATGTTTTCTACAGCTTTACAGATACGCACCTGCTCATCGAATGGTGGTAACGGGGTAAGGAGCTGGTTGATTTGACTTCTGGAAACATTTTTCATTGAGTGACTTGTTCCACCAGCAACGCTTGAATAATATTCTCTGGCATATTGGCTATTGTTGAATATGTTGACATATGGTTGGTGAATGTATTTCGAGAAGACCACTCTTATTATTTTATCACTCAGCATTAGCTTTTCTGGGGTGGTTGTTGGTACAACGACAGAACGAGCAACGAGATCTGCTGTATTGGCCCTGGATATCAAGAAATCACTGGGCCTTACTTCGAGTTCAGCCCGTGGCGCTAAGTTTTTTGGTAATCCTTTGTTTTCATCGGGCTTGAAATTTCCCCAAGAAACGGCGCTAACTTTCAATACGCCCCAATTACCTTCGCTGCGCGGTCCGTTGTTGCATTGAGGGCTCCAGCCGGACTCTGAATATAATGTGATATTTTCTAGCCTACACCATTTCCAACGTCCTGGAATTTTGAAAGGTACAATTTCTTCCTGTGACTCTGGTGCCACTTTCGACTTCTTGATCTTGCCTTCATTTACCAGCCTAGCCTTTTCCTCAGCGATGCGATCCAGCAATACGATGGCGGGCTCGTCATTGGGGTCCTGCTCCACCAACCGCCCCATCACCGCCAGCTGGAGGATGGTCTGCTTGAGCTTGTCGATGCTGGCTTCGGTGGTGAAGAGAGTATCAAAATGCTCGGAAATGCGAGCCCAGTTCTCGACCACTTCGGCGGCGTCGGTGGAGCGGGTGAGAGAGCCTTCGGCGGGTTTGAATAAAGAGCCTAGAAGAGTATCGACCAGCACCTCATGGGCTTCCAGTTGGTCGCCGACCTGCTGCTCCAGTCGGTCGCAGAGGGCCATTAGCTCGTCGATTTTTTCGACGATACGCTGTTGCTCTTTCGGCGGAGGAAACGGTAAAACTAGCTCTTCCATTTTGGCCTTCGTCATGTGAGTCATAGCGATGCCACTTCCGGAAGATTTAATTTCCTCAGTTACAGCTTTCAGATAATTATAGAGAAAATGCTTACTGGTGTATAAGTGATCATATAGCTCGAGCTTCCAGATGTGGTAATGGTAGATGGCTTTTCCGCCATCCCAGATAAAGGGGCCAAATGATGCTGACCAAGCATAGATCAGGTCGCCATGGTCGATATATTTGTCATCCTCAAGCTGCAAGTCTGAGTAGTACCACTCATTGGAAGTGAAGAGATTTCCAACCCGCAGCAGTGGGGTGCCTTCTTGAAGCATTTCATGCTTCTTGTAGGCTCGGCCATTTATAACTCGAAGAACATCGGACAGCCTTGCCCATTGCCAGCCTTCCGGCAGCTCAAACGGCTTCTCTTCCTCCGTGATTTCCGGCAGCTTCTTGGGCTTCTTGATCTTCCCTTCCTTGACCAGCCTCGCCTTCTCCTCGGCGATGCGCTCCAGCAACACGCCGGCGGGTTCGTCGCTGGGGTCCTGCTCCACCAGCTTGCCGCGCACGGCGAGCTCCAGAATCAGCTCGCGCAGCTTCTTGATGCCGGTGAGTTCGATCTTTCCATGGCGACCTCTTCCCGCCGTCGATCGGGTGGTAACGGCGCCGGACCAGAGATCCAAGTGGTCGATTAGCAATCCCGATACATCGGCACTGCCGATTTCCCCAGCGCTGGTCAGCTTTGACTCGCGCACGTTCATGCCCGGCCCTCCTGTCCAGCATGACCCAGCGCATCGCCGAGGATCTGCTTGAGCTGGTCGCGCAGCTCCTGGATCTCGGCCTGCTGCTGGGCGTACTTCGCCAGCAGCTCGTCGGGGTCGTGGCTGATCTGCTCGCCCTGGTGGGGGTTCTTGATATCCAGGTTGTAGTTGCGCGCCTGGATCTCCTCGATGCCCACCCTCCAGGCCTGCTCGGTTTCCTCGCGGGCGGCGAAGCCGTCGCGCTCGTCGCCCCACCAGTCGATCTCGGTGGCGAATTCCTCGACCTTCATCGGCCGAGTCTTGCTGTAGTTCTTCACGCCTTCGGGGTAGGGGTGCTCGTAGTACCACACGGCCTCGGTGGGCCGGCCCTTAGTGAAGAACAGCAGGTTGGTCTTGATGCCGGTGTAGGGGTTGAACACGCCGTTGGGCAGCCGAACGATGGTGTGCAGGTTGCACTCGGTCAGCAGCTTCTCCTTGAGGCGGCTCTTCATGCCCTCGCCGAACAGAAAGCCGTCCGGTAGCACCACGGCGGCGCGGCCGTGCTCCTTGAGCAGGTGGATGAACAGCGTCAGGAAAAGATCGGCGGTCTCGCGGGTGCGGAAGGCCTGGGGGAAGTTGGTCTCGATGCCGTCCTCCTCCATGCCGCCGAAGGGCGGGTTGGCGATGATGACGTCGACCCGCTCGCGGGGCCCCCAACTGATCAGCGGGCGCGCCAGGGTATTGTCGTGCTTGATCTGGCTGGGCACCTCGATGCCGTGAAGGATCAGGTTGGTGGTGGCCAGCAGGTGGGGCAGCGGTTTCTTCTCCACTCCGTGGATGCTGCGCTGCAGAGTCTGCTCGTCCTCCGGGGTCTTCACGTAGCGGGCGCGCTTGTGCTCGATGGTGCAGGTGAGAAAGCCGCCGGTGCCGCAGGCCGGGTCCATCACGATCTCGTCGAGCGTCGGGTCCACGCGGTTGACCATGAACTCGGTGACCGCGCGCGGGGTGTAGAACTCCCCAGCGTTGCCGGCGCTCTGCAGGTCCTTGAGGATCTGCTCGTACATGTCGCCGAGCTGGTGGCGGTCATCCTGGGTGTTGAAGTCGATGCCGTCCTGCAGCTTGTTGATGACCTGGCGCATCAGCTGGCCGGACTTCATGTAGTTGTAGGCGTCCTCGAAGACGTTGCGGATCACCACGCCACGGGTGTCGTCGCCGCGGGGCTGCAGCTGCTGCAGGCCTGGGAACAGCATGGTGTCGACGAAGTCCTTGAGCTCGTCGCCGGTCATGCCCTCGGGGTCGGCGGCCCAGCGGCGCCAGCGCAGCGGCTCGGGGATCGGCGAGCGGTAGTCCTCATTGAACATCTCCCACTCCTGCTCCCGGTCGTCGAAGATCTTCAGGAACAGCATCCAGACGAGCTGGCCGATACGCTGGGCGTCGCCGTCGACGCCCACGTCCTTGCGCATGATGTCCTGGATGGACTTGATGGTGCTGCTGATGCTCATGGGAGTGTCGATTCCTTGCGATTCGGGGTGGATGCCGGACTATCCACAGGGGCTGGGCCGGCATCGGGTGTGGATAACGCTTGGCAGCTTGGTAACGAGAAGCCACAGGATAACGCTCAGCCGCGGGTCTGGTAGAGGGCGTCTTCCAGTTCGTGCACGGCGCGGGTATAGCCGGGCTTGCCGCCGAAGGCTTTCACCAGCTCCATGGGCGCGCCGATGGCGCTGAAGGGGGCCAGGGTGAGCACCTTGGGGTCCTCGATGGGCTCTATCCCTGAGTCGGCGTACTTGTCGACCAGGGATTCCAGCACCTGGCGGGCCTGGCCTTCATAGCGAGTGAAGATGTCGCGCTTCTTCACCTGCTCGGCGCGCTCGCGGCGGGTCAGCGGCGGGCGGTCGAAGGCGATGTGGCAGATCACATCGAAGGGGTCGGGCTCGTCGCCCCAGGTCTTGCGAAGCTCGGCCGCCAGTTCCTCCCAAAGCACGCCCTGTTCGGCCAGCTCGTCGAGGATCGCCTGCTTGCGCTCGGCGTCGTACCAGCGGCGCAGGAAGTCATCCAGGGAGGCGAACTGCTCCTTTACCTTCTTGCGGGTGTAGTCGCGCAGGCTCTCGGTGATCAGCTTGCCGTCCAGGCCCAGGTACTGCACCCGCTCGGCGACTACGCTGACCTCCACGTCGTCGACCACGTACCTCACCCGCTTGCCGGGGCCTTCGTCGTCGCTGAGGCTATTGCCACCGAAGACGTCGTCGCTCTGCCAGATGGCGCCTTCCTCAAGTTCGTAGCCGGCTAGGTCCTCTTCGACGCCTTCCGCCTGGGTGTCGGCGAGCGACCCGGCGCTGTCGCCATGTGCCACCTCGTCATCGGCCAGTTCGTCGTCCGGCACGACGGGGTCGTCGCCCCTGGGCTGGTAGACCTTCACCGGATCGCCGTCGAAGTCCGGGTCGGCGAACAGCTCGGTGGCCTTCTTGAAGTCGAGGATGGTGAACCAGTGCTTGTGGTAGTCGTCGTTGATGCGGGTGCCGCGGCCGATGATCTGCTTGAACTCGGTCATCGACTGGATGCGCTGGTCGAGCACGATCAGCTTGCAGGTCTGGGCGTCGACGCCGGTGGTCATCAGCTTGCTGGTGGTGGCAATTACCGGGTAGCGCGCCTCCGGGTTGATGAAGTTGTCGAGTTCGGCCTTGCCTTCGTTCTCGTCGCCGGTGATGCGCATCACGTACTTGCGGTTCTCGGCCACGCGCCTGGGGTTGAGGTTGACCAGCGCCTGGCGCATGCGCTCGGCGTGGTCGATGTCCTCGCAGAAGACGATGGCCTTCTGGAAGGGGTCGCTGCCCTCCAGAAACTCTGTGATCTTGCGCGCCACCAGCTCGGTGCGTTTCTCCAGCACCAGGTGCCTGTCGAAATCCTTCTGGTTGTAGATGCGGTCCTCGATCTCCTGGCCGAGCTTGTCCACCTGGCCCTTACTGGGCCGCCAGCCCTGCAGGTCGCGGTCGATATCCACCCTCACCACCTTGTAGGGGGCGAGGAAGCCGTCCTCGATACCCTGCTTGAGGGAGTAGGTGTAGACCGGCTCGCCGAAGTAATCGATGTTGGAGACCTCTTTCGTCTCCTTGGGCGTGGCGGTCAGTCCGATATGGGTAGCCGAGGAGAAGTATTCGAGGATCGAGCGCCAGGCGGAATCCACCGCTGCGCTGCCGCGGTGGCATTCGTCGATGACGATCAGGTCGAAGAAGTCCGGCGAGAACTGCTTGTAGATGTTCTGAGATTCCTCGCTGCCGGTCACCGCCTGGTAGAGCGAGAGGTAGAGCTCGTAGGACTTGTCCACCGTACGGTTCGTGACCTTGGTCATGGCCTGGCCGAACGGCTTGAAGTCGTTGTTCTTGGTCTGGTCGACCAGGATGTTGCGGTCCGCGAGGAAGAGGATCCGCTTCTTCTGCTTGGCCTTCCACAGCCGCCAGATGATCTGGAAGGCGGTGAAGGTCTTGCCGGTACCGGTGGCCATCACCAGCAGGATGCGGTCCTGGCCGCGGGCCACCGCCTCGACGGCGCGGTTGATGGCGATGCGCTGGTAGTAGCGCGGGCTGCGGCCGCTGCCGTCATCGTAGTAGGGCTGCTCTACCACCGGGCGCTGGGCCGGGCCGATGCCCTTGTAACGGCAGTAGCGCACCCAGAGTTCATCGGGGGAGGGGAAGTCGTCGAGGTCGAGCTCGGTCTCGGTCTGCCCGCCCAGGCCGGTGCGGTCGTGGAACAGGAAGCCATCACCATTGCTTGAGAACACGAAGGGCACGTCCAGGGCGTCGCTGTAGGCCAGCGCCTGCTGCATGCCGTCGCCGAGGCCGTGCTTGTTGTCCTTGGCCTCGATCACCGCGATGGGCTGGTGCTTCTGGTAGCTGAGCAGGTAATCGGCGCGGCGCCGCTTGCCGCGAGTGTGCAGCCGCCCGCGCACGATGATGCGCCCGGCGGTGAACGACACCTCCTCGCGCACCTGCACCTGGATGTCCCAGCCGGCGCGCTCCAGCGCCGGGGTGATGAACTTGGTGCAGATATCCCGTTCGCTGAGGGCCTTCTTGTCCATGGCAGCATCCTGCTGGTCGATGGCGGGGCGAGTGTTGGTTACCCAAGCTTACGGTATTGCCTGTTCGTTAGCACGGTGGGTCAGGGAGAGCCTGACCGATGACGTTGGCGGAATGTCAGCCGCGTGTTGGAGTTGCCACCGGTAAAGTTGCTGAACAACCCCGGACCGAGCACCCCCTGGTTGATCTCGCTGGTGCTGTGTCCGGGTTAGTGGCGTGAGCGTGGGGTCTGCTTTCAGACGACAGCGCCGCGGCATATGCCGCACCGCTGTCATGGTGGTGGCAGAAGGAATTGGACGCCTCAGCGCCAGGAGGGGCCGCTCATCACCTCTGGCAGCCAGGTCGCGATCATCGGGAACGCCAGCACCAGGGCTAGCACCACCAGCTGGCAGGCGATGAAGGGCATCACCCCGCGGTACATGTGCCGCAGGGTTACCTCCGGCGGCGTGATGGCCCGCAGGTAGAAGATCGCCGGCGCCAGGGGCGGCGTCAGGTAGCTGGTCTGCAGCACCACGAGGAAGGCCACGCAGAACCAGATCTCGTCGAAGCCCAGCATCCGCACGATCGGCATGGCGACCGGCACGATGATCAGCACCACCGAGATCAGGTCGAGCACGAAGCCGGCAATGAAGGCGATGAGCAGGATCAGACCCAGGATCATCCAGGGGCTCAGGCCGGTATCCATCAGCATCGACTGTACCGTGGCCAGGCCGCCCGAGGCGAAGAAGACCCCGGCGAACATGCTGCCACCCAGCACGATCAGCAGGATCATCGCCGAGATGTTCATGGTCTTGATCGCCGCGTGCCACAGCACCCCGGCGTTGAGGTTTCGATAGGCCAGCGCCAGCATCACCGAGCCCAGCGCCCCGCAGGCCGCCGCCTCGGTGGGCGTGGCGATGCCCATCAGAATGGTGCCCAGCACGGTGAAGATCAGCGCCATGGTCGGCACCAGGGCCACCAGTGTGATGCGCAGCCGCTCCGGCCATTCGACCGCGGCCTCGTTCTCCTCCACCCGCGGTGCCATCTCCGGCTTCAGATAGGCCACGCCGATGATGTAGACCAGGAACATCACCGCCATCAGGAAACCAGGGATCAGCAGGCCGCTGAACAGCGCCCCCACCGACACACCGGCCACCGGACCCAGCACCACCACGGTGATGGAGGGCGGGATCGCGGTTCCCAGGGAGCCGCTGGCACAGATGGTGCCGGACATCAGGCTCTTGCTGTAGTGGTGCTTGAGCATCACCGGGATCGCCAGCATGCCGATGACCGCCTCGGTGGCCCCCACCACGCCGCTGGAAGCGGCGAACAGGGCGCCCATGACGATGGCCCCTACGCCAAGCCCGCCGGGCAGACGATGGGTCCACATGTGGATGGCCCCGAACAGCCGCTCGGCGATCCCCGAGCGTTCGAGCATCGCCCCCATGAAGATGAACAGCGGCACTGCTGCGAGGATCGAGTTGGAGGCGGTGTCCTCGATCTTGGTCAGCAGCTGGTAGGCGGCAACGTCTCCGAACTGGATCATGCCGAACAGGGTCGCCACCACGATCATCGAGAAGGCGATGGGGAAGCCGGAGATGATGAAGGCCATCAGCGCCGGGAACATCAGCAGGGCCAGGTAGCTGCTCATTCCTCGCCCTCCATGTTCGGTGTATGGCCGATCAGCAGTGCCAGGGACTTGATCAGCTCTGCCAGCACCTGCAGAGCCAGCAGCGCGAAGCCCACGAACCACACGGTGAAGATCGGCCACACTACCGGGTTCCAGGCCGAACGGCCGGAGCGCTCCTGCCCCTGGAAGGCGGTGAGGGCGTATTTCGACAGCTCCCAGACCAGCCATACCAGCACAGGCAGAAAGATTAGGTAGCCGATGGTGCGCACCAGGGCGTTGGCCCGAGAGCTCAGCTTCAGGCTCACCAGGTCCACGCTGACGTGCTGGCCGATCCGCAGGGCGTTGGATACGCCCAGCATGAAGATGGCGCCCATCACCATGTAGCTGATCTCGAACGCCCACATCGTGGGGCGCCCGATCACATAGCGACTGAAGACCTCGACAACCAGGGCACCGATCAGGGGGAAGATCAGCAGCGCGCCGATCCACCCGGAAAAGCGGGTCAGGGATTCAATACTCTTGATCAGGACGTTCATGTGTCAGGTTCCGATTGCCTGGAAACGGCAAGGGCCCCGGCCGACCCTCCTGGAGCGTCGGCCGGGGCCCGGGATGGCTGTCGCGGGCGCAGGCGGGGTTCTTGTCCGCCTACGCCACCACAAGCCCCGGGATCAGCGGCCGATGCCGCCCATCGGGAGGCGGTACTCCGACCAGCTGCTCATCGCGTCCTTGAAGTCGCGCTGGGACTCAAGCACGCGGGCGAACCACTCGTTCTCCGCCGCGTACTCGTCTTCCCACTTCACGGTCTCTTCGTAGATGGTGTCGATGAACGACTGCTCCAGACGGACGATCTCGTTGGGACCGTCGACCAGCTCCTGGTAGGCATCCAGATCGGCGAACGAGCTGGCCAGCCAGGTCTCGAACACGGTCAGCTTGCCTGCCAGGCGCAGCAGGTCCTGTTCCTCCGCGGTCAGCTCGTTCCAGGCGGATTCGTTGACCTGGCACTCGAGGAAGCCGCCGGACTGGTGAACGCCGGGGATGATCACGTACTGGGCCACTTCCTGGAAGCCGGTGGGCCGGTTCATTTCAGGGCTGCCCCATTCGGCGGCGTCGATCACGCCTCGCTCAAGTGCGCTGTAGATGTCGCCGCCGGCCATGACAACGGTGGAGGCACCAAGACGCGCCGCCAGTTCCGCCCATGCACCGGAAGTGCGCAGGCGCAGGCCCTGGAAGTCTTCCAGCGTCTCCACCTTCTTGTTGGAGTGCAGGAAGATCTCGGTACCGAGGATCGCACAGGGGAAGGCCACCACGTCGAAGACGTCGCGGCGGAAGGCTTCATAGAGCTCGACGCCGCCGCCCTCGTACATCCACAGCATGAACTCCTCCGGCGTCAGGCCGCTGGAGTGACCGGCCAGCAGCGCCGCGGTGGGGTCGGTGCCGTAGTCGTAGTTGATGTAGTTGTGGCTGATCTGGGCCACGCCGGCCTTGACGGTGTTGGTAACGCGTAATGCACCGCCCAGGGTGCCGCCGGGGAACACCTCGATCTCGATGCCGCCGCCGGTCAGCTGGTTCACCCGGTCGGCGTAGAGCTTTGCGTCGCGCTCCAGCCAAGGGCCGCCGCTCCAGGGCGTGGCCATGCGCCAGTTCTTGTCGGCAGCCTCTGCCACGGCCGAGGCCGAAGCCAGCCCCATGGCCAGGCCTACAGAGACGGCGATTCGGTTGAGTTTATGCATTGTAGTCGCACCCTTGTCATGGCCGAGAAGCCTGCGGCGATGCTCGGCCGTTATTGTTTAAATTTATCCACCATTACTTTAATCGCAGCTGGAGCCAGAGTTTTGCCCGGGACTGAGCATGAATATGCCGAGGCTAGGGAGATCGCGACCGCCCAGGGCGAATCGCACTGAATAGAGCATGCAAGGAAGAGGCCAAGGAGGTTGTTGCGGTGGTAATGAGAGCGTTGCGACGCCCATGGACTGCCCGGGCCGGTACGCATGAATGGGTGGATGGTGCCACTTATGGCGTGGTTCTCCTCCCTTTCCTATCTTGAATCCAGGCCACGGCCTTGAAGAACGGCGGTGCGCTCGGGGCCGCAGCAAGGAGATCGGCAAAGGAGAGTATCCTCATGTCTCAACCTACGCAGCGCCTGGTCCTGCTGTTCGATGGCACCTGGAACGATCCCCAGGATCGCACCAACGTCTACCGGCTGGCGCAGGATATCCAGGATTACGACGAGCAGAGCATTCGCCAGCGCTTCTACTACGAGCCGGGGGTGGGCACGCGGCAGTGGGAGCGATTCGTCGGCGGGGTGTTCGGCATGGGGCTGAGCCGCAACCTGCAGAACGGCTACGATTGGCTGGTTCGCCACTACGTGGAGAACACGCAGCTGTTCGTCTTCGGCTTCAGCCGGGGTGCCTACACGGCGCGCAGTCTCGTGGGTATGATCCGCAAATGTGGGCTGCTGCGGGTTTCCACCCCCTCCCTGCTGAAGAAGGCCGAATCGCTCTATCGCGACAAGGCATTGGCGCCAAACGATGCGCGATGTTGCGAATTTCGTGACCGTTACAGCCGCGAGATCGACATCCACTTCATCGGGGTCTGGGATACCGTGGGTGCGCTGGGGATTCCCGGCACCAGCTTTTCGGAGCACGGCCGCTTCGCGTGGCACGATACCGAGCTGTCATCCATTGTGCGGCGAGCCTACCAGGCAGTAGCGCTGGATGAGCATCGCAAGGCCTACGACATCGCCCTGTGGACCCACACCAGCGGCAAGAAGAAGCCCAGTCAGGAGGAGGTAGAGCAGCGCTGGTTCATCGGCGCCCATTCCAATGTGGGCGGCGGCTACCGCATGGAGGATGGGAAGTTCGATCCGCTGGCTACGCTGGGCTATGAATGGATTTGCGAGAAGGCACACGAGGCCGGGCTTGCGCTGCGGATGCCCGTGTCCTTGCCCGATGCCCACCGGAAGGACCCGGTGGATTCCTACCAGGATTTCTTGAAGGGGTTATACCGCCACTATCACGCCCTGCGAGATCGGGGCGGTGACGGCCGTCACTACCGCCACCATGCTCAGGATCACAACGGTAACCCCGCGATTGGCATGACCGTCGACCCCTCGGTGTGGCGCCGCTGGCGGGAAGACAGCAGCTACCGTCCGCCGACCCTGGTACGAGCGGGCTGCGTACCTCCGGATATTTCCTGAGCGGTATGGGCTTGGCCTTGTAAGACCTGTCTGGGTCAATAAAACCTTCGTGTAGTGCTGTTAGCATAAAAGAAGTCGCATCCTGATCTGGTCAGCTCCGCGCAGAAGGCCCTCACCTGGCTTCTTTTTTCAATGCTATTAGGGGGCGCACTCATGCCCAAGTCTACCGAAAGAACCTCTGACCTGAGGCCGTTGCCGGCACTGGCGGCGGTCGTGGTCGGCGTGGTGGTGTGGCTGCTGCCACAGCCGGCTGCTGTGTCCGATCAGGGATGGCTGATGCTGGCCATGTTCATCGGCACCATTGCCGCCATCATCGGCAAGGCAATGCCGATCGGTGCGATCTCGATTATTGCTATCTCGATGGTGGCCGCCTCGGGCGTGACCAGCGACAATCCTGGCAGGGCCATTGCCGATGCCCTGGGCAGCTTTACCAGCCCGCTGATCTGGCTCATCGCAATTGCCATCATGATATCCCGCGGCCTGATCAAGACGGGACTGGGCGCGCGCATCGGCTACTACTTCATCTCGATCTTCGGCAAACGAACTCTGGGCATCGGCTACGCGCTGGCCCTCTCGGAATTGACGATCGCCCCGGTGACTCCCAGCAACACTGCCCGCGGGGGTGGCATCATTCACCCCATCATGCTGTCGATTGCCCACAGCTTCGGTTCTACTCCCGAGAACAACAATACCGGGAAAATCGGCAAGTATCTGGCGCTGGTGAACTACCACGCGAACCCGATTACCTCGGCCATGTTTATTACCGCCACGGCGCCTAACCCGCTGACGGTCAAACTGATTGCCGATGCCACGGGAGCGGCGATCACGCTGAGCTGGACCACCTGGGCGCTGGCCATGCTGCTGCCGGGCCTGGTGGCGATTGCGCTGATGCCGCTGGTGCTCTATGTGCTCTATCCGCCCGAGATCAAGAAGACCGATGATGCGACCATCTTTGCTCGTCAGAAGCTGGCTGACCTGGGCCGGGTAACGCGGGACGAGAAGATCATGCTCGGCGTTTTCATGACCCTGCTGTTGCTGTGGGCCGATGTGCCCATGTGGCTGTTCGGCGAAGGCTTCCAGCTCAACCCCACCACTACGGCCTTCATTGGCTTGTCCATTCTGCTGTTGACCGGTGTGCTGACCTGGCAGGATGTGCTGAGTGAGAAAAGTGCCTGGGATACGCTGTTGTGGTTCGGTGCGCTGGTCATGATGGCTTCCCAGCTCAACCAGCTCGGCGTTATTGACTGGTTCTCCTTCACCATTCAGGGCCTGATTACCCAAACGGGAATAGGATGGGCTGGGGCAAGTGCGGTGTTGGTGCTGGTGTTCCTCTACTCTCACTATTTTTTCGCCAGCACCACGGCGCATATTACCGCCATGATGGGGGCATTCCTGACGGTCGGGCTTGCCATGGGCGCGCCGGCGATGCCGTTCGTGCTCATGATGGCAGCGGCCTCTTCGATCATGATGACGCTGACGCACTATGCCACCGGTACGTCGCCTGTCATTTTCGGCTCCCGCTATGTCGACCTGGGCGAGTGGTGGCGAGCTGGCTTCATCATGAGCGTGGTCAACCTTACGGTATGGGTCGTGGTGGGCGGTCTCTGGTGGAAGCTTCTCGGCTATTGGTGAGGAGGCTCCCACTATGTTGCAGGTGCCCTGCTGATCGCCACTGCCGGCCTGATCGGGGCGGAGTCTTGAGTTGTAAGGATCACCAGGAGTGAGCATGACTGAAACCCCCTATGCGAAGACCCTGAGCGCCCTGGATGCGCTGCATGCGCAGGATCCGCGCAGCGCGGAAGTGGAGGGTGAGCCCGTGCCCCGTGAGCTTTGGCATGCGGGGCGCATGAGTGCCTGGCTGGAGCGGCTGCATGAGCGCCCCGACGCGCTAATGCAGCTGGCGGTGCGCGGGCAGCACCTGCAGCGCTGGACCGTGCCGCGCAGCGACTATCCGGAAGGACGGGTGGGCTATCTGACCTGGCGGCGTGACCAGGGACAGCGCGCCGGCGAGACCACCGCCGGACTGATGCGCGAGGCGGGCTTTGATGATGCGTCGGCCGAGGCGGTGCTGCGAATGATCCGCAAGCAGGGCCTGGGACGAGACCCGGGTGCCCAGGCGGTGGAAGACTGCGCCTGCCTGGTGTTCCTGGAGAACTATTTTGCGGATTTTTCGAAACAAATCGACCACGACCACCTGATTCGCATCGTGCAGATGACCTGGAAGAAGATGTCGCCTCGGGCCCATGAGCTGGCGCTTGGCCTGCCCATGGGCGATGAGGCGCGTAGGCTGGTAGAGGAAGCGCTGGGGAGTTAAGCCTGCCCCACCAGCCGGGCGCTGTACCAGGCGATCATGCGTTCCTCGTCGGTGGGAATGACCCAGGCACCAACGCGGCTGCCGGCGGTGCTGATCCGGCTGGCATCATGGCGATTGGCCTCGGGGTCGAGTTCGAGGCCCAGCCACTCGCACCCGCGGCAGATGGCTTCGCGCACCGGGCCCGCGCGTTCGCCGATGCCGGCGGTGAAGACGAGCTGGTCGAGCCCGCCCAGGGCGGCCGCCAGGCTGCCGATCTCCCGCACGGCGCGATAGGCGTAGAGTTCCACCGCTTCGCGGGCCTCTTCCGCGGGACTGTCGAGCAGCTCACGCATGTCACCGCTGATACCGGACACGCCCAGGAGGCCGGAGCGTTTGTAGAGCAGCTCGGTGACCTCCTCGACGCTCATGCCCTCCTGCTGGATCAGGTGCAAGACAAGCCCGGGGTCGAGGTTGCCGCTGCGGGTGCCCATGGGCATGCCCTCGATGGCGGTGAAGCCCATGGTGGAGGCCACGCTTGTGCCGTTGCGGATGGCGCACAGGCTGGCGCCGTTGCCCAGGTGGGCGACGATCACTCGCTCGCGAGGGGCATCGCCCAGGTGGTGGGGCAGTACCTGATTGATGTAGTAGTAGGATAAGCCGTGAAAGCCGTAGCGGATCAGGCCGCGCGCGGTCATTTCGCGGGGCAGGGCGAACTGCCGAGCCACCTCCGGCTGGTCAGCGTGGAAGGCGGTGTCGAAGCAGGCCACCTGGGGCAACTCGGGGTAGCGCTCGGCTAGCGGCGCCACCGGGGCCAGGCAGAAGGGCTGGTGAAGCGGTGCCAGGGATTCGAACCCTCTCAGCGTGGCGGTGATCTCGGGCGTGAGCACTACCGGACGGTGGTACGCGCGTCCGCCGTGCACCACCCGGTGACCCACTACCGCGAGCGACAGGTTCGGGAGATCGTCGAGCCAGCTCAGGAGCCGCGCGGTGGCGCCTGGCAACTCGAGTTGCTCGGGCAGCTCGCCCATATCGACTTCCATGGGAGTGCCCTCGCCATCCTGGAGCGTCAATTTGGGCGTTCCGCCGTTCAGCCCTGAAAACTTGCCGCGATAGCGAGGCGACAGGGTATCGAGGGCGTCGGCACCCGCCAGCGGGTAGAGGGCAAATTTCAGGCTGGATGAGCCGCTGTTCAGGGTCAGGATATGGCTCATCTCAAACTCCTTGTTCGGGCACGGGCAGACCCTTGAGCTTCTGGTAGTCGGCCACCAGCAGAGCCAGGGCACAGGAGGCCATGCGTGTGATGGCTTCGTCGGCACGGCTGGTCAGGATGATGGGTACCCGGGCACCCAGCACCAGGCCGGCGCCGGTGGCATCGGCCAGGTAGGTCAGCTGCTTCATCAGCATGTTGGCGGATTCCAGGTCCGGGGCGACCAGGATGTCTGCGCGGCCGGCGACGGGTGAGTCGATGCCCTTGGTGCGCGCGGCGCTTACCGAGATGGCGTTGTCGAAGGCCAGCGGACCGTCCAGGGTGCCGCCCTTGATCTGGCCGCGGTCGGCCATCTTGCACAGGGCGGCGGCATCCAGGGTGGAGGGGATCTTGGGGGTGATGGTTTCCACCGCAGAGAGAATGGCTACCTTGGGGTCGTGATTGCCCAGGGCATGTGCCAGCTCAATGGCGTTGCAGATGATGTCGTGTTTCTGGTCGAGGCTGGGGGAGATGTTGATGGCGGCGTCGGTGATGAACAGCGGCCGCGGGTAGGTCGGCACGTCGAAGGCCATCACGTGGCTGATGCAGCGCTCGGTGCGCAGGCCGCCGTCGCGCTTGAGCACCTCGTGCATCAGCTCGTCGGTGTGCAGAGCCCCCTTCATGATGGCCTCGGCGCGCCCTTCCCGTACCAGGGCCACGGCACGCTCCGCAGCGGCGTGGCTATGGGGGACGTCGATGACCTCGAATTCGCTGATGTCGAGCTGGGCGGAGTCGGCCGTGGCGCGAATCTTCGCCTCGGGCCCGACCAGCAGGGGAATGATCAAGCCCTGGTGGGCGGCGGCCACGGCGCCGGTCAACGAGACATCATCCACCGGGTGTACGACGGCGACGGTAATGGCCGGCGGGTGGTCGGCGGCGGAGAGGATCTCGTGCAGGCGGCCGCGCTCTGCCAGTCGCACCGTCGGCATCACGGTGCGGGGCCGGCGGATCTTCTCCGTGGGCGCCATCACTCGGGCCTCGCCTTCGATCACCGCCTTGCCCTTCTGGTTTTCGCAGTGGCAGTCCAGGGTGATCTGTGAGCGGGCTTCGTCCTTGGCGGTGACGCGAACGCTGACCTTGAGCACGTCGCCCAGGGCGACCGGCGCTCGGAAGCTCAGCGTCTGGCCCAGATAGATGGTGCCGGGGCCAGGCAGTTGGGTGCCAAGCACCGTGGAGATCAGCGCTCCGCCCCACATGCCATGGGCGATGACTTCCTGGAAGCGAGAACTGCGTGCGAAATCGTCGTCCACATGGGCCGGGTTGACGTCCCCGGACATGATGGCGAACAGCTTGATGTCGTCCAGGGTCAGACGTTTCTCGAGGTGTGCCTCGTCGCCTACCTGAATTTCGTCGAAGGTGCGGTTCTCGATATAGCGGTCGTCGTTATGGTCATCCATGTCGGCAGCTCCGATGGTGAGTACTGCAATGCAGCAAATTCAGTCTCCATCATAGCCTGTAAAAAGTTACCGTGCGTTGACTGCCAGGGCGTTGCACGAAGCTCAGCGTTTGTGATTAGAGGATCCTGCCATGAGGGCTGCAGAGCGGGGGGTGGAAAAGTCGGTCTCGGAGCCTGGGGCAAGACAGCAGGCTGACGGGCCATGGCGACATGGCCCGTCAGCGTCGTTGGGTAGCTGTTGCTCGGTCAGGGAATCAGGATGCGGGCAGATTCCAGGTAGATCTCACCGTTGCTGGGCACGGAGCTGCGTCAAAGTGTGACCACGAGGGCCTGCTCGGCTTCGCAGGGCTTGCCGTGACGCAGGCTCAGGCGTCTCTCGGTCAGGCTCATCACCACGCCGAACAGTGTCTCCATGCGCTCCTCTTCGGGCTGGGCGGGGTTGAAGTGGCGGCAGATCGATAGCGGTTCGCCGTGGTGGTCGCTGAGAATCTCGAACAGCTTGCTTTCGCCGATCTCGCCCTGTGTGGGCAGGGATTCGTGCAGCAGTTCGTCCAGACGCGCCAGGCGCGGACGTGAGTCGGGGCGGGGGAAGTCCTCCACCTGATTGGCGTCGGCGTAGAGGTGATTGGTGTGGGTAACTACGCCACCCTCGGCCTCGAGACGTCCCGGCTCGCCGGGGTGCACCTCCAGCCCCACGGCTTGGCCCTTTGCGTCAGCCACCAGGAAATGGGCCGGAGAGCAGACTCGGTCGCGGGTGGCCACGGCTACCGCGCTTTCCAGGTCAGGGCTCTCCAGGATCTTGCGCAGCGCCACGTGGATCGGGAGACCCTCCCCGCAGGTCTGCGAACGAATCGCGTTGAGACAGACGCCAATGCCCTTGGCGTTCATGCCGATCTTGGCCACCATGCCGGCCTCGCCGACGCTGATCAGCGGGGCGTGGTCCTGCCCGCTGATCTTGAGCACGACCACGTTGTGCAGCTGGTCGGTGCGCCAGTCCCAGTTCTGGGCCAGCCACTGGGTGCCGCCACGCGCCAGGGCAAAGGCAGAGCAGCCGCCGCTGGCGCGGGTCAGTGAGATTTCGCTGCGGCAGTTGAGGGTGAGGATGTCGATGGGCTCCACCCCGGCACCCTCGGCGATGGCGTCCATTTCCTCGAGAATCTCGGGAAAGCCACGTTCGATCATCCTGCCAAAGCGCTCTGCCTCGACGCGGGCGTCGGCCCAACGGATGCCCACGAAATCGTGGAACAAGCGGTCATAGACCTCGAGGCTGCGCTGGATCAGCCTGGCATGGGTTCTGCCGTGGGCCAGGCCGATCTCGTGGCGACTGCCGGTTAGCTCGGTGACGGAGAGCAACGCCTGCCGCATGGTTACAAGGCCTCTTCCAGCAGTTCGAGAAAGGCGGCCCAGGACTTCGCGTCCGCGCGCTCTCGGTAGGCGTCGCTGCCGAATACCGTGAAGGCGTGGGGCGCGCCAGAGTAAACCTGAATCTCGTAGGTCGCCTCGGCCGCCTCAAGCTCCTCGGCCAGGGTGGCCACCTGGCTCATGGGGATGGCGCTGTCGGCGCCGCCGTGGGCGATCAGGATCGGGCCTACGTCTTCCGGCCACTGCTGACCCTCCGGGGTGGCCAGGCCGCCATGGAAGCTGGCATAGCCGTGTACGCTTTCTGCTTCGCCGGAGCGGGCCAGCTCCAGAACCACGGCGCCCCCGAAGCAGTAGCCCATCAACACACTGGCCTCGGCGCTGCCCTGGGCGCGGGCCTCGGCCAGGCCGGCGAGCGTCAGGGCGCGCATGCGTTCACGATCCTCGTAAAGGCGGGCGGTCTCGGTGCGCTTCTTCTCGACTTCCTGAGGGCGGTTACCCTGGCCATAGAGATCCACGGCAAAGGCGTCATAGCCCTGCTCGGCGAGCATATCGGCGCGTTGGCGCTCGTAGTCGTCCAGCCCGTCCCAATCGTGGATGATCAGCACGCTGCCGCGGGCTTCTCCCTCGGCGCTGGCCAGATAACCCTCGAAGGCCTCGCCGTTCACGTCGTAGACGATGTCCTGTCCGGCGGGGGTGAAAGCGTGGGCGCTTCCGGCAGCGAGGCCGAAGGCGGCAAGTGCCAACGTGATGGAAACCAGGCGGGTGGAGACCAGGTGGGTGGGGGTCGGTAGGCGCATGGCAGTTTCTCTTGTCGGGAGCAGAGGGCCTTCAGTATAGGCAGAAGGGGTGCGCTTTTTGCCAGTTCCCGTGGTCGTATAATGAGATGTGCCTCAGCGTTGGCAGGCGAGGCTTGAGTTTTGCGCGCACGGCTTCCAGATTGTGAAGGTGATATTTCGCCCCTAACACTCGCCACACTCATCAGGAACAAGAATATGAAGAAGAGCATATTAGCGATGGCGGTAGCGGCCTCCGCACTGGCACTGACCGGTGCTGCCCAGGCCGAGGTGAAACTGGGCTTTCTCGGAGGCTTCACTGGCGGCATCGAGAGCCTGACGCCGCCTATCTATGATGGCGCCCAACTGGCCGTTCAGCAGGTCAACGAGCAGGGCGGCATTCTCGGGGGTCAGACACTGGTCATCCCCAACGCCGACACCACCTGCTCGGATGCCTCTGCGGCCTCCAACGCGGCCGATCGCATGGTCAACACCGAGCAGGTGACCGCCATTGTCGGCGCGCTGTGCACCGGGGCGACCATCGCGGCGGCCAATAACGCGGGTATACCCGGCGGTGTGGTAATGGTTTCTCCCGCCTCCACGGCACCCGCGGTCAGTGAGCTGGACGACAACGACCTGGTGTTCCGCACCGTGCCTTCGGATGCCTTCCAGGGTGAGCTGCTGGCCAAGCTGCTGCTCGACAAGGGCATCGACTTCGTGGTGGTAACCTATGTCAACAACGACTACGGCCGCGGTCTGTCGGATGCCTTCGGCGAGGCCTTCGAGGCCGGCGGCGGCACCGTGGCCGACAACCTGGCCCACGAGGACAACCGCGCCGACTATCGCTCCGAACTTGGGGCGCTCTCCGCCAGCGGCGCTGACACTCTGGTCGTGCTCGCCTATGCCGATACTTCCGGCCAGACGGTGCTGCGCCAGGCCTACGAGAGTGGCATGTTTACCCAATACGTCGGCGCCGATGGCATGGTGGGCGACAGCCTGGTCGAGGCGATCGGCGCCGATGTGCTGGAGGGCATGATCGCCACACGCCCCGGTAGCCCCGAACTGCCGGGCACCGACATTTTCAACGCGGCGGCCGAGGCGGCTGGTTTTGACCCCAGTGCGGTGTTTGCTGCCCAGGCCTACGATGCGGCCTTCCTGCTGGCTCTGGCCATCGAGCAGAACGGTAGCGCCGAGCGCGAAGGGCTCTCCGCGGCGCTGCGCAGCGTCGCCACTGAGCCCGGTGAAGTGATCCTGCCCGGCGAGTGGGAGAAGGCCGTAGAGCTGATTGCTGCCGGTACCGAGATTAACTACGAGGGCGCCTCCGGCACCCATGAGTTCGACGCTAACGGCGACGTGCCGGGCGTGGTGGTCGAGATGGTGGTAGAAGACGGCAGCTTCGTCAGCAAAGGCATCGTCAACCCCTGATTGCGGGGCATCAAGACATGACCAGAAGGCAATAGCGAAAGAAGGCCTCGGCGGAAAACCCGCCGAGGCCTTTTCGGTGACAGTCCGTTTGTCGAACGTGCTCGCTACCCGTGGTGCTTGACCTTCTCGGGCAGCAGCCCCTTGGGGGCGAAGCGAAGCACTAGGGTGATCAGCAGGCCTATCACGAACACCCGAGCCTGCAGGGCGCGGCTGTCCATGTTGGACGGTGCATCCCAACCGAAGGCCCCCTCTCCGATACTCACCGCCAGCTGCATCAGGAATAGCGCAAGCGGCTCGGACATGATCCAGATGATGTAGACCGCCACGGCGCCGAAGATGGTGCCCAGGTTGTTGCCCGGCCCGCCCAGAATCACCATCACCAGCACCAGGAAGGTGTGGTTGAGCGGGAGGTAACCCTGGGGGTCGAAGAGACTGTTGAAGGTGGTCAGGGCGCCGCCCCCGATGCCTATCAGGATGCAGCCCAGCACGAAGATTTCCAGGCGGCGGCGGTTGATGTCCTTGCCCATGGCGGCGGCGGAGGTCTCGTTGTCGCGGATGGCGCGGATCATGCGGCCCCATGGGGCGTGGTAGGCGCGGTGCAGCAGGAAGAAGATGACGGCGATGATGGCCGCTGTGACCGATAGATAGATGGCCCGGGAGAGGGTAAAGCCCAGCTCTGCCGGTCCCGGCGTGGGCCAGGGAAGCGGCGAGACCGTGGCGGTGCCACGGGTCAGCCAGTCGGAGTTCTTGAGAAACGCCTTGATGATCTCGGCGATGCCCAGAGTGGCGATGGCCAGGTAGTCGCTGCGCAGACCCAGGCAGATATGGCCGATGAAGTAGCCCACGACACCGGCCAGTGCGCCGCCGACGATCCAGCCCGTCCAGGCCGGCAGGCCCAGGCCCCCGACGAAGCCGGCGCGGGATTGGATCTCGTCGGTGACCTCGCGCAGCAAGCTGATCACCACCAGGTAGAGCACCACCCCCAGCACCACGGCGATAACAGTGCGCAGGGTTCTGGGTACCCCCAGGCGGTCGAGCCGCGTGGCACCGAAAACCACCAGGGCGGCCGCCGCGCCATAGAGCAGCACGCGCGCGAGCTCCCCGGGCAGTTCCGTGCCCCAGAAGGCGTCGTTGACCGGTACGCTGAAGAACATGGCGCAAAAGCCGCCCAGGGCGACGAAGCCCATCACGCCGGCGTTGAACTGCCCGGCGTAGCCCCACTGGATGGTCAGGCCCAGCGCCAGGATGGCGTAACAGGCGGCCTCGACCAGCATGCGGGTACTATAGGCAGCGCCCATCATCGCGTACACGCCGAGGATGGCCACCAGCAGGAGGGTAAACAGGATCACCTCGCGCAAGGGAAAGCGTGACGGGGTATCCACCAGGTCCTCGCGGTGCTTGTCGTGTGTGCTCATCAGATCACCTTCCCCTTGAAGATACCGGTGGGGCGCCACACCAGGATGGCGACCAGGATGAAGAAGGGCACCACGATCTTGTATTCGGTGCCGACGAAGGCCAGGTTGCCGGCCTGGGCGAGCCACTCGGGCAGGCTGTCACGGAAGGGTCGCAGCAGCACTGCCCAGTTGAATACCGCCAGGGTTTCGGCAAAGCCCACCACGAAGCCGCCGGCGATGGCGCCGTAAGGATGCCCAACGCCGCCGACGATGGCGGCGGCGAAAATCGGCAGCAGCAGGAAGAAACTGAGGTCGGGCTTGAAGGTCACGTCCAGCGACAGCAGGGTGCCGGCGATGGCGGCCAAGCCGCCGGCAATCACCCAGGTCACGGCGACGATGGTGTTGGTATTGATGCCGGAGGCGCGGGCAAGGTCAGGGTTGTCCGACATGGCGCGCATCGCCTTGCCCAGCCGCGAGCGGTTGAGGAAGAGGTGCAGGCCGATCACGCAGGCGATGGTGAGCACCAGGAGGATGATCTGCGGCTCGGTAATCACGATCGGCGCACGGACTCCCTCGAAGGGCAGGGCGAGGCGGTAGATCTCCTTGCGCTCGCCGGCCATATAAAGGTTCTGGCCGCTGGTGCCGGCGAACAGGCGAATCAGCCCCTGCAGCATCAGGGTGACGCCCAGTGAGCCAATCACGATGACAATGGGCTTGACCCCGTGGGCTCGCAGCGGTTTGTAAAAGGCCTTGTCGATGCCCACCGCCAGCAGCGCGGTGAGCACCATGGCCAGCGGCAACATGACGACCGGCGTGGGCAGCCCCACGACCGACCCAACCCCCGGAAATGCCGCGGTGAGCAGCAGCACCATAAAGGCGCCGAAGGTCATCATGTCGGCATGGGCGAAGTGGGCAAAGCGCATGATGCTGAACACCAGCGTCACGCCCACCGCGCCAATGGCGTAGATCGAGCCGGTTACGCTGCCGGCGACCACGACGTTATTGATGAAGAACACCAGTTCATTCACGACAGATCTCTCCCGTTCCCGGTGGCGGCTCTAGCCGCCCAGGAAGCTCTTGGCCACTTCCGGATCCGCCAGCAGGGCGGCGCCGGTATCGGTAAAGCGGTTCTGGCCGGCGGCCAGTACGAAGCCCTTGTCGGCAATGGCCAGCGCCTGCTTGGCGTTCTGCTCCACCATCAGGATGCCGACGCCGGCGGCGTTGATCTCCTTCACCCGCTCGAAGATCTCGTTCATATAGAGGGGCGAGAGGCCGGCAGTAGGCTCGTCAAGCAGGAGTAGCTCAGGCTCTGCCATCAGCGCGCGGCCCATGGCCACCATCTGGCGCTGGCCGCCGGAGAGTTCGCCGGCGGGCTGGCGTCGCTTGTCATAAAGGGGGGGGAAGAAGCCGTAGACCGTCTTGAGCATGCGCTGGGTGTTCTGCGGCTTCAGGAAGGCCCCCATCTCCAGGTTCTCCTTTACCGAGAGGCTCGGGAAGACGTTCTTCTCCTGTGGAATGAACCCCATGCCCTTCTGCACCAGCTTGTTGGGCGGCAGGTTGTGGATTGGTTCGCCGCGCAGCAGGATGTCGCCTTGGCTGACCGTCAGCAGGCCGAAGATGGCCTTGAGCATGGTGGACTTGCCCGCACCGTTGGGCCCGACAATCACGCCAATTTCGTCGGCGTCGATGACCATGTTCACGCCGTTGAGGATGTTCATCCCACCGTAGCCGCCGTGCACATCGCGCGCTTCAAGTAGTGGCATCTTGGGGAGCTCCAAAGTAAGCCTCGATGACGTCGGGATTGTTCTGGATCTCCTCGATGGAGCCCTCGACCATCACGCTGCCCTGGGCGAGAACGATCACCGGGTCGCAGAGCCGGGCGATCATGTCCATGTCGTGCTCGATGACGAGGAAGGTGTAGCCCATCTCGCGGTTGAGCCGCTCGATGTTCTCGACCAGGTCGCCAAGCAGAGTCCGGTTGACCCCCGCGGCGATCTCATCGAGCAGCACGACCTTGGCGTCGGTCATCATGGTGCGGCCGAGCTCCAGCAGCTTCTTCTGGCCGCCGGAGAGATTGCCGGCCAGTTCGTTGCGCACATGGTGCAGGCCGACGAAGTCGATCACCTCCAGGGCGCGGCGGCGCACTCCCTCCTCCTCCTGCCTGACCCTTCCGGGGTTGAACCAGGCATTGAACAGGCTTTCTCCGGCCTGGCGGGGTGGCACCATCATCAGGTTCTCCAGGGCGGTCATATGGGAGAACTCGTGGGCGATCTGGAAGGTGCGCAGCAGGCCCTTGTGGAACAGTTCGTTCGCGGGGCAGTTGGTGATGTCCTCGCCCTCGAGCAGCACCTGGCCGCTGTCGAGCGGCAAGGCGCCGGCAATGATGTTGAATAGCGTCGACTTGCCGGCGCCATTGGGGCCGATCAACCCGGTGATGGAACCCTTCTCCACCGACAGCGAGCAGTCGTTGATCACCTTGAGGCCACCGAAGGCCTTGTGGACGTGTCGCACGTCGATCATGGGGGCCATGAGGAGGTTTTCTCCGTTGTTGTCTTGGGCCGTCACGCCGTTGCCGCCCAGGGGCTGGGCGGCAACACCGTCACTGATCCTGGCTGTCGTCCACCAGGAAGGTGCGGCCGGCAGCAAAAGCACCAACGATCACCAGGGCGCCGACGGCGGGAATCAGGTAGCCCTCCACCTGGGGAATGGCGCGCAGGAAGACGAAGGCGACTGCCGCCGGAGCGACGAAGCGCACCAGGAAGCGCCAGATGGCGAACCAGGTCTCGTTGGTGCGCATTTCCTTCATCACCTCGCTGTGGGTCAGCGCCCAGCCAGCAAACAGTGCGATTAACAGGCCCCCCAGCGGCATGAAGATGTTGGTCAGAAGCTCGATGAATTCGAAGGCGCTGCGGCCGAACAGGGTGTGGAAGATCGTGCCCTCGGCGTAGACGTTGAAGCTGGCCACGGTGACCAGGCCCAGCGCCCAGCTGGCCAACACCATGGCAAACACCGCCTGGGGACGCGTCAGGTCGAAGCGTTCGACCAGAAAGGCGGCTACCGGCTCAATCAACGAGATGGAGGAGCTGATTGCTGCCCCCAGCACCAGGATGAAAAATACGCCGCCAACCAGCGCGCCGAAAGGCATCTCGGCGAAGGCCAGCGGCAGGGTGACGAACATGAGGCCCGGGCCCTGGCCGGCATCCAGGCCGGCACCGAATACCAGCGAGAAGATGGCCAGGCCTGCGACCATGGCGACGGCGGTGTCGACGACGGCGATGGCCAACGCGGTTCGGGTCAACGAGATCTCACTGGACATGTAGGCGCCGTAGGCCATGATCGCGCCCATGCCGAGGCTCAGTGTGAAGAACGACTGACCCATGGCAGCCAGCCAGCCTTCGAGACTCAGGTCGGCGATATTGAAGGTGAACAGGAAACTGGCCGCGGCGGCGAAGTCGCCGTTGGCCACGCCGTAGGCCAAAACCACCAGCAGGATGACGAACAGTGCCGGCATGATGATGCGCAGCCCACTCTCGATACCCTTGTGGATGCCCATTCCGACGATCAGCCCCGAGGCGATGATGAACAGGGTGTGGTAAAGGGTAAGAAGTGCCGGTGAGGCGAGCAGGGCGTCGAAGCCGGCGCCAATGGTCTCGGCATCGGCACCGACAAGCGAGCCGGTGAGCATCTGCCAGGTGTAGTGGATCGCCCAGCCGGCGATCACGGAGTAGAAGCTCAGGATCAGGAAGGCGGAAGCGGCCCCCAGCCAGCCGATGGACTCCCAGGCCCGCGAGGTCTTGTGGGTGCGGGTCAGGAAGCGCATGCCCATGATCGGGCTGCGGCGGCTATTGCGACCTAGCATAGTTTCGGCGATCAGGATGGGAATGCCCACGGCGAATATGGTCAGGGCGTAGACCAGAATGAAGGCCCCGCCGCCGTTCTCGCCGGTGAGGTAGGGGAAGCGCCAGAGGTTGCCGAGACCCACTGCCGAGCCGACGGCGGCCAGCAGAAAAGTCCCCTTGTGGGTCCAGACGTTGTGAGTGCTCATGAAGGCTCCAGAACGCGAAACGGGTGGCCAAGAGGGCCCATGCCGCAACTTTGCGGGAAAATGCGTTCGGGAGCCAGTCTCGCAGCGTTTAGCAGACGTTAAGTTCGCCGATAATGCCTCTATCGACTAGCGCTCCTTGTCGTTGTCCTCGGTGTCATCCTTGGCCTGGCCAATGCTCGGTTCCAGGGCGCGGGCCTCGTCGGGCAGGCGTACGGTATCGCCAAGGGCGAGCTTGCCGTGGGACTTCAGTCGCCGACCGTTGTTGACGGCGATGATCGCTGCTACCTCGCCGATGCTGGTGCCCTCCACATAGGCCTCTACCTTCACTCGCACTATGGCGCCCAGATAGCGTGCCGAGAGGATATCGCCAGGGCCGGGGGCCGAGTGGCTCGTGGGCTCATTCTCGAAGTGGCGCATGACGCTGTCGGCGCCGGGGTCGTCCCATTCCACGTGTTTGTGCATGGGGGGCCTCCTGATTGTATTGGACACAGATAAGGGCGAACGGTTGACGTTACCAGCATAGTGGATTGCGGGGCCGACAACGACGACGCCCGCCGCGGGGAGCTCCCGGGCGGGCGTCGTGTGACGTGGTGACGGTCTTATTTCTTGCTGGAACGCTTGCGCTCGTTTTCTTTGAGCAGCTTCTTGCGCAGCCGGATGTGGTGCGGTGTCACCTCAACCAGCTCATCGGAGTCAAGAAACTCGATGGCCTGCTCCAGGCTGAACTTCACCGGCGGGGTCAGGACGATGTTCTCGTCGTTGCCCGTGGAGCGCATGTTGTCGAGCTTCTTGCCCTTGGTCGGGTTGACCACCATGTCATTGGCGCGGTTGCTGATACCGATCAGCATGCCTTCATAAACTTCGGTTGCGTGATCGATGATCAGCTTGCCGCGTTCCTGAAGAGCAAACAGCGCATAGGCCAACGCCTTGCCGTCGACCATCGACACCAGCACGCCGTTGCGACGCTCGATGGAGGCATCGGGCTTGAGCGGGCCGTAGTGGTCGAAGCGACTGGTGAGAATGCCGGTACCGGAGGTCAAGGTCAGGAACTGTCCGCGAAAGCCGATCAGGCCGCGCGCCGGGATGATGAAGTCCAGGCGCACGCGGCCCTTGCCGTCGGGGTGCATGTTGGTCATCTCGCCCTTGCGGTAGCCGAGCTCCTCCATGATGGCGCCCTGGTGCTGCTCCTCGCAGTCGACGATCACCTCTTCGTACGGCTCCTGCTTGACGCCGTCGATCTCGCGGATGATCACCTCGGGGCGGCCCACGGCCAGTTCGAAGCCCTCGCGACGCATGGTCTCGATCAGTACTGAGAGGTGGAGTTCGCCGCGGCCGGAGACCTTGAACTTCTCGGGGGTCTCGCCCTGCTCGACGCGAAGCGCTACGTTGTGAATCAGCTCCTGCTCGAGACGGTCCTTGATATTTCGGCTGGTGACGAATTTGCCGTCCTTGCCCGCGAAGGGAGAATCGTTGACCTGGAAGGACATCGAGACGGTGGGCTCATCCACAGACAGCGGCGGCAATGCCTCGACCTTGGCCGGGTCGCACAGCGTATCGGAGATGGAGAGGTCATCGATGCCGGTCACGCAGACGATATCCCCTGCGGTGGCTTCGTTGGTCTGCACGCGTTCCAGACCCATGTGAGTCATCACCTGGCCGATCTTGCCCTTGCGGACCTTGCCATCCACGCCGATCACGCTGATCTGCTGGTTGGGCTTGACCGCGCCGCGCTTGATGCGGCCCAGGCCAATAACGCCCACATAGCTGTTGTAATCCAGCGCCGAGATCTGCATCTGGAACGGACCGTTTAGCTCAACCTTGGGCGGCTCGACGATGTCGACGATGGACTGCAGCATCGGCGCCATGTCGTCGGCCAGCTCTTCTGGGTCCATGCCGGCAACGCCATTCAGCGCCGAACAGTAGATGATCGGAAAGTCGAGCTGCTCATCGGTGGCGCCGAGGTTATCGAACAGGTCGAAGATCTGGTCGATGACCCAATCGGGGCGTGCGCCGGGACGGTCGATCTTGTTGACCACCACGATGGGCTTCAGCCCCTGGGCGAAGGCCTTCTGGGTGACGAAGCGAGTCTGTGGCATGGGGCCGTCGACGGCATCGACCAGGAGCAGCACGGAGTCGACCATCGACATCACGCGTTCGACTTCGCCACCGAAATCGGCGTGTCCCGGCGTGTCGACGATGTTGATGTGGTAATCCTGGCCGGACTGGTCCTGCCATTGAATGGCAGTATTCTTCGCCAGGATGGTGATGCCGCGTTCCTTCTCCTGGTCATTGGAATCCATGACGCGTTCTTGACCCTCGGCCTTGCGGTCCAGGGTGCCGGACTGGCTGAGAAGCTTGTCGACCAGCGTGGTCTTGCCGTGGTCAACGTGGGCGATGATGGCGATGTTGCGAAGCTTACTGACGTCTGAATTGCTATCGGTCGTGCTCATAAGGTGTGTCTCACTGATATGTACGCACCTATGTACACGTTTTATTAAGTACCCTAGGCGCGGGGCAGGGAATGTAGGGCGCGCATTGTACAGCCTCCCCCGGTTCGGTAATAGCGGATTCGTGCTTTCGATGGGCTGTCAACGCGGCGCGCCGGCCTTCACCCGGGCGCCACAGGCGCGCAGGCGCACCAGCAGTTCGTCCAGAGCGCCGCTGTTGTGGTTGGGGTCGCAGCCGCCGATCCGTTCATACCAGCGATGAGTCAGGCACAGCCCTCCCCCACGAGGCAGACGCTTGATTTGTACAAGCAGACGCTGAAGCGGGCTGCGGTGCAGGGTCGGAAGCAGGGCGGCATCGAACTCACCCGCGGCAACCTCGATGGCCAGTTGCATCAGCACCTCGGCACTGGAGGCATCGCCGATGCCGGGGAAGACCAGTACCTCGCCGATACAGGGGGCGATGGCGTCGTTAAGGCGCTGCCCCAGGGGGGCTGAGGAGACGCTGATCAGACGGGCGCCGAAACGGTGCGCAATACATGGCAGTCGGGGGTCGCCGGTGTCGTCGATAATTCGCAGGGAAAAAGGGGTGGTGTCGGACCGTGCCAGTGACGCGACAATGGCCAACTGCCGGGGCAGGTAGGAGCCAGCACTGCGGGCGTCGATGAGGATGCAGCCGGTGAAATCGATCATGCGAACTCCGGGATTGGGCCGCACTATGGGGGCACTAGCCAGCTGCCAGCAATTCACTGCTGGCGCCTCATGGCGTTGTAAGCAAGTGTAGTCGTTGGTGAGTCTGCGTATCAAAGGGTTCTGGAAGGAAAAATCTGTTTCAGGCCGTGGTCGCGTTACCTCTCCCCGGCGGGCAAATAAGTTAGGCTGGGCATCTATTTCGCTCTTTTTTGGTGCATTGACAGGTCATGTTGCACAAATAAAGCGCACTGGATCGACCTGACCGATGGCCCCTCACGACGCCGAGGTGTCGTTGATTCAGTCTGGTGCGCCAAAAATTCCTGTTTTATTCTTTTAAATCAGATTTTTGCTGTATCCATGGTGCATCAAGGTGCAACATTGGCATGGTGTATGCTTAGTAGTGAGTAGCGTCGGAAACAATGCCGGCAACCGTGGGCAGCTCGTCTGCGGCATGCTACAACTTCGCAACACACCAAGGCTTCGAGCCAAGCTCAACCCCGGAGGACACCATGTCTGCCAAGACTCTCGCCCTGATTGAAGAACACGATGTGAAGTGGGTCGATCTGCGCTTCACCGACACCCGTGGCAAGGAACAGCACGTCACCATTCCGGCCCGTGATGTGGACGAGGAGTTTTTCGAGAACGGCCAGATGTTCGATGGTTCTTCCATCTCTGGCTGGAAAGGCATCAACGAGTCCGACATGATCCTGCGGCCAGAAGACGGCACCGCCTTCCTCGACCCCTTCACCGAAGATTCCACCCTGGTGCTGCGCTGCGACATTATCGAGCCAGCTACCATGCAGGGCTATGAGCGTGACCCACGCTCCATCGCCAAGCGCGCCGAGGCCTACCTGCAATCCACTGGCCTGGGCGATACTGCCTTCTTTGGCCCGGAGCCCGAGTTCTTTATCTTCGACGAGGTGCATTGGAAGTCCGATATCGAGGGCTCCATGTACAAGATCACCTCTGAAGAAGGTGCCTGGTCCACCGACCGTGCTATCGAGGGCGGTAACCTGGCCCACCGTCCGCGCGTCAAGGGCGGCTATTTCCCGGTGCCCCCGGTGGATAGTTTCCACGACATCCGCGGCGCCATGTGCAACACCCTTGAGGCCATCGGTCAGACCGTCGAGGTGCACCACCACGAGGTGGCCAACGCCGGCCAGAACGAGATCGGGATCAAGTTCAACACCCTGGTCAAGAAGGCCGACGAGGTTCAGGAGATGAAGTACGTGATCCACAATGTGGCTCACGCCTACGGCAAGACCGCCACTTTCATGCCCAAGCCGCTGGTTGGCGACAACGGCAGCGGCATGCACGTGCACCAGTCCTTTTGGAAGGAGGGAAATAACCAGTTCGCAGGCGACGAGTATGCGGGTCTCTCCGAGATGGCGATCTACTACATCGGCGGTATCATCAAGCACGCCCGTGCCCTGAACGCCTTCGCCAATGCCTCCACCAACTCCTACAAGCGCCTGGTGCCGGGCTTCGAGGCCCCCGTGATGCTGGCCTACAGCGCACGTAACCGCTCCGCTTCCATCCGCATCCCTTACACCGCCAGCCCCAAGGGCAAGCGCGTCGAGCTCCGCTTTCCGGATCCGACCGCCAACCCCTACCTGTGCTTCTCGGCGATGCTCATGGCCGGTATCGACGGCATCAAGAACAAGATCCACCCCGGCGACGCCATGGACAAGAACCTCTATGACCTGCCGCCGGAAGAGGGCAAGGCCGTGCCGACCGTGGCCCACAGCCTCGACCAGGCGCTGGAGGCGTTGGACCAGGACCGCGCCTTCCTTACCGAGGGTGGCGTGTTTACCGATGACATGATCGACGCCTACATCGAACTGAAGATGGAGGACGTGGAGCGCATTCGCATGACCACACACCCCATCGAATTCGATATGTACTACAGCTGTTAACAGCTCGCGGTTAACGACGAGCTGCTGGTGACGGCAGCGGCCAGAGGCAAAGCGCCCTGGTACGGCATCGACGCCCGGCGTTGATCAAAAAGGGGTTCCGCCATGGCGGAACCCCTTTATCTTGTTCACTATCCAATGAAGCAATGTGCGACACCATCCACAGACCGCCAGGAAAGCGGTACGCAGGGGGTATCCATGAACAAGGCCTTGATGATCCTGACGATAGGGCTGAGTTTCAGCCTGGCTGCTCAGGCCCAGACGATCTACCGCACCACCGACGCCCAGGGGAACGTGGTGTTCACCGATAATCCGGAGCGGGGCGGCGAGCAGGTGGAGCTGGCGCCGGTAACGGTCGTGCCCGCCACCGGCGAGGTGCGCACCGGCCAGCCCGCACCGCGCGCGCAGGGCAGCGGAGCGGAAACCGTGACGGGTTCCCCCGGGCAGCCCTTCATGCCCTATGACAGCTTCCGCATTCTGTCGCCCAGCCATGAGCAGGCCTTTCCGGTGGGGTCGGCTGGCAACGTGTCGGTGGAACTGGGCATCGAGCCGGCCCTGCGCGAGGATCACCGGGTGCGTTTACTGCTGAATGGCAGGGTGAGTCAGACGGCGATGCATACCACAGCCTTCATGGTCGCCAACATGAATCCCGGCGAGCACGTGTTACAGGCTGAGCTTATTGATGGCAGCGGTGCTGTTCGCCATCGCAGCTCCCCTGTCACCATCTTTGTGCATCGTGCCAGCGTCAACCGCCCGACCAATTAGCTGCCCCCGCGCTGGGCGCCCTGGCCGTGGTGCCCGGACGGAAGTCCGAGGCCCTGTCGCTCTCCACACGATGGCGAACGGCCTCCCTGGCCCGTGAAACCGGCGCCACCACCCGTCGAGACGCCGTCTCCGCTGCGTCGCGGTGAACCGGTCCGTCGACTGCCCGAGGATGATTCTCCTCTGCGCCGCCAAGAGGAGCACGCTACCTACCGTTGAGCCTTCTCGGGGCACCTGGCGCACCAGTGTCGGCCGCTGCTTCGTGCAGATCTTTTTCTTTTGCTCTATTTTGGTGCACTAGCATCCCGCACCGACGCCCTGCGGCCAGTGATCCCGGGCCTCGCAAATCTGGCGCGCTTCTTGCAAACCCTTGGTGTCCTGAAAAGGATACTCCTGGATCCGACATGGGCGAATCGATGTACCAACGCTTGATGGAGCACCTTTCCACCGCTGTGGTTCTTCTGGACGGTGAGCTGAGGCTGCAATGGATGAACCCTGCCGCCGAGGCATTGCTGGCGATCAGCCTCAGCCGGGTAAAGGGAGGGCGGCTGTGCGCCCTGATGGAGAGCGATGATGGGCTCGGTGAGGTCCTGGGCAAGGCGCGGGACGAGTTCCACCCCTTCACCCAGCGCGAGGCGCGGCTCGTTCTGTTGGCCGGTGAGACCCTTACCGTGGATTACACGGTGACGCCGCTATCCCGCCAAGAGCTGCTGCTGGAAATCGAGCCTCGCGACCGGCTGATGCGCATCTCTCGAGAGGAAGCGCTGCTGACCCGCCAGGAAACCATCAAGGTGCTGACGCGGGGTCTGGCCCACGAGGTGAAGAACCCTCTGGGTGGGATTCGTGGCGCGGCCCAGCTGCTCGAGCGCGACCTGGACGATCCGAACCTGAAGGAGTTTACCCGGATCATTGTCGAGGAGGTGGACCGGCTGCGCGACCTGGTGGACTCCATGCTCGGCCCCAACCGTATGACTCGCCACGAGCCGCTCAATATCCACAAGGTGCTGGAGCGGGTGCGTTCGCTGATGATTGTCGAGCATCCCCAGGTGCGGGTCGAGCGTGACTATGACCCCAGCCTGCCCGACCTGGCCGGCGATGAGGCCCAGATGATCCAGGCGGTGCTCAACGTGGCGCGCAATGCCGTGGAGTCGATGAACGAGGCCGCAACGCCAGGGCCTCGGCTGGTGCTGCGCACCCGAGCGCGGCGTCAGTTCACCCTGGGGGCGGAGCGGCATCGCCTGGTGTGCGAGGTGGGGGTGATCGATAACGGACCGGGGGTGCCCGATGGGCTGCGCGAAACGCTCTTCTATCCCATGGTCTCCGGCCGCGCCGAGGGCAGTGGACTGGGGCTCTCCATTGCCCAGGCGATCCTTCACCAGCACCAGGGCCTGATTGAATGTGATTCCGTGCCAGGCCAGACCGAATTCCGACTGCTGATTCCCCTGGAGAAGCGCCATGACTGACGCCGCACGCGTGGTGGTCGTCGACGACGACCGCGCCATCCGCTGGGTGCTCGAACGTGCCCTGGCCCAACCCGACCTGAACGTTGAGTGCATCGAGCGCGCCGATACGGCCCTGCAGCGCTTGCTCGACTCTCCTCCCGATGTGCTGGTCACTGATATCCGCATGCCGGGCATTGATGGTCTGGATCTGATGGCCCGGGTGCGCGAGGTCCATCCCGACCTGCCAGTGATCGTGATGACCGCCCACTCCGACCTGGACAGTGCGGTGGCCTCCTACCAGGGCGGTGCCTTCGAGTATCTGCCCAAGCCCTTCGATGTGGACGAGGCGCTGGCGCTGGTGCGTCGTGCCGTGGCCCACGCCAGGGAGCGTCAGCGCCCGGTGAGCGTGCCCGAGGGGCTGGGCGCCGAGATCATCGGCGAGGCGCCGGCCATGCAGGAGGTTTTTCGCGCCATCGGCCGTCTGTCGCACTCGCATATCACGGTGCTGATCAACGGCGAGTCGGGTACCGGCAAGGAGCGGGTCGCCCGAGCCCTGCATCAGCACAGTCCGCGTGCCGGCAAGCCCTTCATTGCGCTGAATATGGCCGCGATCCCCAGGGACCTGATCGAGTCGGAGCTGTTCGGCCACGAAAAGGGGGCCTTCACCGGTGCGGCCGCCCAGCGCCAGGGGCGCTTCGAACAAGCTGACGGTGGCACTCTGTTCCTGGACGAGATCGGCGACATGCCCGCCGAGACCCAGACCCGTCTGCTGCGCGTGCTGGCCGACGGCGAGTTCTATCGGGTCGGCGGTCATATGCCGGTGAAGGTGGATGTGCGCATCATCGCTGCCACCCATCAGAACCTCGAGAGCCTGGTGGATGATGGGCGTTTCCGCGAGGATCTTTTCCATCGGCTCAACGTGATTCGTGTGCACCTGCCGAAACTGGCCGAGCGGCGCGAAGACATCCCCCAACTGGCCCGCCATTTCCTGGCCGAGGCGGCCAAGGAACTCTCCACCGATATCAAAGTGCTGACCCCCGAGGCCGAGACCCACCTGACCCGCCTGCCCTGGCCGGGCAATGTGCGTCAGCTCGAGAACACTTGTCGATGGCTGACGGTGATGGCCTCCGGGCGCGAGATTCTGGTGGAGGACCTCCCGCCTGAGCTGCGAGGGAGTGACGGCGGCAGCAGGGCCAGCGGCGACTGGCGGGCGGCGTTCCGCGACTGGGCCGATCGCGCCCTGGCCGCGGGACATACCCATCTGCTGGAGGAGGCGGTGCCGGACTTTGAGCGGATACTCATCGAGACCGCGCTGCGCCATACCGGCGGGCGCAAGGGCGAGGCCGCGGAGCTGCTCGGCTGGGGACGCAATACGCTGACGAGGAAATTGAAGACCCTGCTGCCGGCGCTGGCCGACGGGGAGTAGCTCCCTCAGGCCTGTCGATGGAGCCGCCTCGAACGGTATCGTCTTCAGGCAGCGTTCCCGGGTGCCAGGGCTGGGCGGCGGCGTCGGGGGCTGCCAGAATGGGCCTCTCAAGGAGAGAATGCCCATGACGCAGATGAGCTGGGAGCGGCTGCTGGATCCGAGCCGCTTGCACGACCGGCGCGACGAGCGCCCCGGTGGCGGCCGCGACGAGATTGGCCGCAGCCCCTTTCACAAGGATCACGATCGCATCGTCTTCGCCGGCTCCTTCCGGCGCCTGGGGCGCAAGACTCAGGTGCATCCGCTGACCGACAACGACCATATTCACACCCGCCTGACCCACTCCCTGGAAGTGGGCTGTGTGGGACGCTCGCTGGGCATGATCGTCGGTGAGCGTCTCAGCGGCCGCTTGCCGGGCTGGATCACTCCGGCGGATATGGGGGTAATCGTCCAGGCGGCGTGCCTGGGACACGACATCGGCAATCCGCCTTTCGGCCATGCCGGGGAGTACGCTATCCGCGACTGGTTCGCCCGCGCCGACGGCCGTGGCCTCCTCGAGGGCCTCTCGGATCTCGAGCGGCAGGACCTGCTCACCTATGAGGGCAACGCCCAGGGTTTTCGCATCGTCACTCAGGTCGAATACAACCAGTTCCGCGGCGGCATGCGGCTGACCACGGCGACACTGGGGACTCTGCTCAAGTATCCCTGGACGGTGGAGCACGGTGGTACGGCCGGCAAGTTTGGCTGCTATCAGAGCGAGCGGGAGCTGCTGGTCGAGGTGACCGAGCGGTTGGGGCTGCTGCCCCAGGGTGCAGGGCGCTGGTGTCGACACCCGCTGGCCTGGCTGGTGGAGGCCGCCGACGATATCTGCTATGCGCTTCTCGATCTGGAGGATGGCCTGGAGATGGGTATCCTGCGCTTCGAGGAGGTCGCCGAGGTGCTGATCCAGATCGCCGGTGGCGAGCCGGCAGACTATGCGGGAATGCAGCGCCACGGCGTCTCCCAGCGACGGCGCATCGCCGCCCTTCGCGGGGCGGCCATGGAGCGAGCGGTGAACGACGTGGGCGCGGTCTTCGTGGAGCATGAGGCGGAGCTGCTGGGCGGGCGCCTGCGGCAGGATCTACTGGAACTCTGCCATCCGGATCTGGATTGGGGCGTCAAGGCCGCCAAGCAGCTGGCCCGGGAGCGGATCTTCCAGAACGAACGCAAGGCCAAGCTGGAGATCGGCGCTTACACCACGCTTGGCATCCTGCTGGAGGCCTTTATCGGGGCGGCCCACGAGCTTCACCATACCGGGCGCTCAACCTTCAAGCACCAGCGGGTGCTGGCGCTCATCGGTGAGAACACCCCGCGCCCCTCATGGTCGCTCTACGACAGCTATCGGCGCATGCTGGATTTCATCGGTGGCATGACCGACCACTACGCTGTGGATCTGGCCCAAGAGATGGGCGGCCGGCTGCGGGGTGACTGAGAGATACTGAAAGATGTCGCACCTGACGGTATCACCCTAGTCGGCGTGGCCCGGCAGTTGCTCCAGGCGAGTAGTGCGTTCCATCAGCACGCCGATCACGGCGTCGTGGGTGTCGCTATCGAACTCGCCTGGGCAGAGCGCGGCAAGGCGATCGGCAAGGTCTTCGCCGCTGACCACCAGCAGATCTTCGGGACCCTGGCGGGCCTCAACTGCCCAACCGGGCAGGGTCAGCACCCCCATGACAGGCACCTCGCGGCCGGTGAGTTCTGAGAGCCATTTGCCCATCCACGTCGTCAGCTCGCGAGTCTTCTCCAGCGGTTGGCGTTCGCTCCAGCCGGGGAAGCGCAGGCGTGACGGCTCTACCGTGACGAGGTTGATCTCCTTACCTGCGGGGGTGAAGGGACGGGTCCGCGCGCGGGTCTCCACCACGAAGACGCCGCAGGGGGTGACCACGACGTGGTCGATGCGGGTGCCCTTGGCCGGCACATCGTGGAAGACGTAAAAGGGGTGCGCCTCGGGGCGGATCAGTCGCTCGAGTTCCTGGCCTACCGCGAGCTCACAGGCCAGGCCCAGTTTCAGGCGCCGAATGCGCTGGAAATCTCGCATGAGCAGGAAGCAGAACAGTAGCACCAGCAGGGTGCTGAATACCCCGTAGAGGGCCCACTCGACCCAGTCCTGCTCGCTGGAGAAGAGCATTCGGCCCATGCCGTAGACCAGTGGCGCCAGGGAGACGATGGGCCCCAGGGCGCCGTCGAGGAACAGGCCGGCGAAGGCGCGGTCTAGACGGTCACGCAGGGCCTGGCCGGGCGCTCGCAGCGTGTGGGCGTCGAAGGGTGAACGCACCCGAGCGTCGTGCAGGTTGCGCAGTGCCACCACGATCACCGCCAGAGCGGCCAGGGGAAACAGGAAAATCAGGGGCAGCAGGTATTCCAGCCAGGCCATTAGGGTTCCTTGCTCATCAGAGAGGGAGCAGCGGAGTATCGGAACAATGGACCCATTCTAGACAACCTCGGCCCTCCGGGGCCATGCTCTTTCGACGCGCGGCACTTTTGGTTCTTTTGGCACTCTGCTAATCATTCGCGCTCAATTATCTTGGAACACCGCAGGGAGATCATCAGCATGACGTCAGCCATTCAGAGCATGACGCTGGGCGTCGAGACAAGGCAGGCGCTGGATGATTTCGCGGCCCGCTACTCGCGCCTGGCGGTGCTTACCGGTGCCGGCGTCAGTACCGCCAGCGGCATTCCCGACTATCGCGACCAGCATGGTGAATGGAAGCGTTCGCCGCCCATGCAGCACCAGCAGTTCATGGGGAATCACGCCGCGCGTCAGCGCTATTGGGCACGGGCCCTGGCGGGGTTTCGGGTGCTCGGCCAGGCGCAGCCCAATCCTGCCCATCGATTGCTGGCGGAACTGGAGAGCCTGGGACGAATCAGCGGGGTGATCACTCAAAACGTCGATGGCCTGCACCAACGGGCCGGGTCGCGGCGGGTCATCGACCTTCATGGTCGCGCCGACCGCGTGCGCTGCATGGCCTGCGGCGCGAGTCGTATGCGCCACGCGCTGCACGCCGAGCTGACGCAGCTCAATCCGCGCTGGGCCGATGTGTCGGCACTGGCGGCGCCCGATGGCGATGCCGATCTGGAGGCTGATTTCTCTGACTTTCGGGTGCCAGACTGCACTCGCTGTGGCAGCGGCATCTGGAAGCCCGACGTGGTGTTCTTCGGTGACAGTGTGCCCCGGGAGAGCGTGGAGCGAGCCTTCGCGCTGGTGGAGGAAAGCGATGCCCTGTTGGTGGTGGGCTCCTCGCTGATGGTCTTCTCCGGTTTTCGCTTCGTCCGGGCCGCCGCTCGCGATGGCAAACCCATCGCCTGCTTCAACCTTGGTCTCACCCGTGCCGATGATCTCTACACCCTCAAGGTGGAGGCGCCGGTAGAGACCTCTCTGGCTGCTCTGCGCGCCTGCTGCGGCTGAGTGTTAGCGCAGATCCGTCGTCGACGCACGGCTTTTCAGCCGCCGGCCAGCTTGACGGTGTAGCCGAGATTCTCCAGCGCTGTCTTGAGGCGTTCACGGTGGTCGCCCTGGATCTCGATGATCCCCTCCTTCACGGCGCCGCCGGTACCGCACACCTTCTTGAGCTGCTTGGCCAGGGCCTTGAGCTCGGCGTCGGGCAGTGGCACGCCCGATACTGTGGTCACCCCCTTGCCCTTGCGCCCGCTGGTCTCGCGCCGAAGGCGCACGATGCCGTCGAGCTCGGCCAGACGGGCCTGTTCGGCGTTTTCGGTGCAGTGGCACTCCGCCACCGGCTGGCGGCAGTCGGGGCAGAGTTCGCCGTGCTCCGTGGAATAGACGCGTCCGCGCAGCTGGTCTTGAAGTGAAGGCATGACAAAACTCCCTGGCGGGGTGGGTGGCGGATGATCAATGACAGCGATGGGATGATAACGCTCGCGAGTGTCGCTTGCATGCTTGCCTGAGCACTGAGACGGGCCAGGGTGTCAGCGGGTGGCGGCGCGCCGTGAGGCAGGCGACTCCATGGCGAGCCGGGCGACCACTGTGGGCAGCTGAAACATGCTGGTGATCATGATGGCGCCTTCCGGAGTCTCTTCCACGTCCGGGAATCGGTTGAGATGCACCACCGACATGCCAGCGTTCAGCGCGGCGCGCACGCCCACCACCGAGTCCTCGATGGCCAGACACTGCTCCGGGGAGTAACCCATCTCGATAGCCGCGTGACGATAGAGACAGGGGTCGGGCTTCCAGCAGTTGGCTTCATAGGCGCTGAACAGGTGATCGCCGAACAGGCTGGCGAGACCGGTCGTCTTGAGAGAGGTACGAATCTTGCTGACGGGACCGTTGGAGACAACGCCCATGGGGTAGGCGTGGAGCTGAGCCAGGGCTTCGCTGGCGCCCGATATGGGGGTGAGCTCGGTGACCAGGCGGCGATTGAGATTGGCGCGCATGGCCGCTTCCAGGGGCTCCAGTATCTGGGGATCAACGCTACCGTGGCGGCCCTCCAGCGTTGCGACGATGCGGCGGAAGCGCGCTCCGCGGAATTCGCCGATATAGTCACTGGCCTGGAAGGGCAGGCCCACGGCATTGAGGGCACTGGCCATCTCGTCGGCGAGCAGGGGCTCGCTGTCGACCAGGGTGCCGTCACAATCAAAGAGCAGACAGAGGGGGCGGTTCATCACCTAACCTCACAAATAAACAAAACGTTATGTATACATTGTTACAGATGTCGAGTCTTCCTGCCCAATATTAAAGCCCAGTTTGCGTGTTTTGTGAACAGTGTTCTTGAATATCGTGAGGTGGTCACAGCGGTGGCGTTCGCGGTCAACGGACGCTCATGCTTATACTGTCAACGCCCCCCGGCCAGGAGCAGGCCCATGAATCTTGAACGCGTGGTATTTGGTTTTTTTATCGTCCTTACCCTGAGCCTCAATGTCGCTTTCGTCGCGGGTAGCATCGAGACGGCCGCCTACCACAACATCTGGATTCTCACCTTCGCCATCATTGCCAACTTGGTCGCGATCGGCCTGAAACTGGGGGATCGCTCCCAGACAGGGGCGTTGCTGCTGGCGTCCGGGCTGGTGGCCGGTCTTCTTCTGATTGCGGCACGCATCGTCTGGATCGTCGCGGAACCTGCTGTCGGCGGTGGACCGGGGCCCGACGAAATGGCCGATATCGTCTCGATCGCCACCGGAGCGCTGGTCGCCAATATCATCGCGACGGTGATCCTGGTCGGCGATACGCTGCTCTCGCGGCGTTAGCACGGTGCGTAGCTCAGAGCCGCATGGCGGCCGTGTCCCGGCGCAGGCATACGGAGGGGTGAGCGCGTGACACAGACCTCCGATCTCGATCGTGTGTCGATGATTGTCCTGCGCTATATGCGCCGGCCGCTATTCGCGCTGTTGTTCGTGTATTCGGTAGGCATTGTGGGTATGGCCCTGATGCCTGGCCACGTCGTCGATGGTGAGACGACACGCATGAATCTCTTCCATGCTTTCTATTTCTTCACCTACACGGCGACCACCACCGGTTTTGGCGAATTGCCGAACGGCTTCAGCGATGAGCAGCGCCTGTGGACGATATTCTGTCTCTATACCGGCGTGTTCGCGTGGTTCTATGCCATCGGATCCCTGATAGGCCTGGTTCAGAATCCCCATTTTATCCAGGCTATGGATGGGTTCCGGTTCGCCCAGAAGGTCGAACGCAACAAGGAACCTTTCGTCATCCTCTGCGGTTTCGGCGATACCGGCAGTCTGCTTGCCCGGGGCCTGAGCGACCACCGTATGCGTGCGGTGATACTCGATGCCGACGAGGAACGTATCAAGGCACTGGGCGTGCGCGATTATACGGTCGCGATGCCGGGCATCCGCGCGGATGCCGGCGCGCCTAAACACCTCCTGGCCGCGGGAGTGGAGCATCCTGCCTGTCTGGCCCTGATCGCGCTGACGAACGATGACGATGTCAATCTCAAGATCGCGGTGATGGCGCGGCATCTGAATCCGCGGCTCCGAGTCATCTGTCGGTCGACCTCGGCCCGCCACGAGGCCAATCTGCGTGCGCTGGACAATGTGACGGTCGTCGACCCTTTCGAGATCTTCGCCCAACTTGTCTACTGGGCGATTGCACGGCCCGAACTGCACAACCTCAATGCGTGGTTTGTTGGTGCACATGGCACCCAACTCGGTGTACCGGTACAGGTTCCGCCGGGCGACTGGATACTGTGCGGTTACGGACGGATGGGACACTGGATCCAGGGCTGTCTCCGTGCCCACGGCATCGGCGTGCGTATCATCGATCCAGACGTGGATGCCGAGGAGGCTGGAGAAGGCACGGTTATCGTCGAGGCGCACGCCGACCATACCGCCTTGTTGACGGCGGGAATCGAGGATGCGGCCGGGGTCATCGCCGCGACGGATCGAGATTCCGACAATCTCAGCACGCTATTGTCGGTGACGGATCTCAATCCGGAGGCGTTTCGCATCGTGCGGCACAACAGCCACGAGAATCAGGTCGCTTTCGATGCCGCGCGGGCCGACCTGGTCCTCCAGCACAGCCTGACGACGGCGCGCCGGATCCTGAAGCTGCTGATCTCGCCTCTCGTCCAGGAGCTGATCGACTGGCTCGCGGAACGCGAACCGGCCCAGACGCAAGCATTGGTGGCCCGTCTAAAAGGGGTCGTGGGAGCGGAACCCCCGCATCTGTGGTCGGTCAGGTTGATCCCGGACGAAGCGCCGGCGGTGACCGACTATCTGGATGCCGGGGGGGAGGTGGCGTTGGGCACGCTGTGCCGCGATGCAGACGCGTTCCCGGAATGGCTTCCTTGTGAAGCGCTCGCCATTCGCCGGGCAGGGCAGTCGATCATGTTGCCGGACAAGGCGTTTCCACTACGGGGCGGCGACGAGCTTCTTTTCTGCAGTGTGCATCGAGTGGAGCCGAAACTGCTGGCGACACTCCATAACCCCTATACGCTCCGGTATGTCCTGACGGGAGTCGATGAGTCTCGCGGATACGTGTTTACGTGGATTGAAGACAGGCTGCGGCGTCGTCGCAGCGCTCGTGAACCGAAGAGTCATCAGCCCCGGCCATGACCACCGTGCCGGCCGCTAATGAAACAGGGGCTACCCGATGGGCCGCCCCTGATGCTGCCGAACCGCTATGGGTTTACTTCGGGTTTACTTCACCTTGGGGGCGAGCTCGCCGCTTTCGTAGCGGGCCACCATGGCTTCCAGGCTGATAGGCTTGATCTTGCTGGCGTTGCCGGCGGTGCCAAAGGCCTCGTAGCGTGCGATACAGATATCGCGCATGGCGGTGACGGTCTCCTTGAGGAACTTGCGGGGGTCGAACTCGCTGGGGTTCTCGGCAAGGAAGCGGCGTACCGCACCGGTGGAGGCGAGGCGCAGGTCGGTGTCGACGTTGACCTTGCGCACACCGTGCTTGATGCCCTCGACGATCTCCTCGACCGGCACGCCGTAGGTCTCGGGGATCTCGCCGCCGAAGCGGTTGATCACCTCGAGCCACTCCTGGGGCACCGACGAAGAACCGTGCATCACCAGATGGGTGTCGGGAATGCGGGCGTGGATCTCCTTGATGCGCTGGATGGAGAGCGTGTCGCCGGTGGGTGGCTTGGTGAACTTGTAGGCACCGTGGCTGGTGCCGATGGCGATGGCCAGAGCATCCACCTGGGTGGCCTTGACGAAGTCGGCGGCCTCCTCCGGGTCGGTGAGCAGCTGCTCCATGTCCAGCTTGCCCTCGGCGCCGATGCCATCTTCCTCGCCGGCCATGCCGGTTTCCAGGCTGCCGAGGCAGCCTAGTTCACCCTCGACGGAGACGCCGCAGGCGTGGGCCATCTCGACGGTGCGCCGTGTGACGTCGACGTTGTAGTCGTAGTCCATCGGGGTCTTGCCGTCCTCGCCCAGGGAGCCGTCCATCATCACCGAGGAGAAGCCCAACTGGATGGAGCGCTGGCACACCGCAGGACTGGTGCCGTGGTCCTGATGCATGCAGACCGGGATGTGCGGGAATTCCTCCACGGCGGCCAGGATCAGGTGGCGCAGGAAGGGGGCGCCGGCGTATTTGCGGGCGCCGGCGGAGGCCTGAATGATCACCGGGGAGTCGGTGCGGTCGGCGGCTTCCATGATGGCGCGCATCTGTTCGAGGTTGTTGACGTTGAAGGCCGGAACGCCGTAGCCGTATTCGGCGGCGTGGTCCAGCATCTGGCGCATGCTGATCAGTGCCATGGTGTCACCTTTTGCGGGTATTGCGTGGAGTCGGTTGTCGGAGTCTATCAGCCCCGCTTGGCGGCTGCCTCGAGGGCGGCCACCGCCGGCAGGGTCTTGCCCTCGACGTATTCGAGGAAGGCGCCCCCGCCGGTGGAGATATAGGAGACCTGCTCCGCGATGCCATACTTGTCGATGGCCGCCAGAGTGTCGCCGCCCCCGGCGATGGAGAAGGCGGGGCTTTCGGCGATGGCGCGCGCGATCACTTCGGTTCCCTTGCCGAACTGGTCGATCTCGAACACGCCCACCGGGCCATTCCAGAGGATGGTGCCGGCGTCCCTGAGCATGGCGGCCAGGCGCGCGGCCGTCTGGGGGCCAATGTCGAGGATCATCTCGTCGTCACTTACCTGATCCACCGGCTTCACGATGGCCTCGGCAGAGTCGGAGAACTCGGTGGCGACCACTACGTCGGTGGGCAACGGAATCTCGACCTTCGCCATCAGCGTCCTGGCCTTGTCGATCAGGTCGGCCTCATGCAGCGACTTGCCGACGTTGTGGCCCGCCGCGGCGATGAAGGTGTTGGCGATGCCGCCGCCGACGATCAGCTGGTCGCACGTCTCGGAGAGGGCGTTGAGCACGTCGAGCTTGGTGGAAACCTTGGAGCCCCCGACGATAGCCGTCATCGGACGCGCGGGGGTGGCCAGGGCCTTTTCCAGGGCGTCGAGCTCGGTAGCCAGCAGTGGGCCGGCGCAGGCCAGCGGAGCGAAACGGGCTACCCCGTGAGTAGAGGCCTGGGCGCGGTGGGCGGTGCCGAAGGCGTCCATCACGAAGATGTCGCACAGCGCGGCGTACTGCTGGGCGAGGGCCTCGTCGTCCTTCTTCTCGCCGGCATTGAAACGCACGTTCTCGAGCAGTACCACCTCGCCGTTGGCCAGGTCCAGGGAGGCGTCAAGGTAGTCGACGACCAGGCTGACCGGGCGCCCGAGAAGTTCGCCCAGGTGCTCGGCCACCGGGGCCAGGGAGAACTCCTCGGCGGGTTCGCCCTCGGTGGGGCGGCCAAGATGGCTCATCAGCATCACCCTGGCCCCGGCGTCGCGGGCGGCCAGAATGGTTGGGAGAGCGGCGCGCAGGCGGGCGTCGCTGGTCACCTTGCCGTGCTTGACGGGCACGTTCAGGTCCTCGCGGATCAGAACACGCTGACCGTTGAGGTCGAGGTCGGTCATCTTGCGGACGTTCATCGGGACGTGGTCCTCATCTGGAAACCGGAAGGGGGACAGGATTCTCGAGGGGCATGTCGGCCAACCGCCGGCTGACGTCGAGCATGCGGCTGGTGAAGCCCCATTCGTTGTCGAACCAGCACAGCAGTTTGATCAGGCGACCGCCAGCTACACGGGTCTGAGTGGCATCCACGATACCGGAGCGCGGATCATGGTTGAAGTCGACCGAGGCCACCGGTTCTGCTGTGTAGCCAAGCAGTCCCGCTAGTCTTCCGCGGCTGGCTTCGGCCAGCAGGGCGTTGACCTCGGCGGTGGTCGTGTCGCGGCGAACCGTGATGGCGATATCCATGGCCGAGACGTTGATGGTTGGCACCCGCACATGCAGACACTCGAAGCGCCCGGCCAGGTGCGGCATCAGGCGATTGATGCCTAGCGCCAAGCCTGTGTCCACCGGCACGATGGAATGCATCGCCGAACGGGTCAGGCGCAGGTCGGTTTGATGGTAGGCGTCGATCACCGGCTGGTCGTTCATCGCCGAGTGAATGGTCGTAGTGACGCCGTTCTCGATACCCAGGGCATCGTCGAGCACGGTGAGCACGGGCACCAGACAGTTGGTAGTACACGATGCCGCCGAGAGGATGCGCTGCCAGGGAGCGAGCTCATGGTCGTTGATGCCGGTAACGATGGTCGCATCAACGTTGCTCTCCGCCGGCTGGGAGAAGAGCAGGCGGCCGGCACCGGCCGCCAGATGGCGCTCGGCGGTGCTGCGATCCTTGAAACTGCCGGAACACTCCAATACCAGGTCGACGCCGAGCTCGCGCCAGGGCAGGCGGTCCGGGTCGGGCTCGGAGAGCACACGGATCGATCGGCCATCGATGCATAGGCCCTCACCGTTTCTCTCTACCGTTGCCGGGAAGCGGCCGTGGGTGGTGTCGTAGCGGGTCAGGTAGTCGATGGTGGCGAGGTCGGAAAGCTCGTTGATCGCGACGATTTCAAGGACCGGCTTGGCTCTCTGCTGCTCGGCTCTGTGTTGCTCAATCAGGGCGCGTAGCACGCACTGGCCGATGCGGCCGTAACCATTGATGGCGATGCGGTGGGCCATGGCGGTGGCGGGGGCTCCAAGTCTCGGGATATCACGAAAGAAACGAAAGGCGGGATTTTAGCGCACTTCAGCCGACGAGTCCCGGCAGCTTCCAGGCCAGCGGCAGCAGCAGGGCGGTAAGGATGCCGGTCAGGCTCATGCCCAGGGAAGCGAAGGCGCCGGCGGTGGGGCCGATTTCGAAGGCGCGCACCGTACCCAGGGCGTGGCCGTTGATGCCCAGCGCCAGGCCGAGGAGGCGCGGGTCGCGAATCTTAAGCCAGCGGGCGACCACGTCGACGAAGCCGATCGTCGCCACGCCGGTGAGCAGCAGGCCACCCATCATCAGCGACACGGAGCCGCCGAGCTGCTCGGTGATGCCGATGGCGATAGGGGCAGTCACCGACTTGGGCGCCAGCGAGGCGAGGGTCTCCAGCGGTGCGTTCAGCAGCCAGGCGATGCCCACCGCGTAGAACGCCGCCATCAGCGCGGAAATCGGCAGACAAACCAGCAACGGACGCCACATGGCGCGGATGTGGCCCATCTGCTGATAGAGGGGCAGCCCCAGTGCCACGGTGGCTGGCCCCAGCAGGAGCATGAGCCAGCCGGCGCCCTCCCGATAGTCGGAGTAGTCGATGCCCAGCAGCGCCAGCACGCCGGCCAGCAGCAGGGCGGCTACCAGGATCGGCGGGCACCAGGCGGGGGCTCCCACCAGGCGGAACAGTCGGTCACCGGCAAAGTAGGCGGCCAGGGTCAGGGCGATGGCCAGCAGCGGAGTGGCCAGCAGGTGGTCAAGGAGCTCACTCACGGTCGAGGCCTTCCTTGCCCATCAGTCGGCGCATCAGCCACAGGGTGGTAAAGACACTGAGCAAAGTGCCACCCACCAGGGCGGCGAGGATCGCCAGCCACTGGCCGGCCAGGGTGTCGAAGATAAAGAAGATCCCCACCACGCCGGGCATGATCAGCATGGCCAGCACGCCGATCAGGGGCTGGGCGGCGGCGGCGATCTCGGCCGATACCGTGCCGCGCATCATCAGCCAGGCAGTGAGCAGCAGCATGCCGACAACCCCCGCGGAGACCGGCAGGCCGGCGAGAGTCACCAGGGCATCGCCGAGCAGTAGAAAGCCCAGCAGCCAGAGGAAACCGCGCAGTACGGCCACTCCAGGCTCAGCCCTCGAGCAGCTCTGTGGCCTGCTTGACCACGTTTTCCACGGTAAAGCCGAAGTGCTTGAACAGATCCCCGGCCGGGGCGGACTCGCCGTAGGTGCTCATGCCGATGATGCGTCCCTCGAGTCCCACGTACTTGTACCAGTAGTCACGGTGGCTGGCTTCGACGGCGACGCGCTTGGTGACGTCGCTTGGCAGCACCTTCTCGCGATATTCGATTTCCTGACCATCGAAGCGGAAGGCCGAAGGCATGGAGACGACTCGCACCGCATGCCCCGACTGTTCCAACTCGGTGGCGGCGTCCATGGCCAGTCCGACCTCGGAGCCGGTGGCAATGAGGATCAGCTCTGGCGTGCCCTCGCAGTCGCGCAGCACGTAGGCGCCTCGCTGGATGTTGGCCAGCTGCTGCTTTGTGCGCGACTGGTGAGGCAGGTTCTGTCGCGACAGCACCAGGGCGGAGGGGCCGGAATTGCGCTTGAGGGCGGCATCCCAGGCAGCGGCGGTTTCGGTGGCGTCGCAGGGGCGCCAGGTGGCCAGGTTGGGCGTGGAACGCAGGCTGGTCAGCTGTTCGATCGGCTGGTGGGTGGGGCCGTCCTCGCCCAGGCCGATGGAGTCGTGGGTAAAGACGTAGATGGCGCGCTTGCCCATCAGTGCCGCCATGCGCACGGCGTTGCGCATGTACTCCATGAAGATCAGGAAGGTGGCGCCGTAGGGAATGAAGCCGCCGTGCAGGGCGATGCCGTTCATGATCGCGCCCATGCCGAACTCCCGCACGCCGTAGTGCAGGTAGTTACCTTCCGGGGTCTCCGGGGTGATGGCGCTGGCGCCGTTCCAGAAAGTCAGGTTGGAGGGGGCAAGGTCGGCGCTGCCGCCGAGCAGTTCGGGCAGCTGCGGACCCAGCTCGTTGAGGCAGTTGAGAGAAGCCTTGCGGCTGGCGATGGAGTCGCCGGCCTGCTGGGCTTTCTCGAGCATTGCCTCGCTGGAGAGGGGCGTTGGCAACTTGCCCTTCATGCGGCGCTGGAACTCGCGGGCCAGTTCGGGGTGCGCGTCAGCATAGCGGTCGAAACGTGCCTGCCACTCGCTTTGGGCGGCCTGTCCCTGTTCGCGGGCGTCCCAGCCCTGGTAGATCGGCTCGGGGATGTTGAAGGGCGCGTGGGGCCAGTCGAGCTGCTTGCGGGCCAGGGCGACTTCTTCTTCGCCCAGCGGAGCGCCGTGGCAATCTTCCTTGCCCTGCTTGTTGGGCGAACCGAAACCGATAATGGTCTTGCAGATGATCAGGCTCGGCTTGTCGTCTTGGCTCTTCGCCAATTCGATGGCAGCCTTGATCTCTTCGGGCTTGTGCCCATCGACGTTGGGTACCACGTGCCAGCCATAGGCCTCGAAGCGCTTGGCGGTATCATCGGTGAACCAGCCTTCCACCTCGCCGTCGATGGAGATGCCGTTGTCGTCGTAGAAGGTGATGAGCTTGCCGAGCTGCTGGGTGCCCGCCAGCGAAGAGACTTCATGGGAGATGCCTTCCATCAGGCAGCCGTCACCCACGAAACACCATGTGGTGTGGTCGACGATGGTGTGACCCGGGCGGTTGAACTGGGCCGCCAGCGTGCGCTCCGCCAGGGCCATGCCCACGGCGTTGGCCAGGCCCTGGCCCAGTGGTCCGGTGGTGGTTTCGATGCCCGGGGCGAAGCCGAATTCGGGGTGGCCAGCGGTCTTGGCATGCAGCTGCCGGAAATTCTGCAGTTCCTCAAGGCCCAGCTCGTAGCCAGTGAGATGCAACAGGGAGTAAAGCAGCATGGAGCCATGACCGTTGGAGAGCACAAAGCGGTCTCGGTCGGCCCACTTGGGGTCTGTCGGGTTGTGCTTGAGATAGTCGTTCCACAGCACCTCGGCGATATCAGCCATGCCCATGGGCGCGCCGGGATGGCCTGACTTGGCCTTCTGGACGGCATCCATTGAGAGGGCGCGAATGGCATTGGCCAGTTCGAATCGAGACGGCATTGGATAGCTCCTCGCCTGCGGCGGAATAAGGTTCACAGCCACCGCCGGGGGACAGCGAGGCATGTAGTCTTGATGGGTAAGTCGCCGCGAGACGCGCGCGGCGCGGTGGAATTCGGTCCCACATTGTCGCCGACTTGACGCCCGGCATCAAATCGTGGGTGCCCTGCCATTCCCCAGCGTGTAGACTCTTGTCCCCTAAAAGACTGCTTCACATACGGTCGAGGACGCCATGAGCGAATACTCCCTGTTTACCTCCGAATCCGTCTCAGAGGGCCATCCGGACAAGATTGCCGACCAGATCTCAGACGCGGTGCTCGACGCCATCATCGCCCGGGACAAGAATGCGCGGGTAGCCTGTGAGACTCTGGTCAAGACCGGCGTGGCCATCGTCGCCGGCGAGATCAGCACCTCGGCCTGGGTCGACCTTGAGGAGCTGGTGCGCCAGGTGATTCTCGATATCGGCTACACCTCCTCCGACGTGGGCTTCGACGGCGAGACCTGCGGCGTGCTCAACCTGATCGGCAAGCAGAGCGTGGACATCGCTCAGGGCGTCGACCGCAGCCAGCCCGAAGATCAGGGCGCCGGCGACCAGGGGTTGATGTTCGGCTATGCCACCAATGAGACCGAAAGCTACATGCCGGCGCCGATCCACTATGCCCATCGGCTGGTGGAGCGTCAGGCGGAGCTGCGCAAGCACGGCCTGCTGCCCTGGCTGCGCCCGGATGCCAAGAGCCAGGTTACCTTCCGCTATGACGAACAGGGCAAGCCCTGCGCGGTGGACGCCATTGTGCTCTCCACCCAGCATGACCCGGACATCGACCAGGATGAGCTGCGCAAGATGGTCAAGCGCGAGATCATCGAGCAGGTGATCCCTGCCGAGTGGCTCACCGAGACCACCCGCTACCACATCAACCCCACCGGCAAGTTCGTTATCGGCGGTCCGGTGGGCGACTGCGGCCTGACCGGGCGCAAGATCATTGTCGACACCTACGGTGGCATGGCGCGCCACGGCGGCGGTGCCTTCTCCGGCAAGGACCCCTCCAAGGTGGATCGCAGCGCCGCCTACGCCGGTCGCTATGTGGCCAAGAACCTCGTCGCCGCGGGACTGGTCGAGAAGTGCGAGATTCAGGTCTCCTATGCCATCGGCGTGGCCGAGCCCACCTCGGTCTCGATCAATACCTTTGGCACCGGCAAGATCGATGACGCACGCATCATCGAACTGGTGCGCGAGCATTTCGACCTGCGACCCCATGCCATCACCCGCATGCTCGACCTGCTGCATCCCATGTACCGGCTCACCGCCGCCTATGGCCACTTTGGCCGCGAGCCCTTCGAGACCTCCTATACCTGGGTCGATGCCCAGGGAGAGGAGCATACCGAGACCTTCACCGCCTTCCCGTGGGAGAAGACGGATCGCGCCAACGCTCTGCGCCAGGCCGCCGGTTTGTAAGCCAGCGCCTACGCCAGATGACAGGCCCCGCCGGCATCGCCGCGCGGGGCTTGTTGCTATGGTGAGATCAAGTTTCTCGCCAAGCGGGGCCGCCCATGCGCCAGCGTCTCCTCGTCGGCCTGCTGTGGCTGGCCGCCTTCCTGCCTATTTTCCTGACGTCCGCCTTTGCCGAGCCTTGCCCGGCCCCACCCGCTGCGGCGGCGGTGAAAACACTGGTTGAACGCCTCGCCGAGTGGGATGAGGCCTACTACCGTCGCGGTGAGTCGTTGGTCAGTGATGACGTCTACGACCAGGCTCGAACAAGGCTTGCGCACTGGCGGCGCTGTTACCCCGAGCGGGTGCCCGCGCTGCCGGTGCCGAGGCACTCGGGCGGTGAAGCCGCGCACCCCTTGCCCCAGACCGGGCTTGCCAAGCTGCCCGACCGCTCGGCGGTGGAGCGCTGGTTGCTACGTCGCCACGACGTCTGGATTCAGCCCAAGGTCGACGGCGTGGCAGTGACGCTGGTGTATGAGCGAGGCGAACTGGTGCGGGCCATCAGCCGTGGCGATGGCGTCAGCGGGCAGGACTGGACCCGCCGGGTCCAGCAGCTCCCCGGTGTGCCGACGCGACTTCCCGAGGCGCGACAGGCGGTGATGCAAGGTGAGCTATATTGGCGCTTCGACGGGCACGTACAGGCGGACGAGGGCAATGCAGGCGCCCGTGCCAGAGTGAGCGGCCTGATGGCTCGGGAGGCACTGGATCCTGCGGCAGTGGCCGACATTGGACTCTTTATCTGGGATTGGCCCGACGGCCCCGAGGAGATGACCGAGCGGCTGGCCACGCTGGCGCGATTGGGTTTTGCCGATACCGCAGAATGGAGCCTTCCGGTGGCCGATATCACCGAGGTGGCCCGCTATCGCGAGGCGCTCTTTCACGAGCCCCAGCCATTTGCCACCGACGGCGTGGTGCTGCGCCAGGCCTCGCGCCCGACCGGGGAAGCCTGGCGCGCCGAGCCGCCCGACTGGGCGGTGGCCTGGAAGCATCCCGCCCGGGAGGCGCTTGCCGAGGTGCGCGGTGTGGTCTTCCGGATCGGACGCAGTGGGAGAGTGACGCCGGTACTGCAGCTGTTCCCGGTGGCGCTGGAGGGACGCACCATTCGGCGCGTGTCGCTGGGCTCCCTGGACCAGTGGCGTGTCCATGACATTCGTCCCGGTGATCACGTGGTGATCGCCCTGGCGGGGCTGACGATTCCGCAGCTGCGGGACGTGGCATGGCAGGCCGAGACGCGGGAGCCACTCGTCGTTCCTGATCCTTCCGAGTACCACGCCCTGAGCTGTCTGCGTTTGGCGCCCGGGTGTGAGGAACAGTTCCTGGAGCGCCTTGTCTGGCTCTCGGGCCCCGAAGCCCTGAGCCTGTCAGGACTGGGGCCCGGGACCTGGCGGGCCCTTGTTCGGGCAGGGAAGATCGATGGGCTGCTAGACTGGATGCGCCTGGACGCGTCGGATCTTAAGGCGGCTCATGGCATCGGTCCGGTGCGCGCGGCAGAGCTGATGGCCGCTTTCACGGCAGCGCGGGCCCGAACTTTTCCTCGCTGGCTACAGGCCCTGGGAGCCCCGCCCGGCGTGGCGTCCGCGCTACCGGCAGGCTGGGCCGCGATGGCGGCACGTTCGGTGGACGAATGGGCACGGGAGCCTGGTATCGGGCCGGTGCGGGCGCGGGCACTGAGAGCCTTCTTCACCGATCGTGAAGTGAATCACCTGGCGGCACGGCTGGCGAATGCCGGCGTGGAGGGGTTTATTCCCTGAAGGAGGGGCCGATTTGGCGGTCGGTGCGGGATGGGGCCTATAGTGAAGGGCATGTTTTTTCACTGCGAAGAGGTGATCCATGAACCAGCCCGCCGTTACCACGCCGACGCATCAGGACTTCCGGGTGGCCGATCTTTCTCTGGCCGAGTGGGGGCGCCGCGAGATCCGCATCGCCGAGACCGAGATGCCAGCGCTGATGACGATCCGCGCGAAGTATCGCGAGCAGCAGCCTCTGGCGGGCGCTCGCATTGCTGGCTGCATCCACATGACGATCCAGACGGCGGTGCTCATCGAGACGCTCATCGACCTGGGCGCTTCGGTGCGCTGGTCGTCCTGCAATATCTTTTCCACCCAGGATCACGCCGCCGCGGCCATTGCCGCCGCCGGCATCCCGGTGTTTGCCTGGAAGGGCGAGAGCGAAGAGGAATTCTGGTGGTGCATCGAGCAGACCGTGGCGGGCCCCGATCGCTGGGCACCCAATCTGGTGCTGGATGACGGCGGAGACCTGACCGCCCTGCTGCACGACAAGCGCCCGGAGCTCCTCGATGCCGTCCACGGCATCAGCGAGGAGACCACCACCGGGGTTCACCGGCTGGAGGAGATGCTGCGCGATGGCTTGCTCCGGGTGCCGGCCATCAACGTCAACGATGCCGTCACCAAGTCGAAGAATGACAACAAGTACGGCTGTCGCCATTCGCTGTCCGATGCCATCAAGCGCGGCACCGACCACCTGCTGTCCGGCAAGCAGGCGCTGGTGGTGGGCTACGGCGACGTGGGCAAGGGCTCGTCTGCCTCGCTGCGCCAGGAGGGCATGATCGTCAAGGTGGCGGAGGTCGATCCGATCTGTGCCATGCAGGCCTGCATGGACGGCTTCGAGGTGGTCTCCCCCTACGTGGGCGGCATCAACCGCGGTCAGGCCAGCATCGATCGAGCGCTGCTCGGCCGGATCGACCTGGTGGTGACCTGTACCGGCAACATCGACGCCTGCGATGCGCCCATGCTCGAGTCGCTCAAGCCGGGTGCCGTGGTCTGCAATATTGGCCACTTCGACAGCGAGATCGACACCGTGTACATGCGCCGCCAGTGGCACTGGGAGGAGGTCAAGCCCCAGGTGCATAAGGTCTACCGCGACAGCAAGCCAGGTGACTTCGACCCGGCCAGCCGCGACTACCTGATCCTGCTCTCCGAGGGGCGGCTGGTGAATCTGGGCAACGCTACCGGCCACCCCTCCCGGGTGATGGACGGCTCCTTCGCCAACCAGGTGCTCGCGCAGATGCATCTCTACCAGGGGCGCTTCGCCGACCTGCCGGAGGACAAGAAGCGCGAGGGGCTGGGCGTGACGGTGCTGCCGCGTCACCTGGACGAGGAGGTGGCCCGCTACATGGTAGAGGGCTTCGGCGGAGTGATCACCCGCCTTACCCCTGCCCAGGAGACCTACACCGGCGTACCGGCCTATGGCCCCTTCAAGCCCGACAGCTACCGTTACTGATTTTACTGATCACCGCCCTGGTCACAGCCCAGCCAGCCGCGTCATCAGCGTCAGGTAGAGCGGGATCAGCAGCGGTGCCGCCAGGGTGGTCAGCAACACCGCCTGCGCCCCCTTGGCGGGGGTGATGCCGAGTTCCATGGCCACCACCACCACGTTGGCGGCCATGGGCACCACGCCCAGCAGCAGGATGGCCATGGCCAACTCCGGCGACAGCGGGACCAGCCCCTGCAGCCCCAGCACTGCGGCCAGCGCCAGCAGGGGCCAGGCCACGCAGCGCACCGCCACGCAGGCGCCGATGAAACGGCCATCCACCTCCCTGAGACTCACCCGGCCCAGCGTCATGCCGATGATCATCATGCCCAGCAGGGTGTAGGTGGCCGGAAATACCGACAGCCCCTCCATGGCCGCCGCCGGCACCGTCAGGCCCAGGCCGCTGACCACCAGCGCCGCCAGGAAGGCGTAGATCAGTGGCAGGCGCACGATCTTGGCGAGGCTCTCGGCCACCGAGAACCGCCCTCTCGCGGAGAGATAGAAGCCTACCGTGAACTCGTAGAGGGTGATGCCCAGCACACAGAACAGGTAGAGGGTGACTCCCTCCGGGGGCAGTAGTACCATGGCGACCGGCAGTCCGAAGTAGCCGGTGTTGCCGGTGCCGGCCGAAAACGCCAGCAGGGCCCTCTCCTGGGGAGCAAAGCTACGCCGGGTCAGGCGGTGCACCGCCACCGCCAGGAGGCTCGCGACCAGGAAAGCGGCCAGGGTCAGGAGCAGGTAATCCGGGGTGGGGCCGCCCAGCGTCAGAGCGCGGAAGAAGGTCAGCGGAGCGATCAGGTAGATCAGCAGGGTGGCGATGGGGCGCGGGTCGATGGCGAGCCGGCGAGCGGCCAGCCAGCCCAGGGCGACATAGGCGAGCAGCGTCCACAGGGGGCCCATCAGGGCGCTGGGGTCGAGGGCGTGCATGGGTGCCTCCCGGTTCAACGTGAATCATATTGATGGTGGACTGCGGATCTTTCATTGGAGACCCCGCCATCGAGGGGTCACAATGACGCCATTATGCAACGATTTCATGAGGTCATCCGATGAGCACCCAGGAACATCCGCTTGGCGTCAGCTTCGAGTTCTTTCCGCCCAACACCGACGCCGGTCGGGAGAAGCTTGCCGGCGTGCGCGATGCCCTGGCAGCACGTGCCCCGCGTTTCTTTTCGGTGACCTATGGCGCCGGTGGCTCCACCCAGGACCGTACCCTGAACACCGTGCGCCAGGTGCGCGAGGCGGGCATTACCACCGCGCCCCACCTCTCCTGTGTCGGCAGCGAGAAACAGCCGCTGCGCGAACTGCTGTCACGCTACCGTGAGGAAGGCATCGACAGCCTGGTGGCCCTGCGCGGCGACCTGCCCTCGGGCATGGGCGGCATCGGCGAGCTTCGCTATGCCAACGAGCTGGTGGAATTCATCCGCGAGGAGACCGGGGACCACTTCGAGATCGCCGTGGCCGCCTATCCGGAGTCCCACCCCCAGGCGCCTAGCCTCGAGCGCGATGTGGAGAACTTCGCCCGAAAGATGAAGGCCGGCGCCAACCTGGCCATCACCCAGTACTTCTTCAATGCCGACGCCTACTTTCACTTCGTTGAGCGTGCCCGCGCTCTGGGGGTCGAGGCGCCTATCGTGCCTGGCATCATGCCGATCACCAACTACGCCAAGCTGGCACGCTTCTCTGAGTCCTGCGGTGCCGAGATCCCGCGCTGGATCCGCAAGCAGCTCGAGGCCTATGGCGACGACAGCGAGGCCATCTCGGCCTTCGGCGAAGAGGTGATCTCGCGACTCTGCCAGCGCCTGCTCGACGGCGGTGCACCGGGGTTGCACTTCTATACGCTTAACCAGGCGGCGCCGAGTCTGAAGATTCTGGATAATATTGTCGGCTGAACGCCCGTCGCTCAATAGGAAAGGGGCCCTGCCAGTGACTGGCAGGGCCCCTTTTCGTCGGTGCCGTTCGTCGGTGTCGTTCGCCAGAGCTACCCGGAGGCGGCCGTGCTGGGCGAGCTACCACCCCCGTGCAGCTTGCGCTGCATCAGGAAGAGGGCGGCGCCGATGGCGAGGCCGGCCACATCGGTGTAGATGCCGCCATAGATCATGAAGATGGCCCCGACCAGCATCACCAGGCGCTGCCATGCCTTGACGGGACCGAAGAACCACGCCTGGACAGTACCCGACAGCAGCACGATGCCCAGAGTGGCGGTGACGCCGACCCGCAGGATCTGCGGCCAGCTGCCTTCCATCAGCATGGCCGGGCTATAGAAGAACATGAAGGGCACGATGAAAGCCGCCAGGCCGATCTTGAACGAAGCCACCGAGGTGCCCATGGCGTTGGCGCCCGAGATGCCCGCCGCGGCATAGGAGGCCAGGGCCACCGGCGGGGTAATCGCCGAGACCACTGCGAAGTAGAACACGAAGAAGTGTGCCACCAGCGGCTGGATGCCGATGTTGATCAGGCCGGGGGCCACCACCGAGGCGGCCACTGCGTAGGCGGCAGTGGTGGGCATGCCCATTCCCAGGAGGATCGAGATGCACATGGCGAAGATCAGCGCCAACAGCTGGCTGACGCCTGCCAGGCCGAGCAGCAGCGAAGAGAAGCGGGCGCCGACACCGGTCAGCGAGATGACGCCGACGATCAGGCCGGCGCAGGCGCATACGGCAATGATCTGGATCGCCATGGTGCCGGCCAGCTGCAGCGCTCGGAGGATCGACGCGATTCCCATCTTGTTGGGCGAGAACCAGCTCACCACGGCGGCTGAGGCGGTGGCCAGGGTGCCGGCGCGGATTACCGAGTAGCCCATGAACAGGGCGGCGATCAGGATGATAATCGGCGCGAACAGATAGACCTGCTTGACCAGTTTCGAGAACAGCGGGATCTCGTCCTTGCGCATGCCGCGCATGCCCTTGCGGGCCGCCTCGAAGTCCACCATGCAGTAGACCGAGAGGAAATAGAGAATGGCCGGAATCAGCGCCGCCACGGCGATGTCGGTGTAAGGGATGCCGGTGATCTCGGCCATGATGAAGGCGCCGGCGCCCATGATCGGCGGCATGATCTGCCCGCCGGTAGAGGCAGCGGCCTCGATGGCCCCGGCGCTCTTGGCCGGATAGCCCACCTTCTTCATCAGTGGGATGGTCAGCGAGCCGGTGGAGACCACGTTGCCGGCGCTGGTGCCGTTGATCATGCCCATCAGCCCCGAAGCGAAGATGGAGACCTTGGCCGGGCCGCCACGTGCGCGGCCGGCGGCGGCGAAGGCGAAGTTGACGAAGTAGTCGCCTACCTTGGAGGCCTGCAGGAAGGCAGCGAAGATGATGAACAGGATGATGTAGGTCGAAGAGACCGCGGTGGTCGGGCCAAGGATGCCCGCATCGGTGTAGACCTGGCTAAAGAAGCGATTGAACGATAGGCCCGGGTAGCCGAGAAAGCCCGGCAGGTAGGGGCCGGCGAAGACGTAGAGCAGGAAGATTGCCGAGATTACCACCAGCGCCATGCCGGCCACGCGGCGGGTCAGCTCGAGGATCAGTAGCGAACCGGCCAGCGCCGCATAGGAGATGCCTATGGGGGCGAAGGAGGTGCCGGTGGAGGCGCGCAGCGGGGTCCCGTAGATCAGTATCAGGTAGCCGGCCACTGCCAGGGCGCTGACCATCAGCACAAGGTCCGGAGGGGAGAGCTTCGCGCGCACCTGGCGGTATCCCCAGGAGAGCAGGATTGCGGCGCTGGTGGCGAAGATCAGCGGATAGCCGTAGTGCCAGGCCTCGATGGCGGGGTCGACGCGCATCGTTCCGCCACTGATGATCTGCTGCATCCGGAAGACTTGGAAGAGGGCGTAGCCGGCGGGAATCAGCAGGGCGTAGCTGATCCAGCCGAGCCAGGCCGGCGACTGTTTCACACTGCCTTCTCCGGCGAAGCGGGTGCCAGTGTAGAGAGCGAAGCCGAGTATCAGCGCACCGGCGATGTGCACGATGCGAAACGACCAAGTCTCCATCGGATAGACGTTGAGCGAGATCAGGTGGAAGCTGGAATATGCGATGGCCAGGGCGGCGAACAGCAGCCACTGCCAGCCGACGTAGAGACGCCGGTTGGACTCGACGATCTCTTCGTCGACGCCCGCGGCAATGGTCTCGGGTGCCTGGTCGATGGCCTCCTCGGACGCCCCGGGACGGGTATCAGGAGAGTTGCTCATGGGGGGTTCACCCTCGGGTGTGAGTCGGGACGGCAAGCATGCCGCCCCGCGCCGGATAACGACGCGGGGCGGGGTTCACGGTGTCGGTTGGCTTACAGCTTCAGATCGTCGGCGATCTCGTAACCGTTTTCCTCGTACCAGCGCACGGCGCCCGGATGGAAGGGCAGCACGCGGTTGTGCACGATGTTCTCCGGGATGGAGGTCTCGGCGCTACGGTGGACGTTCCGCATCTTGTCATTGTTCTCCATGGTGAGCTTGGTCACCTCGTAGACGAAGCTCTCCGACACGTCGCAGCCGGCGATGGCGAAGTTCCACATGGAGACGGCGCGGGCGTCTTCTTCCAGGGTGTTGTAGGTGCTGGCGGGGATCTGGAAGGCCGCGACCGGGAAGGTCTCGAGCACCTGAGCCTGCTCCTCCTCGGTAAACTCGATAATGTTCACGTCGGTCTGCACCTCGAGCTGGCTGACCGCCGGGATCGGGATGCCCGCGGCGAAGGCGACGACATCGAGCAGGCCGTCCTGCAGCTGGCCACCCAGGTCGGTCCAGCCACCGTTGCGGCGCTCGAAGTCAACGCCCAGCGCTTCCAGGATCGCCGGGAAGTAGGTGTCGGAGGTGGAGGCCGACGGGCCGAAGCCGATGCGGGCGCCGTCCGGAATCTCGGAAATGCTGGTGATGCCGGAGCTGGAGAGCGCGGTGATCGAGAACGGGGTCTCGTACATCGGGAAGAGCGCGCAGACGTTGTCCATGGCGATACCTGGCGCCAGCGGGCTCTGGCCGGCCGCGGCCTCGGCGGCCGGGCCCATGGTCGTCAGGCCCAGGGCGATATCCCCGGTGTGCACCAGCGCCAGGTTCTGGGTCGGGCCGCCGGTTACCTCGCCGCCGCCGGAGACATCCAGCTCATCGGAGATCAAGTTGGCCCAGCCAGAGCCGTAGACGAAGTAGGTGCCGCCCTGACTGGCGGTGCCCACGGTGAAGTTATCCGGCCAGTCACTGCGGTCAGCCTGGGCGGCTGCCGCGGCGACGAGCAGGGAGCCGGCGACGGTGCCGGCGAGCAATTTGGTGGAGAGATAGCGCATGGCGTGATTCCTGTTGCTAGTTATCGTTGGTGATGCCCGGGCAGAAGCCAGGTAAATGCCGTTTCAGTCTGGCAGCTCTACCTGAACCCGCCGTCGTTGAGCGTACGCTCTATTCAACGATCTACATGGCAAGCGCTGGGCCATGTGGCTGGAATGCCAATGACTTCAGTGGCTTGTGGCTATCGTGGTCGACGAAGGTCGAAGCGGATGACGCGGCCTCAGGCTGGAAGTCCGCACGCAAGGTGGATTTGATATGTGCGGATATCCGCACGGCGTGTCACGCACAGCGAGTCACGCACGGCCTGCCACTCATATCGCCTCAGGAGGGGGACAGGGCTCCCATCAGGCGAGTGGCCTGGTGCAGGTCGTTCATCAGCGAGGAGGCGAGCCAGGGATCGAGGCGATGCTGTCGCAAGCGTTCAGCCAGGGCCTGCTGCCAGTGCTGGCGCACCTCGTCGATGGACGAGGTGATATCCGCCGAGTCGGGCGCGGCGGCGAGGCGGTTGAGGCCCTGGGCCAGGGCCAGGCGGATATCGTCATGGGCATCGCGCAGGGGGCTGGCCGGGGCGGCATGGCGCATCAGGCTGCGCTGGAGTACTTCTCCGAAGCGCACCGCCTCCACCATGCGCAGGGTGCGCGCATAAAGGGTCTCAAGCCTGGTTTCCTGCTCCGGGGTGAGCGGCATGTCGAGCCGAGCGTAAAATGCGAGAATCTCCGCCATCAGCGGTTTGATCTGCTCATGATAGCGAGTATTGACCATGGGCCAGGCGGTCGGGTCGATGCGTGCCTTGACCACCTCCCGGGAGGGCGGGTGGCCGATGACCTCGCCGCTGGGCATCAGAATCGCCGCACAGAGCAGGTGATAGGCGCGACGGTTGAGCCGCTGGCACTCCTGCTCCATGGCGGCAAGGGCGGTATCGGCGTGTTGCAGGGCAGTGGTGTTGAGGTACTTGGCCTCAGCCGGAGGAATCCTAGAGGGCTCGGTAAACAGCCGCTCCAGACGAGCGGCCAGGCGCGGGATCAGCGGCAGCATCAGCATGATGCCAAGCAGGTTGAACAGGGTATGAAACAGCGCCAGCTTCAGCGGCCAGGCGTCCGCCGCCAGGCCGATCAGTTCTCCGAGTTCGTCTACGAGCCATGCCAGCGGCACCAGCAGCGCCAGCGCTACCGCCGCGGTGGTCAGGTTGAATACCACATGGGCCCCGGCCAGTCGCCGCGCCGCGACGCCGGCACTCATCGCGCCCAGTACCGCGGTGACGGTGGTGCCGACGTTGGCGCCGATGGCAATGGCCAGGGCCGGGAGGTAGGGGAGCTGGCCCCCGGCCAGGGCGGCCAGGGTGATGAGCAGGGTAGCGTGGCTTGACTGCATCACCACCGTGGCCACCACGCCGAACAGCACGAACAGCGGCCAGTGCCAGACGCTGTCACCGGCCAGGCCGTCCAGGGAGAGACCGTCCTGCCAGGCCTCGAAGCCCAGTTTCATGAAGTCGATGCCCAGGAACAGCAGGCCGATGCCCAGCAGGACACCGGCTGCCGCGGCACGGCCGTCCTTGAGCACCCGGGAGCCGAGCAGCCCAAGGGCTAAAAGGGGCATGGCGAACTGGGCGAGATCGAAGCGTAGGCCAAAGGCGGCGATCAGCCAGGCGCCGGTGGTGGTGCCGAGGTTGGCCCCGAACAACAGGGCGATGGCACCGGGTAGGGTCACGAGCCCGGCGCCGACGAAGGAAAGCGCGAGCAGGGTGACCAGAGAGCTGGATTGCACCAGCGCGGTGGCGGTGGCCCCCACGCCGATGGCGCGAACAGGATGAAGAGTGGCGGTATGTAGCCAGCGGTCCAGGGTGCCACCGGAGAGGCGCTTGATGGCATCCTGAAGGTGGGTCATGCCCCACAGGAAGAGCCCCAGTCCGGCGGCCAGGGTGGCGAGGTCATGGCGAGCCACCAACAGAGCTGCCGCGGCCGCCAGCCCTAGTCCTTCAAGCTGGTGGCGCCGCGACAGCAGCGCCGTTGCCATTCCCTGGCGGGTCATGTCAACGCGCCTTGGGGTCGAGGATCTTCACTGGCTGGATGTCCTGGCGGCTTTGCTCCTCGCGGGGCTGGTTGACACGGGTGTTGAGCTCCGGCGCGGTCTCGTCTTCGATGGGCAACTGCTCGAAGAAATCGCAGCTCACGCACTCACGGTAGCGGATGCCGTTCTGCTCCCAGCTGCGAATGCGGTCCATCTCAGCGCAGCGTGGGCAGATGGCGCCGGCGATAAAGCGTTTCTGGACGGCCATGATGGCTCCTGTTTAGCCCCGGCGACAGGCCGGGGCGTGGGGGCAGGCATTGTGGGCGGGTCAGGCGGCACGGATGCCGCTGTGACGAAGCAGCGGCTCGACGCTGGGCTCGCGACCGCGGAAGGCGCGGAACAGCTCGGCGGCATCCCTGGCGCCGCCCTGTTCGAGAATCTCGGTGCGAAAGCGCCGCCCGGTCTCGGGATCAAAGATACCCGCTTCCTCGAAGGCGCTCCAGGCGTCGGCGGAGAGCACCTCGGCCCACTTGTAGCTGTAGTAGCCCGCTGCATAGCCGCCGGCGAAGATGTGGCCGAACCCGTTCTGAAAGCGGTTGAAGTCTGCGCGAGGTACCACCGACATGGTATCGCGTACGCCATCGAGCAGCGCTTGGACCTCCGCCGCCGTCGGGGCGGCCAGCTCGTGGTGAAGGCGCAGATCGAAGATCGAGAACTCCAGCTGGCGCACCATACCCATGGCGGATTCGAAGTTTTTGGCCGCCTGCAGCTTCTCGAGCAGCTCGCCGGGCAGCGGTTCGCCGCTGTCGACGTGGCTGGCAATCAGGTCGAGCCCATCGCGCTCCCAGCAGTAGTTTTCCATGAACTGGCTGGGCAGCTCCACGGCGTCCCAGGCCACCCCGTTGATGCCGGAGATATCGGCAACGGTCTGCCGGGTCAGCATATGGTGCAGGCCGTGACCGAACTCGTGGAACAGGGTGGTGACCTCGTCATGGGTCAGCAGGGCCGGACGCTCGCCCACCGGGCGGGTGAAGTTGCATGTCAGGTAGGCCACCGGCAGTTGAAGGTCATTGCCTTCCAGTCGGCGCACCCGGCATTCGTCCATCCAGGCGCCACCGCGCTTGCCCTCACGGGCGTAGAGGTCCAGATAGAAGCCGGCGATGGGCGCGCCCTGCTCGAGAATGCGAAAGAAACGCACGTCCTTGTGGTAGCGCGGGGCCTGGTCGTCCTCCTCAAAGGTGACGCCGAAGAGACGCTCCACGACCTGGAAGAGGCCGTCCACCACTCGGGGGGCAGGAAAGTAGGGACGCAGCTGCTCCTGGGCAATGGCGTGAAGCGCCTCGCGCAGCTTCTCGCTCGCGAAGCCTACGTCCCAGGGAGCGAGGTCGGCCATGCCCAGTTCGTCGCGGGCATAGGTCTCTAGCTCGGCGTACTCCTCCTGGGCCTGGGGCAGAGCGCGTGCGGCAAGGTCTTCGAGGAACGTGAGCGCCTGGGCAGGAGAGTCGGCCATCTTGGTGGCCAGAGAATAGTCGGCGTAGGTGGCGAAGCCCAGCAGCTCGGCAAGCTCCCGGCGCAGGGCCAGGGTCTCCTCCATGATCGGGGCGTTGTCGTACTGCCCGGCATGGGGACCCTGGTCGGAAGCGCGGGTGACGAAGGCAGTATAAACCTCGCGGCGCAGCTCGCGGTCCTCGGCGTAGGTCATCACCGGGAAGAAGCTCGGGAAGTCCAGGGTGATGCGGTACCCCGGCTGGCCCTTGGCGTCGGCGTTGGCGCGCAGAGCGGCAAGTGCGCTCTCCGGTAGGCCCGCCAGACGGCTTTCGTCAGCCAAGTCAAGGTGCCAGGCCTGGGTGGCATCGAGCAGCTGGTTGGAAAAGGTATTGCCCAGCTCCGAGAGGCGCGACTTGATCTCACCGTAGCGCTGTTTCTTCTCCGCGGGCAGGTCGACCCCCGCCAGGCGGAAGTCGCGCAGGGTGTTGTCTACCGTGCGCCGCTGGCCCTCGTCGAGCGTTGCCCAGGCGGGGCCTTCCTTGAGAGCCTGCCAGGCGAGAAAAAGTCCCTCGTGCTGCCCCAGCCAGGTGCTGTATTCGGAGAGCTTGCTCAGGCAGGCCTGATAGGCATCGCGCAGCTCGGGGCTATTCATGGTGCCGTTGAGGTGGGAAACCGGCGACCAGGCCCGGGCCAGGCGGTCGTTGAGGGACTCCAGGGGCGAGGCCAGGCTTTCCCAGTCAGGCGCCTCGGCTTCCGCGCGCGCTACCAGCGCCTCGATGGCGGTACGATTCTCGGTCAGCAGCTCTTCGATGGCCGGCACCACATGTTCAGGACGGATCGCGTCGAAGGGGGGCAGCAGGTGGGGTTCGAGCAGGGGGTTGCGGGACATGGGCACCTCAGGTCGGGAATAGGGAATCAAGGGGAGGAGGGAATGGACAGTTAATGTTAGATGCGGGCAACGAGCTCGGGTTTCAATGCGCCGTGTTTGGCCGGCGGCAAAGGTCCTGCTAGTCTTGCCGCCTTTCGCGATGGCCCGGCAGGAGGCTGACGATGAACGAGACCCTTGAGCGGTGGAGCACGCGGCGCGCCTTCATCCTGGCGGTGACCGGTGCTGCCGTGGGGCTGGGCAACATCTGGCGCTTTCCCTACATCACCGGCGAGAACGGCGGCGCCGCCTTCCTGCTGCTGTACATCGGCTTCGTCCTGTTGCTTGGCTTGCCGGTGATGATGGCAGAGATCATGATCGGTCGTGCCGGCCGGCGAAGCCCGATGCAATCGCTGGGACACCTGGCCACCCAGGCTGGCGCCAGCCGCCACTGGCGATGGTTGGGGCTGTTCGGTGCCTTCACGGTGTTCTGCATCCTTTCCTTTTACTCGGTGGTCTCCGGCTGGTCCATCGAGTTTCTGGTTGCCTCCATCAACGGAAATTTCGTGGGGGCCGCGCCCGCCGAGGTCGGTGCCGGCTTCGACGCCTTCCTGGCAGATCCGGGACGGATGGCCTTCAATCATACGCTGTTCCTGATCATGACCATGCTGGTGGTGGCCGCCGGGGTCTCCAAGGGGCTGGAGCGCCTCAATAACCTGCTGATGCCGCTGCTCTACCTGCTTCTGCTACTGCTGGCCGGTTACGCCGCGACCACCGAGGGCTTCGGCCCGGCGTTGGCATGGCTGTTTATGCCTGACATCTCGGCGGTGACGCCGCTGGTAGTAATGCATGCCATGGGCCACGCCTTCTTTACCCTGGCGGTGGGCGCCTGTGCGCTGATGGCCTACGGTGCCTATATGCCGGACCACCAGAGCCTGCCAAAGGCCGCCGTTGCCGTGGCGGTGCTGGATGTCGCGGTGGCGCTGCTGGCCGGCATTGCCATCTTCTCGGTGGTGTTCGCCCAGGGCATGGATCCGGGCGAGGGGCCGGGGCTGATGTTTGTCACTTTGCCCATCGCCTTCGCCCAGCTGCCCTGGGGGGCGCTGTGGCTCAGCGCCTTCTTCCTGCTACTGCTGCTGGCCACCTGGACCTCGTCGATCAACCTTGCCGAACCCATGGTGGCGACCCTGGAGGGAATGGGGCTCAAACGCGGCTACGCGGCCGCCATCGTGGGGCTCGCCGTGTGGCTGGTAGGCCTGCTCACGGTGCTCTCTTTCTCGACCCTGGCCGAGTGGCGCCCGCTGTTCGGCATGAATGCCTTTGAACTGGTCAGCACTATTCCGCCGGAGATCTTCCTGCCCCTGGGAGGCCTGCTGATTGCCATTTTCGCCGCCTGGGTGATGCCCGAAGCGGCGGCGCGGGGCGCGTTAGGTGTCGGCCCCTGGGGCTTCGCCCTGTGGCGCAGGCTGGTGCGCTGGGTCGCCATTCCGCTGACGCTGATAGTATTGGTGGCTGGCCTGATCTGAATCGACGAGAGGATTTCATGATGAGCGAGACGACAGCGATCCGACCCTGGAAGAGCACCACCCCACAGCTTGGCGAGCGGGTCTACGTAGACACCGCTAGCCTGGTGCTGGGTGATGTGGTGCTGGGTGACGACAGCTCGGTGTGGCCCATGGCGGTAGTGCGTGGCGACATGCACCGCATCCGGATCGGCGCGCGCACGAGCGTGCAGGATGGCTGCGTGCTGCACATCACCCACGCCAGCGACTTTAGCCCTGGCGGTTTCCCGCTGACCATCGGCGATGACGTCACCATCGGCCACCGGGCGATTCTCCACGGCGCCACCCTGGGCAGCCGCATTCTGGTGGGGATGGGTGCCATCGTGATGGACGGTGCCGTAGTAGAAGACGAAGTGATCATCGCTGCTGGCGCTGTGGTGACCCCTGGCAAACGCCTCGAGAGCGGTCATGTCTATGCCGGTAACCCGGCCAAGGCGTTGCGCCCGCTCAAGGAGAAGGAGCGCGCCTTCTTTCCCTATACCGCCGGCAACTACGTCAAGCTCAAGGACGAGTACCTGGCGGCAATGAGGGAATAATTCTCTAACGCATTGTTTTACTTGCTATGGCGGGCGATAATCTGGAGATTTATCCAGTATATTGAGGGCTCGCCCCGGCATGGCCGACTTTCGCACCCATCTTGGCGTGGCCGCCGCCGGCGGTGCCGTGCTGGCCCATGGCGGTTGGCAGGCGGGTCTTTGGACGGCCTGGGAGGCCCTGCCGGTGCTGGCGCTGGTGACTTTCGGCGGCATTCTGCCCGACATCGACGCCGACCGCTCGAAGGCCATCCGGCTGATCTTCAATCTGCTGGCAGTGCCCGGGGTAGTGGCCGGCGCCCTGCTGCTTCAGGGGCGGCTCGAGACCGGCGGCCTTCTGTTGGTCTGCGGGGCGATCTATCTCGCTGTACGCCATCTGGCCGGGGCGCTTTTTTCACGCTTCACCGTGCATCGCGGCCTGTGGCATTCGTTGCTGGCGGCCTCGCTGTGCGGCCTGATCACCGTGGGACTCAGCCAGCGACTGTTCGCTCAGCCAGACACCCTGGCCTGGACACACGGGGTAGCAGTGGCGCTTGGCTTTGTTATCCACCTGGCACTGGATGAGCTCTACAGCGTCGATCTTACCGGCGCGCGCATCAAGCGTTCCTTCGGCACCGCCCTCAAGCCCTTCGACTGGCGCTCCCCGGGCAACTCTCTGGTGATGTTGCTAGCGGCGGTTAACCTGCTGCCCTGGCTGCCCCCGTTGGCGCCGCTGTGGACGCTGCTGGCTCAGGGGGCAGCACTCTGGCGATAGTCCTCGGCCCGCAGGCCGTATTTTCTGAGCTTGTCATAGAGGGTCTTGCGGGGCAGGCCGAGCTGTTCGGCTACCTCGGTGACCCTGCCGCGCTGTCGCGCCAGGGCCTGATCGATCAGGCTCTTTTCGAACAGTTCCACCTGCTGGGGCAGGGCCAGTTCACCGGCCTCACTCTCTGCTCCCTCGAGCAGGGCCTCCAGGCGGTAGTCGAAGGCGGCGCCGAGCAGGACATAGCGCTCCGCCAGGTTGCGTAGCTCGCGTACGTTACCTGGCCAGTCGTGGGCCAGCAGGGCGCTGATGCCGGCGGCGTCCAGAGGAGGGGCCTCCAGGTCGCTGCGGTTAGCTGCCACTACCGCGAAGTGTTGAAAAAGTAGCGGAATGTCTTCGCGACGCTCGCGCAAGGGCGGGACCGGCAGAGTCACCACGTTGAGGCGGTAGTAGAGGTCCTCGCGGAACCTACCGGTTTCGGCGGCAGCCTTGAGGTCTACCTTGGTGGCGGCGATCACTCGGATATCCAGCGGCACGGGCACGTTGGAACCGAGCCGCTCCACGCTTCGCTCCTGCAGCACGCGCAGCAGCTTGACCTGCAGCGCAAGCGGCATCGATTCGATTTCGTCGAGGAACACCGTGCCGTGGTTGGCGTACTCGAACTTGCCAATGCGCCGCTCTACGGCGCCGGTGAAGGCGCCCTTCTCGTGGCCGAACAGCTCCGATTCAATGGTGCTCTCCGGCACGGCGCCGCAGTTGATGGCCACGAAGGGGCGGCTGGCGCGGCGGCTACGCTCATGGATGGCGCGAGCCACCAGATCCTTGCCGGCGCCGGTCTCACCGAATACCAGCACGTCGGCGTCGACCTGGCTGATTCGCTGCACCATGGAGGCCAGGCGCTGTATGGCCTGAGTGCGCCCCACTAGGCGCGGACCGAGTGCCGACTGCTGAGCCTCCAGTTCGGCTTTGAGCTCGCGGTTCTCCAGGCTCAGGCGGCGTTTCACTACGCCGCGTCGGACCACCTCGATCAGCCGCTCGGCGGCGAAGGGCTTCTCGAGAAAGTCCCAGGCGCCCTCGCGCATCGCCTCTACCGCGGTGGAAATGTCGCCGTGGCCGGTGATCAGGATCACCGGCAGGTCCGGATCGCGCAGCCGCACCTCGCGCAGTAGTGCCATGCCATCCATGCCGGGCATGCGGATATCGCTGACCACGACGCCGGGGAAATCCGGGGCCAGGACCGCCAGCGCTTCTTCCGCGCTGGCATAGGGTTCGGGGCGATAGCCGGCTAGCTCCAGGGTCTGCCCGGCGGAGATCCTCAAGTGAGGCTCGTCGTCGATGATGATGACTGGGATGGCCGCCATTTCATGCATGGGGGAAGATCTCCTCGTTTGTCTGGGCGTCGGCGCTGCGCTGGCCGGTGTCCCGAGGCAGCCGAATGGTAAACAGGGCGCCGCCCTCTGGGCGATTGGCGGCGGTCAGGCTGCCGCCCAGGTCGTCGATGATGCGCGAAGAGATCGAGAGTCCCAGCCCCAGGCCCCTCCCGGGAGATTTGGTGGTGTAAAAGGGTTCGAAGATACGCCTGAGATGTGCATCTGGGATGCCCGGACCGCTGTCGGCTACCCCCAACACCACCTCATCCCCCTCAGCGGTGATGCTGACCTCCATGCGCGCTTCGGGGACGTCGGCCATGGCCTGCAGGGCATTGTCGATCAGGTTGACCAATACCTGCTCGAGTCGCACCAGGTCGGCGCTTACCCAAGGCTCCTCGTTGGGCCAGCGGCGTATTACCGCCACGCCGTTTTCCCGAAGTCGTGTCTGAAAGAGGCGCAGGGCGTAGTCGAAACAGGCGATGGGGGAGACGGCGGCAAGGGTCTCGCCGCTTTTGCGAGAGAACTGCCGCAGCTGGGCACTGATCTCTGACATCCGCGCGGTCAGCTCGACGATCTGTGCAAGGTTAAGATCGACGCTCTCCAGGCGCTGGCGCTCGAGAAAGGTGCGGGCGTTCTCGGCGTAGGCGCGGATCGCCGCCAGCGGCTGATTCAGCTCGTGGTTGATCCCGGCGGCGAGCTGGCCGAGTACGGCGAGCTTGGCGGCCTGGATCAGTTCGTCTCGGGTCTGGCGCAGGCTCTCTTCGGCGCGCCGGCGCTCATCGATCTCGGCAGAGAGGCGGCGATTGGTCTCCACCAGATCCCGGGTGCGACGTTCAACGTTGCGTTCCAGTTCGTCCCGGGCGTGGGCCAGGGTCTGGCGCTCTCTCTCGGCGAATTCCTCTCGCTCCCTACGCAGGCGCAGTCGCTGCCAGCCGATGCCGCCGCCCAGCAGCACGATGCCGTAGAGGCCGCCGGCCAGCAGTGCCGAGACCCATTGGGCCTGCAGTACCGGCGTGATCGGCTTGAGGATCTGCATTTCCCAGCCCAGCTCCGTCATGGGCCGCGAGAGGGCAAGATAGCGCGGGCCGGCCAGGGGGCCGTCGCTGAAGCTGACCAGTCGGCTGCGCTCGCCGCGATATTCCAGCAGCTCGATGCCGGAATAAGTCAGGGGCTCATCGGCATAGCGGCGAGTCGCCAGCAAGGCCTGGCGTTCCGCCTCGGATAGCGGGTGCAGTGAGGTCATACGCAGCTCGGCTCGGCTGGCCATGAAGATGATGTCGTCCTCATCGGTGACCAGCAGCTCGGCGTCCTGGCCGACCCAACTCTCCTCCACCGTGTCGAGTAGCACCTTGACCACCATCACCCCGTCGGGGGTTGAGTCGGGCTGGGTGTCATCCAGCCACACCGGTGATGAAAAGTAGTAGCCGCGCTCCAGCGACTGCACGCCCAAGCCATAGAAGCGCCCTTGGCCGCCGGCGATGGCATCGCTGTAGTAGCTTCGGAAGGCATAGTTCTGGCCGATGAAGGTGTTGGGGCGATGCCAGTTGCTGGCGGCCAGGGTGTCGGCATGACGGTCGAGCAGGTAGACGTCCGAGACGTCGGCGGTGACCCGGAAACGATCCAGCAGCAGGTTGAGCGGCATCGCATCCTGAGAGTGGGGCGATGACAGGAAGCGCTGAACTCCCTCTCGCGTGGCGAGCAGTTTCGGCAGGTAGTCGTGGCGAGAGAGGTGGCCAATCAGGCCCGCCGCCGAGAGGCGCAGCTCATTCTCGGCGTCCTTCTGGAGCGTCTGCAGTGCCTGATCGCGTGCCACCTGGGCGGCCTGCCACATGACCAGCACCAGCCCCAGGGGGGCAGCCAGCAGCAGTAGGACTCGCCAGTGTGGTGCGCGTCTCACGAGGCGCTTTCCCGATGCGGGGGCGGTACGGCCTGAGCCCGGCGCAGGGCACGCTGGGCGCGGGTCTCGGCCCGCGCCAACTCCAGCAGCCCTTCCTCCACGTAGACCAGATGCTCGTGGGCGCGGTCCCGTGCATCCTCGGCGCGCCCATCCAGGATGGCGTCCAGCAGCGCGCGGTGCTGGGCCATTAGCCGGCCGCGAGAGTCCTTCTTTTCGAACAGATGGGCCAGGTTGTCGACAATGCTGCGTTCCAGCAGATGAAAGATGCCACGAATGGTGTGTAGCAGCAGGACGTTGTGGGCGGCTTCGGCGATGGCGAGATGGAAGGCGGCATCGGCCTTGGCCTCGCGCGCCGGATCCTTGCCCTTGAAGCAGGCGTCCAGTTCCTCGAAGCGCTTGATCAACAATGCCCTATCGGTGGGCGTGGAACGCAGCGCCGCGTAGTAGGCGGAGATGCCCTCCATGGCGTCTCGAAATTCCAGCAGGTCCAGGTGGAACTCGCCGTGGCGAGATAGCATCTCAAGGATTGGGTCGCTGTAGCCGCTGGTGAGTGCCTCGGAAATAAAGGTGCCGCCACCCTGTCGGCTTATCAATAACCCGCGGGCGGAGAGTTTCTGGATCGCTTCGCGCAGTGAGGGGCGCGAGACGCCGAACTGTTCAGCCAATTCCCGTTCCGGTGGCAGGCGCTGCCCAGGCTTGAGGCTGCCTTCGAGGATCATCGCCTCGAGGCGTTCGGTGATGACGTCGGCGAGGCGGGGTTGGCGTAAGGGTTGATAGGCCATGGGAGATAACTCCGAGTTGCTGGTGCTGATATAGAGAGTACGTCAATAAATTGGTAATACCAATATTCTCGGCTTTTATCTTCTCTGTTAGTGGCGTTTTTTCTTACGTCTTTCAGTGGCTTATCCGTAGCCTTCTTGCCACCCTACCAAAGTATAGCGCCTCGGCGCGGGTAAAAGCGTCGCTCAGGTTTGACACTGTCAGGATGCGCCTCCTAAGGTGCGCCAATTCTGTGTTGTAAATTGGTTTGACCAATTGTTTCGACGCCGCCCTCAGCCTGTCGAGGATTTTGCCGATGACGCCAGTCAAGTGCTACCCGCCCAGGCCGGAGAAGGTCTACTTCTTCGGCACCTGCCTGATCGACCTCTTCTATCCCGAAGCTGGACTGGATGGCATCCGCCTGCTGGAGCGGGAGGGTATTGACGTGCTCTTCCCCCAGGACCAGACCTGCTGCGGTCAGCCGGCCCACACCTCCGGCTATCACGCAGAGGCGCGGGCAGTGGCGGCGGCACAGCTCGACCTCTTTCCCGAGCCCTGGCCAATCATCGTACCCTCCGGCTCCTGCGGCGGCATGATGCGCATGCACTACCCGAGACTCTTCGCCGGCACCGCCCTGGAAAATAAGGCCAACGAGGTGTCTGGCCGGATCTACGAGCTGACCGAGTTCCTGTTGCATGTCTGCCACCTCAGACTCGAGGATCGCGGCCAGTCCGAAAAGGTCGCCATGCACACCTCCTGCAGTGCGCGTCGCGAGATGGGCCTGGCAGAGACCGGGCCGGCCCTTCTGGCCCAGCTGGAGCAGGTCGAACTCGTCGAGCAGGACCGCGCCGCGGAATGCTGCGGCTTTGGTGGCACCTTCGCCGTGCGCCACCCCGAGGTTTCGGCTGCCATGGTGGAAGATAAGACGCTTGCCATCGAGGCCGCCGGCGCCGACCGCTTCGTGACCTCCGACTGCGGCTGCATGATGAATATCGGTGGGCGCTTTGCGCACCAGAAGAAAGCGGTCAAGGGCGAGCATATCGCCAGCTACCTGTGGCGGAGAACCTCATGAACGCAGAGAATCAGGCATTCCAGCCTCATCCGGTACAAACCTACAGCCCCCGCGAGTTTCACCGCCAGGCCCACGATGCCCTGGGCAACCCGCAGATCCGCGGCAACTTCCGCAAGGCGATGGATGGTCTGATGACCAAGCGTCGCGACAGCTTCGAGGGCTGGGATCTCGAGACCCTGCGTGAGCTGGGTGCCAACATCCGTATGCGAGCGCTGGCAAAACTGCCCGATCTGCTCGAGCAACTGGAGGCCAACTGCCAGGCCAACGGCATTCAGGTGCACTGGGCCGAGGACGGTGAGGAGGCGTGCCGGATCATTCGCGAGATCTGCGAGGTCCACGATGCCAAGTCGGTGATCAAGGGCAAGTCCATGGTCTCCGAGGAGATGCATCTTAATGCTCACCTGGAGGCGGCAGGTATTGAGGCACTGGAATCGGACCTCGGCGAATATCTGGTCCAGCTTAACGACCAAACGCCCTCCCACATCATCATGCCGGCGATTCATCTCAATACTGATGAGATCTCCGAGATCCTGCATGAGAAGACCGGCATCGAGCGGACCCGCGACGTGGACACGATGACAGCGGCGGCCAGGCATCAGCTGCGCGAGCGGTTCATGGCCGCCGATGTCGGCGTCTCCGGGGTCAACTTCGCGGTGGCCGAGACCGGCACCCTGTGTCTGGTGGAGAACGAGGGCAACGGACGTATGACTACCACGGTGCCGCCGGTGCATATTGCGGTGACCGGCATCGAGAAGGTGGTCGAGCATCTGCGCGACGTGCCACCTCTATACGCATTGCTGTCTCGCTCGGCCACGGGCCAGCATGTGACCACCTACTTCAATATGATCAGTTCGCCCCGCAAGGAGGGAGAGCACGACGGCCCGAAGGAGGTTCACCTGGTGCTGGTCGACAATGGCCGTTCCAGCATCTACCAGGACAATGAACTGCTCGACACCCTGCGCTGCATCCGCTGTGGCGCTTGCATGAATCACTGCCCGGTCTATACCCGGGTGGGGGGGCACGCCTACGGCACGACCTATCCCGGCCCGATCGGCAGCATTCTCTCCCCGCACATGATGGGCTTGGAGGAGACCAGGGACCTGCCCACGGCTTCCAGCCTGTGCGGCGCCTGCGGTGAAGTGTGCCCGGTGAAAATTCCGATACCCGACCTGCTGATTCGGCTGCGGCGTGAGGCGGTGGGCGAGGGGCGCGGCAACGTGCCCGGCGCTGGGGTCAAGCGTACCCGGAAGGAGACCGCGGCCTGGAGGGGCTTTCAGTGGCTTGCTACCCATCCTGGGGTTTGGCGCAGCGGCACGGCCGTGGTGGGCAAGCTTAAGGCGCTGATGCCGGCTAAGCTGGGTGTCTGGACCGAATATCGGTCTGCTCCTCAGCCGGCCGGAAGGACGCTGCATGCACTGGTCAAGCAGCACCAGGCCGACAAGCCGAGCGTCGACACGCTCGATAAGGAGCAGAGTTGATGAGTGCACGCAATACCATCCTCACGCGCCTGCGCGAACGCACCGACGGCCCCCTGAGCGCTCCCGATTGCAACTTTGCCGTGGTCACAGAGCGCGGCTGGAGCCCCGATGAGCGTTTGGCTCGTTTCGAACGCTGGATCACTTCGGTCCACGGCGAGGTGGTTCATACGGCGCGTGAAGATTGGTGCGATGTCCTGGCCAAGGTGCTCGCCGACAAGGGCGTTCGTCGGCTGGCATTGGGCCGCGATCACCCGGTGGCCGTCGAGGCCCGCCTGGCGCTTGAGAATGCTGATGTCGAGCTGGTCGACGTAGGTCGTGATATCGAGGCGTGGAAGCGAGAACAGTTTGAGAGTGTCGATGCTGGTTTGACCTCGATAGGTGGCGCCATTGCCGAGACCGGTAGCCTGTGGCTATGGCCCACCCCTGATGAGCCTCGCTTGATCAGCCTGGTGCCGCCGATTCATATTGCGGTGCTGGATGCGGAGACGATCGAGGATACCTTCTTCGACGTGGTGGAGCGTAACGGCTGGGCGAACAAGATGCCCACCAATGCATTGCTGATTTCCGGGCCCAGCAAGACCGCCGATATCGAGCAGACCCTGGCCTACGGCGTCCACGGCCCCCGCGAACTGGTGGTGCTGATCCGCCATGTGAGTCAACTGACGGAGAACCTCTGATGTCCAAGTCGAACGCCACGACTTTTAGCGAGCTCAAGACGGCGCTGGCAAGTACGATTTCCAATGATCGGCTGATCGACGATCCTCTTCGAACCTTGGCTTACGGCACCGACGCCAGTTTCTATCGACTGATTCCCGGGTTGGTGGTGCGTCCGGAAAACGAGGAGGAGCTTCAGACGGTGCTGGCCGAGTGCCGTGAAAGGAAGATACCGGTGACTTTTCGGGCCGCCGGCACCTCGCTTTCCGGCCAGGCGGTGACCGATTCGGTACTGATCCAGCTCCGGCAAGGCTGGCGCGACCACGAAATTCTCGACGACGGCCAGGCGATCCGCCTGCAACCCGGGGTGATCGGCGCCAGGGCGAATCAGCTGCTGGCACCCTTCGGGCGCAAGATCGGCCCCGATCCGGCGTCCATCAACAGCTGCATGATCGGCGGCATTGCCGCCAACAACGCCTCGGGCATGTGCTGCGGCACGGCCCAGAACAGCTACCGTACGGTACGTGATCTTCGCGTGATCCTGGCCGACGGCACCCTGCTGGATACCGCCGATCCGGTCAGCCGTGAAGCCTTCCTCCGCTCCCATGCCGGATTGATCGCGGGGCTGGAGCGCCTGTCGGCCGAGACTCGCGCCAATAAGGCGCTGGCCGAGAAGATCCGTCACAAGTACCGGCTGAAGAACACCACCGGCTATGCCCTCAACAGCCTGGTCGACTTCGAGGATGGCATCGAGATCCTCAAGCACCTGATGATCGGCTCCGAAGGGACTCTGGGCTTTCTCAGTACCATCACCTACGACAGCGTGTCGGACGAGCCTTGCAAGGCGGCTGCCCTGGCGTTCTTCCCTGACATGGCCACCACCTGCCGGGCGACCATTGCGCTGAAGCCGTCACCGGTGTCGGCCGTGGAGCTGATGGATCGCGCCGCGCTGCGTTCGGTTCAGGACAAGCCCGGCATGCCCGAGACCTTGCGCACCCTTCCCGACGGAGCGGCGGCGTTGCTGATCGACGTGCGCGGCAATGACGAGGCAGAGCTGGTGGCGCGTATGGAGGAGGTGCAGGCGAGCCTGGAGGGGGTCAGGACCCTTGAGCCGGTTGCCTTTACGCGCGAGACGGCAACCTATGAGCTCTACTGGAAGATCCGCAAGGGCCTTTTCCCGGCGGTGGGTGCGATACGCGAGACGGGTACCACAGTAATCATCGAGGATGTGGCTTTTCCCATCGAGCGTCTCGATGAAGGCGTTCAGGCACTTACCGAGACCTTTCACCGTCACGGCTATGCCGAAACAATCCTGTTCGGCCACGCTCTGGAGGGCAACCTGCATTTCGTTTTCCCGCAGGGGTTCGAAAAGCCGGGTGAGGTGGAGCGCTACCAGGGCCTGATGGATGAGGTCGCCCAGTTGGTCGGCGTCGAGTACGGTGGTTCGCTCAAGGCTGAACATGGTACCGGGCGCAATATGGCGCCCTATGTGGAGCTTGAGTGGGGCTCCGACGCCTATGCGCTGATGTGGGAGATCAAGGCACTGTTCGACCCTGAGAACCTGCTCAATCCCGAAGTGATCCTCAGTCGCAATCCGACGCTGCACCTGGAGAACCTTAAACCTCTGCCGGCTGCTGATGACATCATCGATAAGTGCATTGAGTGCGGTTTCTGCGAGCCGATCTGCCCCTCGACCGATCTGACACTCACTCCTCGTCAACGCATCGTGATTCGCCGTGAGCTGGCCAGGCTTGAGGCGTTGGGAGACCAGGCCACCGACGCGGACAATGAGCGCATGCAGCAGCTCGAGGAATCGTATGTCTATCAGGGCATCGATACCTGTGCGGCGACGGGGTTGTGCGCTACCCAATGTCCAGTGGGAATCGATACCGGTGAAATGGTGCGTCAGCTACGTCGCGAACGATCAGTGGACAAGGCTTCCCTGGCCAGGCGTATCGGCCGGCACTTCTCCGGAGCAACCCGAGTGGCCCGGGGTGGGCTGAATGCGGCGGGAGCAGCGCGAACCGTGCTGGGCGCCAATCTGATGGAAAAAATGAGCGTTGGTGCTCGTCGGCTGAGTGGTGAGCGTCTACCCCAATGGAGTCCTGCTCTGCCCAAGTCGGCGCCTATTCGGGTGCTCGGCCACCTTCCAGGGGGGGGCGATAATCGGGAGAAGGTGGTGTATTTGCCATCCTGCGCGACCCGCATCTTTGGTGCTGCTCACGATGACGACGAGTCTCGTTCGGTGATGGAGATCACGCTGACTCTTTTGGACAAGGCCGGGTACGAAGTCATTCTGCCGGAAATGATCGGTCACCTTTGCTGTGGAATGGCCTTCAAGTCCAAGGGACAGTACGACGAGGCATCCCACAAGGCGCGTGAGCTCAATCGTGAATTGCTCATGGCAAGTCAGAACGGACGCTACCCGGTACTCTGCGATACCAGTCCCTGTACGCTGCAGATGCAGGAACACCTGGACGAGCGATTGTCCCTCATGGAGCCGGTGAGCTTCGCCCACGATCACCTGCTACCGCGTTTGACTGTCACACCGCTGGATGAGCGCATCGCGGTGCACGTGACTTGTTCAAGCACTCGAATGGGACTTTCCGAGAAGTTTGTGACTCTGGCACGATCCTGCGCCAGGGATGTGGTGGTGCCGGCGGAGATTTCCTGCTGCGGCTTTGCCGGAGACAAGGGATTCAATACGCCGGAGTTGAACGCTTCAGCGTTGGAGGGACTGGCCGAGCAGGTGGTGGACTGTAGTGCGGGTTATTCCAATTCACGCACGTGCGAGATTGGACTGTCTCAGCATGGCGGAATTCCTTACCGTTCCATCCTCTCTCTGTTGGATCGGGCGAGTCAGCCCGCTTCGACCTGAGCTTATCCACAGGGCCTGGCAGCAGGCCCTGTGGATGCCCTGTCACCTCCCTTTCGTTTTTCTGCCATGTGCCTGACACTTTTTTATCAGGAGGCCCTTGCGGGGTGGCGGGGAACGTCGTAAAGTACGCATCCGCTGCGGGCAACGAGCAACGTTGCCGGCGGTGGCAAGTTGAGGAAGTGATTGTTCTACTTGAGGTTTTTCGGCAGGGCCGACAGACTTCTCGCTTGACACTCACGGCGGATTCGGTAGAATGCGCCCTCACACGATTCGCGGTCATCGCTG
>NZ_JBHRSQ010000011.1:0-177395 GCF_042643535.1 Halomonas tibetensis
GGCGGCCAGGTCACGTGCACGCGGCTACCGGAACGAGGCCAACTTCATCGCCATGATCTACCTGATTGGTAGCCCAGTAGGGCGCATGCTTGATCGGGCCAAATCCACATGAAACGACGAAGAGCCTGATTTTTTAATCCCCGAGCCCAACGAAAAGCCCCGAGTCAGTCACCTGGCTCGGGGCTTTGGCGTGTTGGCGATGGGATTACCTGGCGGCCAGCGCCACCCCCACCTTGGAGCGGTTGGGTCTCCCGATGGTCTGGGTGATCCAGGTGCCGGTGTCGGCCAGTACATCCAGGTCCACGCCGCTCTCGATGCCGAGGCCGTTGAGCAGGTAGACCACGTCTTCGCTTGCCACGTTGCCGGAGGCGCCCTTGTGGCTGTAGAGAGCGGGCAGCCGCCGATCAGCGGCTGGCCAGTGCTACTCCCACCTTGGAGCGGTTGGGACGCCCGATGGTCTGTGTGATCCAGGTGCCAGTGTCGGCCAGCACATCCAGATCCACACCGCTCTCGATACCCAGGCCGTTGAGCAGGTAGACCACGTCTTCGCTGGCCACGTTGCCGGAGGCGCCCTTGGCATAGGGGCAGCCGCCTAGGCCGGCGATGGAGCTGTCGACCACCGCGATGCCTTCCTCCAGCACCGCGTAGAGGTTGGCCAGCGCCTGGCCGTAGGTGTCGTGGAAGTGGGCGGCGAGCTGCGCCATGGGCACCTCGCGGCTCACGGCCTCGAGCATGCGCTTGGCCTTGAGCGGGGTGCCGACGCCGATGGTGTCACCCAGCGAGACCTCGTAGCAGCCCATGTCGAACAGCGCCTTCGCGACTTCTGCCACCTTGGCGGGGGCGATCTCGCCCTCGTAGGGGCAGCCCAGCACGCAGGAGACATAGCCGCGCACCCGCACGCCGGCCTGCTGGGCACGCTCCAGCACCGGGGTGAAGCGCTCCTGGGACTCGGCCACGGAGCAGTTGATGTTCTTCTGCGAGAAGGCCTCCGAGGCGGCGCCGAACACGGCCACCTCCTCGACGCCACACTCAAGGGCCGCTTCCAGCCCCTTGAGGTTGGGGGTCAGGGCCGCGTAGGTGACGCCGTCCAGCCGGGCGATGTTCTTCATCACCTGCTGGTGGTCGGCCATCTGCGGCACCCACTTGGGCGAGACGAAGCTGGCCGCCTCGATGTAGGAGAGGCCGGCTGCGCCCAGGCGGTCGATCAGCTCCAGCTTGATGGCGGTGCTGATCGGCTCGGGCTCGTTCTGCAGGCCGTCGCGAGGACCGACCTCGACCAGGCGCACGTGTTTCGGGAATGCCATGGGTCTCTCCTTACTCCTCCGGGGCGAACTCGAGCAGCACGTCGCCCTGGCCCACGGTATCGCCGGCGGCGAAGTGGAAGCTCGCTACGTGGCCGTCGGCGGGCGCGGACATGGTGTGCTCCATCTTCATGGCTTCCATGACCATCAGCGGCATGCCCTTCTCCACCTTCTGGCCTTCCTCCACCAGCAGGGCGACCACGGTGCCGTGCATGGGCGCGGTGAGGGTGGATTCCGTCTCGTGCTGGCCGTGGTCGATGGCGTCGATGCGGCGCCAGAACAGGCGAGTCTCGCCCCGCGGGTCGACCATCACCAGGACGTTGCCGTCGCGCCGCGCCTGCAGGCGGCGGCGGTGGCCGTTGAGGGTGACCGCCACGGCGTCGCCTTCCAGGTGCTGCAGGCGGGCGGTGAGGGTCTCGCCGCCGATGGTCAGATGCCAGGGATCGGCGCCGGTCTCACGCGTGCCCTCGACCACCACGACACCCTCGGCGTCCGGCGCCTGGGCGTTGGTCAGGTTCTGGCCGGTGGGGCACAGGGCGATCCGGATGGTATGCGGGGCGTTGAGACGGAAGCCGTCGTGGCGGTCCCAGGGGGAGTCGCTCTCGCACTCGCGGGCCAGCTGGTTGAGGCCGATCAGCGCGGCGCCGGCGTAGGCGTTGATGTCGTACTCGATCGGAGCGAACAGGGTGGCTTCGTTCTTCTCGATGAAACGCGTGTCCAGTTCCGCGTTACGGAAGGCCGGGTGTGTCGCCAGCCGCTGCAGGAAGGCGCGGTTAGTGACCACGCCCTGCACGTCCAGGGCGGCCAGCGCCCGGTTGAGGGTGGCCAGCGCCTGGTCGCGGTCGTCGCCGTGGACGATCAGCTTGGCAAGCATCGGGTCGTAGTGCATGGAGACGACGTCGCCGGTCTCCACGCCGCTGTCCAGACGTACGAGGCTGGGGTCCAGGCCGGCGCCCTCGAGGTCCATGGCGAAACGGGTCAGCTCACCGGTGGCGGGCAGGAAATCCTGCTCTGGGTCTTCGGCGTAGAGGCGCGCCTCGAAGCTGTGGCCGGTGATGGTCAATTCATCTTGCGCGAGGGGGAGTCTCTCGCCCATGGCGACGCGCAGCTGCCACTCGACCAAGTCCTGGCCGGTGATCATCTCGGTCACCGGGTGCTCCACCTGCAGGCGCGTGTTCATCTCCATAAAGAAGAAAGAACCATCAGCGTCCAGCAGAAATTCTACCGTTCCGGCGCCTACGTAGCCGATTTCCTTGGCGGCGCGCACCGCGGCCTCGCCCATCTCGCAGCGCAGTTCGGGGCTCATGCCCGGGGCCGGCGCCTCTTCCAGCACTTTCTGATGGCGGCGCTGCACGGAGCAGTCGCGCTCGAACAGGTAGACACCGTTGCCGTGGCTGTCGCAGAACACCTGTACCTCCACGTGGCGCGGCTGGGTCAGGTACTTCTCGATCAGCATGCGCTGGTCGCCGAAGGCGGCCTGGGACTCGCGGCGGCAGCCGTCCAGGGCGGCCTGGAAGCCCTCGGCGGACTCCACCACGCGCATGCCCTTGCCGCCGCCGCCGGCGCTGGCCTTGAGCAGCACCGGGTAGCCGATCTTGTCGGATTCGGCCTTGAGCAGGGCGTCGTCCTGGTCGTCGCCGTGGTAGCCCGGCACCAGCGGCACGCCGGCGTGGGACATGCGCTCCTTGGCGGCGGACTTGTCGCCCATGGCGGCGATGGCCGAGGCGGGCGGGCCGACGAAGGTGATGCCGGCCTTATCCAGGGCCTCCACGAAGGGGCCGTTCTCGGAGAGGAAGCCGTAGCCGGGGTGGATGGCGCCGGCGCCGGTGCGCTGCGCCGCCTCGATCACCGCCTCGACCTTGAGGTAGCTCTCGCGGGCGGCGGCGGGGCCGAGGCGCACGGCCTCGTCGGCCTCGCGCACGTGGCGGGCGTTGGCGTCGGCATCGGAATAGACGGCCACGGTGCGCAGGCCCATGGCGCGCGCGGTGCGCATCACCCGGCAGGCGATCTCGCCGCGGTTGGCGACCAGCAGGGTATCGAATTTCTTCACTTCAGAGGTCATGAGCGGGGCTCCGCGGCATTCTGCTGTTGTTGACGATCGGCGGGTGTTGTCCAGTCGGGGCGGCGCTTCTCGAAGAAGCTGGCCAGGCCCTCCTGGCCCTCGGCGCTGACGCGCAGTTCGGAGATCACCCGGCAGGTATGCTCGCGGGTGGCCTGGCTGTCGGGCGCACGGGCCACCTCGGCGAGCAGCGCCTTGGTGGCGCGCTGAGCCTGAGGCGAACCGGCCAGCACCACATCGAGCATAGCCTTCACGGCGTCGTCGAGGGCATCATGCTCCACCACCTGGTGGGCCAGCCCCAGTGCCAGGGCGGTGGGGGCGTCCATCACTTCGGCGGTCAGCGCGTAGCGGCGCATCTGGCGCGAGCCGATGGCGCGCTGCACGTAGGGGCTGATTACCGCCGGCGAGAGGCCGATCTTCACCTCGGAGAGGCAGAACTTCGCCTTTTCGCTGGCGATGACCAGATCGCAGCAGGCGGCCAGGCCCACGGCGCCGCCGAAGGTGGCGCCCTGCACGCGGCAGAGGGTGGGGCAGGGCAGGGTGTCGAGACCGTGCATCAGCGCCGAGAGCTTGCGCGAATCACTCAGGTTGCCGTCGAAGTCGTACTCGACCATGCGTTTCATCCAGCCGAGGTCGGCTCCGGCCGAGAAGCTCTTGCCCTCGGAGCCAAGCACCACCGCGCGCACCTCGCCATGGAGGGCGGCCTCATGCAGCCGCTCCAGGTGGGCGTTGAGCTCGGCGATCAGGCTGTCGTCGAAGGCGTTGTGAACCTCGGGGCGCTCCAGCGTAAGCCAGGCGATGCCGCGGTCATCCAGTTCCAGCCGTGAGAAGGTCTGTTGCGTTGCCATGGGGGACATCCTTCCTTACATCCGGAACACGCCGAATTTGGTCTCTTCGACCTCGGCATTCATGGCGGCGGCCAGCGACAGGCCCAGCACGTCGCGGGTCTGGGCCGGGTCGATCACGCCGTCGTCCCACAGCCGTGCACTGGCGTAGTAGGGGTGGCCCTGGTGCTCGTACTGTTCGCGTGTGGGCTGCTTGAAGGCCTCTTCCTCCTCCCTGGTCCACTCGCGGCCCTCGCGCTCGATCTGCTCGCGCTTGACCTGGGCCAGTACGCCGGCGGCCTGCTCGCCGCCCATCACCGAGATGCGCGCGTTGGGCCACATAAACAGCAGGTTGGGATCGTAGGCGCGGCCGCACATGCCGTAGTTGCCGGCGCCGAAGCTACCGCCGATCAGCACGGTAAACTTGGGCACCCGGGCGCAGGCCACCGCGGTGACCAGCTTGGCGCCGTGTTTGGCGATGCCCTCGTGCTCGTACTTGGAGCCCACCATGAAACCGGTGATGTTCTGCAGGAAGATCAGCGGGATCTTGCGCTGGGCGCAGAGTTCGATGAAGTGCGCACCCTTGACCGCGGACTCGGAGAAGAGCACGCCGTTGTTGGCGACGATACCCACCGGGTAGCCGTGGATATGGGCGAAGCCGGTGACCAGGGTGTCGCCGTAGTAGCGCTTGAACTCGTCGAAGTCGGAGTCGTCGACGATGCGCGCGATCACCTCGCGAACGTCATAGGGCTTCTTGAGATCGGTGCCGACGATGCCGTAGATCTCGCTCGGATCCAGGCGTGGGGGCTTGGGCTCCTGCATCTTCAGCTGACCGCGCTTCTGCCAGTTGAGGCGCGAGACGCAGGCGCGGCAGAGCTGCAGGGCGTGGGCGTCGTTCTCGGCGTAGTGGTCGGCCACGCCGCTCTTCTTGGCGTGCACGTCGGCGCCGCCCAGGTCCTCGGCGCTGATGCTCTCGCCGGTGGCGGCCTTCACCAGGGGCGGGCCGCCCAGGAAGATGGTGCCCTGCTCACGGACGATGATCGACTCGTCGGCCATGGCCGGCACGTAGGCGCCGCCGGCGGTGCAGGAGCCCATGACCACGGCAATCTGCGGGATGCCCTCGGCGGAGAGCGTGGCCTGGTTGTAGAAGATGCGGCCGAAGTGGTCGCGATCCGGGAAGACCTCATCCTGGCGGGGCAGGAAGGCGCCGCCGGAGTCGACCAGGTAGATGCACGGCAGGCGGTGCTTGCGGGCGATCTCCTGGGCGCGGATGTGCTTGCGTACGGTGAGCGGGAAGTAGGTGCCGCCCTTGACGGTGGCGTCATTGGCGACGATCACACACTCGACGCCGCTGACGCGGCCGATGCCGGTGACCACGCCGGCGGCCGGAATCGACGTGTCGTACATCTCATGGGCGGCCAGCGCCGAGAACTCGAGGAAGGGCGAGCCTTCGTCGATCAGATGGTCGATGCGGTCGCGAACGAACAGCTTGCCGCGGGACTCGTGGCGAACGCGGGCTTTTTCACCACCGCCCTGGGCGATGGCAGCGGTCAGCTCGCGCAGCTTCATCACCTCGGCGCGCATGGTCGACTCGTTGGTCTGGAAGCCGTCGCTGCGCGGATTGATCTGTGTCTGCAGGATTGCCATGGGCCTACCCTTACTTGGATTCGTTGAAGAGTTCGCGGCCGATCAGCATCCGGCGGATCTCGCTGGTGCCGGCGCCGATCTCGTAGAGCTTGGCGTCGCGCAGCAGGCGGCCGGTGGGGTACTCGTTGATGTATCCGTTCCCGCCCAGCAGCTGGATGGCGTCCAGCGCCACCTGGGTGGCCTTCTCCGCGCAGTAGAGGATGACGCCGGCGGCGTCCTTGCGGGAGGTCTGGCCGCGATCGCAGCCGGCGGCCACGGCATAGAGGTAGGCGCGGCAGGCGTTCAGGGTGGTGTACATGTCGGCCACCTTGCCCTGCACCAGCTGGAACTCGCCGATGGACTGGCCGAACTGCTTACGCTCATGGATGTAGGGCACCACGATGTCCAGGGCGGCCTGCATGATGCCGATGGGGCCGGCGGCCAGCACGGTGCGCTCGTAGTCCAGACCGCTCATCAGCACGCGCACGCCACGGTTCAGCTCGCCGAGGATGTTCTCTTCAGGCACTTCGCAGTCCTGGAACACCAGCTCGCAGGTGTTGGAGCCGCGCATGCCGAGCTTGTCGAGTTTCTGGGCCGTAGTGAAGCCGGGCATGCCCTTCTCGATGATAAAGGCGGTGATGCCCTTGGAGCCCGCGTCGGGATCGGTCTTGGCGTAGACCACCAGCACGTGGGCGTCGGGGCCGTTGGTGATCCACATCTTGTTGCCGTTGAGGATGTACTTGCTACCTTCCTTCCGGGCGCGCAGCTTCATGGAGACCACGTCGGAGCCGGCGCCCGGCTCGGACATGGCCAGCGCGCCGATGTGCTCGCCGCTCATCAGCTTGGGCAGGTACTTGGCCTTCTGCTCGGCAGTGGCGTTGATCTTGAACTGGTTCACGCAGAGGTTGGAGTGCGCGCCGTAGGAGAGGCCCACCGAGGCGCTGGCCCGGGAAATCTCTTCCAGGGCGATACAGTGCGCCAGATACCCCATGCCGGTGCCGCCGTCTTCCTCGGAGACGGTGATGCCGAGCAGGCCCATGTCGCCAAACTTCTGCCAGAGGTCGTTGGGGAACTCGTTCTTCTCATCGATCTCGGCGGCGCGCGGCGCGATCTCGTCACGCGCGAAGGCGTTGACCTGGTCGCGCAGCATGTTCAGTTCGTCGTCGAGGCCGAAGTCGAGGGGCTTGAAGGGGGTATGCATGGGCGGGGCTCCGGTTCTTGTCGGGTGATGAAATTCGGTGATGGCACCAGATTAGGTCAGGTTGACGTTAACGTAAAGTGCAGCCATCTGCCGCTTAGACGAATGTCGCAAGCGCAGGAGCAGGTCAAGGCAGAAAGACGGCACGCCGCCTCGGCGTCTTAATCACAGGCGCCAACCAGGAACGTAAACCAGAAGCGCCAACCAGGAACGTAAATCAGAGGTGCAAAAAAAGAGGGGCAGCCACCATGGCTGCCCCTCACGTGTCTTATCCCGCCGGCCAGATGTTATCCGGCCAGCCAAGTGATCAGCTGGTGGTAGAGCGGAATGCCCAGGATCACGTTGAGCGGGAAAGTGAAGCCCAGTGCGGCGAGCATCGCCAGCCCGATATTGGCCTGTGGAATGGCGGTGCGCATGGCGGCCGGGGCGGCAATATAGGAGGCGCTGGCGGCCAGTGCTGTGAGGATCAGCACCGATCCGGTGGGTAGGCCCAGCGCCAGGCCCACGGCCAGGCCGGCCAGGGACAGCAGCGGCGGGGCGACCAGGGCGAAGGTAAGCAGCCGCCAGTGATGCCAGGGGATGGGGCGCAGCGTCTCGGCGGCGGTCAGGCCCATCTGCAGCAGGAAGAGGGCGAGCACGGCATGGAAGGCGCCGGTGAAGAGTTCGGTGACGTTGGCGCCCTCCATGGGGCCGTACATGGCGCCGATGACCGCGCCGCCGGCGAGCAGAATCACCCCGCGGTTGGTCAGCGTTTCGTGCCAGATGCCCTGCATCGCCTCCCCGGAGCTACTACCCTGGTGGCGGCGATAGAGCGCGATGGCCACCATGATAGCCGGCAGCTCCATCATGACGAGATACAGGGTGACTTCGGCACCGATCGGCAGGCCGCGCCCCTCGGCGAAGGCCAGCGCCACCGCGAAGGTGCCGGCGCTGACCGAGCCGTAGTGGGCGGCAAGGCTGGCGCTGTCGGCGGGTGAAAGGCGGACCAGCCGGCGAAGCACCGGCATCAGGGCCAGCGGGATGACCGCACCGAGTGCCGCCACGGCGACCAGCTCGGGCAGCAGCGACCAGCCCAGGTTGCCGTAGAGCGCCATGCCACCCTTGAGACCGATGGTCAGCATCAGCAGCAGGCTCAGGGTGTCGTAGGCGGCCTTGGGAATGGTCAGGTCGGATTTTACCAACCCGGCCAGGAGACCGAGCAGGAAGAACATCACCACGATATCAGGCATCAAGGGCATCTCGTACGTAGGAGGCGTCGGCGGGCATTCTCCTCAGGGTAGGCCATGGATGCCAACAAAAACTAGAGCGATAATGCATAGATAATCATCAATAACTAAGGGAAAGACAGACCTTCATGAATATCCGGCACCTCACCTTCCGGTTGCTGCAGGTCTATGTGGCAGTCGTGCGCAGCGGCTCGTTCAGCGAAGCGGCGCGACAGCTCCACCTTACCCAGCCCACCGTCTCCCAGCAGCTCAAACGCCTGACCAGCGCGGTGGGCGAGCCGCTGCTTGAGAGCCGGCAGGGGCGGCAGGTGACAACCGAGGCGGGCGCCGAGCTTTACCGGGCAAGCCGTGAGGTGCTGGGCCGCTTCGCCGACTTCGACGACTACCTCGCCGCACTGGGCGGTGGCGAGCGGGGCCGATTTTCCATCGCCTTGGTCAATACCGCTCAGTACGTGCTGCCGCGCCTGCTTGGCCCTTACAGCCAGGCGTTCCCCGAGGTGGACGTCACCGTGCATATCGGCAACCGCCGCCAGATGCTCACTCGCTTCGAGCGCCAGGAGGACGACCTTTACGTCTTCAGCCACCCGCCATCCCTGGCCCACGCCCTGGCCGGACGTTTCCTGCGCAATCCTCTGGTAGCGGTAGCGCCGCGGGGGCACCGGCTGGCCGACCGCGATCACATCGCCATGGGCGAGCTGCTCGAGGAGCGTTTCCTGCTGCGCGAGCCGGGTTCGGCCACCCGCATGCTGTTCGAGAGCTGGCTGCAGGAGCAGGGGTTGTCGCTGGGGCCCACCCTGCAGATGGCCAGCAACGAGGCGATTCGCGTCGGCGTGGCCGCCGGCATGGGGCTCGCCGTGCTCTCAGAGCACGTATTACCGCCGGAGCACCCCGACATCGCGATCCTGCCGGTAACAGGCCTGCCCATCGAGAGCCACTGGCAGTTCATTGTGCGCCGCGACCGGCGCCTCTCCCATGCGGCGCTGGGCTTCCTGCGCTTTGCCGAGGGGCATCTCGGCGAGTGCGTGGAGCCACGCTTCCTGAGCAACGAGCTCGACGACTTGCTGCAGCGGCTCGACGCCGCCGCCGGAACCCCACCCCGGGGTCATCCGCCCCGGGGTCAGACCCTTAAGGGAATTTAAGGGTCTGACCCCGACAGAATTTAAGGGTCTGACCCCGACATCGACCCCGACATCGAATTGGCGCTGGGGAAGAATAGCTGCTGGCCCTTGACCGTGAAGTCGGCGATGGCCTGCTGGCCATCCGCGGAAAGCAGCCACCGGTGCCACTGCTCGGCCAGATCGTGCTTGAGATGGGGGTGACGCTGGGGGTCAATCAGCAGGCTGCCGTACGGGTTGAACAGCGCCTCGTCGCCTTCTAATAGCAGTGTCAGATTCTGGGGGTTCTCGAAGGCAACCCAGGTGGCGCGGTCGCTCATCGTGTAGGCATCCATGGCGGCGGTGGTGTTGAGCGTTTGCCCCATGCCGCTGCCAAGTTCGCGATACCAGGTGCCGCCGGGGTCGACACCGGCGGCTTCCCACAGGCGCTGCTCGGCCCGGTGGGTGCCGCTGTCGTCACCGCGGGATGCGAAGGGAGCCTGGGTTTCGGCGATGCGCGCAAGGGCGTCGACCACCGTCTCGGCCTTGGCGATGCCCGCCGGGTCATGGCCGGGGCCGATGATCACGAAGTCGTTGGCCATCACGTCGGCGCGCTCGGCAGCGAAGCCTTCGGCGACGAAGCGCTCCTCGCCGTCGGTATCGTGGACCAGCAGGCTGTCGGCATCGCCGCGCCGAGCGATCTCGAAGGCCTGGCCGGTGCCCACGGCCACCACGCGCACCCGGATCCCGCTGGCCTCGGCGAAGGCCGGCAGCAGATGGCCGAAGAGCCCGGACTGCTCGGTGGAGGTGGTGGAGGCCAGGACGATGTAGTCGTCGCTGGCCTGGGCCTGGCTGATGCCGGCCAGTGTCAGGGTGGCGAAGGCCAGGGTGGCAAAGACAAGGAAGCGTTCCATCATCGGTGACTTCTTTTTGTTGAGCAGTGTGCTTTCTTGTCCGCTACCAGACCAGCTCGCCGCGCAGGAAGGCGCGACCCTCGGGCGTCAGCGGCTCAGCGAAGAAGCGGTCGGCCGGCGTGTGCTCGATAAGCCTGCCGCCGTAGAGCAGCACCACCTCGTCGGCGAGGCGGCGGGCCTGGTTCAGGTCGTGGGTGGTCATGACAATGCGGGTGCCGAGCCGGTGGAAATCGAGCACGGCGTCCTCCACGGCGCGGATCGCCGCCGGGTCCAGCGCCGAGGTGGGCTCGTCCAGGAACAGCACCTCGGGGCGTGTCAGCCAGGCCCGGGCGAGGGCCAGGCGCTGCTGCTCGCCGCCCGAGAGCACCCTGGCCGGGCGTTTCTCCAGCGTCGCCAGGCCGAAGCGCGCCAATGCCTCTCTGGCGCGCTCCCGCCGTTCGCCGCGCGGCGTGCCGGTAACGGCCAGGGCGTAGGTGAGGTTGTCCAGGGCGCTGCGCCGCAGCAGCACCGGGCGTTGAAAGGCCATGGCCTGGCGGGGCGTGGTTCCCTCCCAGTGCACCCGTCCCGCGCTGGGCGTGAGCAGGCCATGGGCCAGGCGCAGCAGCAGGCTCTTGCCGGCGCCGTTGGGGCCCATGACTAGGGTGCGGTGGCAGCCGGCCAGGCGCAGGGTCAACGGATGCAGGAGCACCTGTTCGCGGTGGGTGACGCTGACGGCCGCGAAGGCCAGGGGGGCGATATCGGCGGTGGCGGTCATGGCGGCGGTGGGGGAGTGGAGCATGTCGTTCATCCCAGCTTCCGGCTTGCCGTCTCGCCGACCAGGTGGGCGGCGGCATTGACCAGCAGCACCAGCCCCAGCAGCACCAGGCCGAGCCCCAGGGCTAGCGGCAGGTTGCCCTTGCTGGTTTCCAGCACGATGGCGGTGGTCATCACACGGGTGACGCCGTCGATGTTGCCTCCGACGATCATCACCGCTCCCACCTCGGCGCTGGCGCGACCGAAGCCGGCGAGTATCACCGTGAGCAGCGAGAAGCGGGCATCCCACAGCAGGGTGGGAATCATGCGTGGCCGGGAAACCCCCAGCGATCGCAGCTGGTCGCGATACTCGCCGTGAAGCTCCTCGATCTGCTGCCGGGTCAGGGCGGCGATGATCGGCAGGATCAGTATCACCTGGGCGATGACCATGGCGGTGGGAGTGAAGAGCAGGCCGAACTGGCCGAGGGGGCCGGCCCGGGAAAGCATCAGGTAGACGGTCAGGCCTGCCACTACCGGCGGCAGGCCCATCAGGGCATTGAGTACCACGATGAGGGCGCCGCGCCCGGGAAATCGCCACAGCGCCAGCGCCGCCCCCAGTGGCAGGGCGAGCAGGGCGGCCACCAGCACCGCGGTCAGCGACACCTGCAGGGAGAGTGCCACGATGCCGAGCAGCACCGGGTCCATGCCCAGGATCAGGGACAGGGCGGTCTGAAAGGCATTGGCATCGCTGGGCATCGCAACCTCCTGTTGTGTCTGGTTGCATGATGTACGTTTGGCTGACGAATGGCATCCAACGGTAGGCGACATGCCGCCTTGTGCATCATAAAGCGACGAGTCGCTAAGCGGCGCCGATGCGAATCGATGGCCGAACCGGGGGAGGCGTCCATGTTACCGGCTGGTGCCCTTATCCTCTCCCAACTTGAGCACATGATGAATCGCCCGCCACAGTGTCCAGCCGTCTCGCCAGTTCGAAGACACCTCTACGTGCCCGAGCCCCTCGGCCTCGAAGAGTTGTGCCTGGTGGGAGGGCAGGGCATCTCTCAGCCGCCGCGAGTGGCTGATCGGAATCACCCGGTCGTCAGGGCCGTGAACCAGGACCAGCCGTGCCTTGAGGGAGCCAAGATCGCGAGCGGTGAGGTCCAGCGCGTTGAACTGATCGAGCAGCGATGACGGCAGGGCTTCGATCAGTGACGTGACGCGCGCCGGGTCACGATTGGTCACCAACTCATACAGCGCCTTTCCCTGGGGGCCCATCTCGGCCACGCCATGGTCGGATGCCTCGTCCCCGGCCAGGCGACGTCGCGCGATGGCGTCCAGACGCGCCCGATCGTCGGCATCTTCCAGGTGGTGAAGCTGGCTGCGCAACATGACCCAGCGCACATCGCGATGGGGGGGAGGCGCCTGGAGACCGACGCCACCGCGATCCTCCCCGGTCGTGGCGTAGCGCAGCAGGTCGGTCAGGTCGTAATAGCCGCCCACGGCGATCACGAAGCGTACCCGATGAGCGGTGTCAGGCTGCATGGCGGCCAGCAGCGCGGGCCCCGTGGCGAAGCTGATGGCGGCGAGTGCCGGGCCTTGCCTGGCCATGGGCAGTTCGGCGCTAGCATGGCGAATGGCATCGGCGATGCCTTGCACCTCGCGGGTGCCGACCGAGAAGTGGCGCAGGCCGTCCAGCTCCGGTACCAGCACCGTGAAACCGGCCCGCGCCAGGGTTTGGGCGAACGCCATCAGCCGCGGATCATGCCGACCCGCCTCGGTGAGGCCATGGACCAGGATCAGGGTGCCGCGGTGAGAGGCCGGCGGATGATAGAGGTCCGCCACATAGCGGCGCTCCTCCACGACGTAGGCGAGTCGTTCACGGTTGGGCGTAGGCGTTCGCGCCTTCAGCCGGCTCGGTCCCTCTCCGGCGGCCAGGTCGCCGAGCACCAGCAGAGCCTCGTGATGGCGTTCAATCGCGCTGCATCCCGACATCAGCAGGCCGAGAAGTAAGCCCGGAATCACTACAAGGAGGCCACACCGGCGGCGGTGCGGTATGTCGTCATCGTGCATGCGACTCCTCCCGGCGGGCCATGCCCCGCTCTACCAGACCGCGCGCTGCCCCTGGTGGCCGATCGCTCGGCGGTGGCTCTCAGCAGAGCCGGCTGCCCAGCAGCAGCTGGGCGGCGTCGAGGTGGTGCCAGCCCCACCACACCAGCGCCAGGGCGCTTGCGGTGAGGGTCGCCGCGGCGAGCAGCAGCAGGCGAGAGCGGCTCATGCTTCGACCTCCGTCGGGGCGGGGCGGCTGACCGGCTGCTCATTGATGAACCAGTGCAGGGCGGCGGCTACCACAGAGAGCAGGATGGCGATGTTCCACACCACCGCGTAGTCCCCCTGCAAGTCATACAGGAAGCCCCCCAGCCAGACACCCATAAAGGAGCCGAGCTGGTGGAAGAGGAAGACGATGCCGCCCAGCATGGAGAGATGCTGGACGCCGAACACCGAAGCGACGATGCCGTTGGTCAGCGGCACCGTGGATAGCCACAGCAGCCCCATGGCGATGCCGAACAGATAAGCGCTGGCCGGGCTCAGCGGGGCGACCAGGAACAGGGTAATCACCACGCCGCGGATCAGGTAGAGCCAGGTGAGCAGGCGGGGTTTGGAGTAGCGCCCCCCCAGCCAGCCGGCGGCGTAGGTGCCGAAGATGTTGAACAGGCCGACCAGGGCCAGCACGGTGCTGCCTACGTGCACGGCGATGCCGCTGTCGAACAGGTAGCCGGGCAGATGAACGCCAATAAACACCACCTGGAAGCCGCAGACGAAGAAGCCCAGGCAGAGCAGCCAGAAGCCGCGATGGTTGGCGGCCTCGTCGAGCGCGGCGCCCAGGCTGATATCGCTGGCGGCCTTGGCCGAGGGGCGATCACGCAGCATGGCACCGAGGGGTAGCATCAGCGCGGCGATGGCGCCCATGGCCAGCAGCGCCGCCGACCACCCCAGCCAGCCCATCAGGCCCAGGGTGCCGGGGAGCATGGCAAACTGGCCGAAGGAGCCGGCGGCGCTGACGATCCCCATGGCCATGCTGCGCTTCTCCGGGGCCACGGCGCGACCCACGGCGCCGAGGATTACCGAGAAGGTGGTGCCGGAGAGGCCCAGACCGATCAGCACGCCGGCGGAGAGGGTCATGCCCAGGGCCGACTCCGAGACCCCCATGAACAGCAGGCCCAGGGCATAGAGGGCGCCACCCACCACCACCACCCGGGCGGCGCCGAAGCGGTCGGCCAGGGCGCCGGCAAAGGGCTGGGAGAGCCCCCACAGCAGGTTCTGCAGCGCCAGGGCGAAGGCGAAGACACCGCGGCCCCAGCCCAGCTCCGAGCTCATGGGCTCGAGGAACAGCCCGAAGCCGTGGCGCAGGCCCATGGCCAGACTGATCACCAGGCCGCCGAGCACGATGATCCAGAATGAGTGGCGTCGGATGGCATCCATATCGATTCCGTTATTTGCAGGCTAATGGATGCCACTATGGCGCGGCTTTTCCCGTTTGGCTAGCGCTTGAGGGCCTGTTCAAGGGTCGCCAGTCGCCCGGGAACCAGAGCGTCCTCCACGGCGGTGATCCGCAGCACATGGCCCAGCGCGGGGTCGGCGGGGCGGGCGATCAGCTTGCCCTCGTCGAGGAGGGCCTGGTGCACTCGGCCGGCCAGATCGGCGCTGGCCAGGCGAATGCCGACAAAGTTGGTGCTGCTCGGCAACACGTCGGCGCCCAGGGCGCGGAACTGCGCCGCCAGACGCTCCCGGCGTTCGCGCACCGCGGCCACGTGGGCGTCGACCTCGTCGGGATGATCCAGCACCACCTCGGCGGCGGCCTGGGTCAGGGTCGACACCGCGTAGTGGATTCTCACCTTCATCATCACCGCCAGGGTCGCCGGCTCGGCGATGGCGTAGCCGACCCTCAGGCCGGCCAGGCCATGGGCCTTGGAGAGGGTGCGCAAGCGGATCACTCCGGGCAGCACCCGCCGGCCGAATTCGCCGTCGGCGTCCTCGCGGAAATCGTGATACGCCTCGTCCAGCAGCAGCCAGCAGTTGTCGGGCAGTGCCTCGCGCAGGGCCAGCACGTCGTCATCGCGATGCAGGTGGCCGCCGGGGTTGTCGGGATTGGCCAGGTAGACCAGCCGTGCCTGATGGTCCCTCGCGGCCCGGGCCAGGGCGTCCAGGTCGGGCGCCAGGCGGCCGGGGCCTTCGTCGTAGGGGACCTCCACGAGGCGGCAGCCCTGGCCGCGGGCGAAGTAGCCGAAGGTGGGGTAGGTGCCGGTGGTGCTCACCACGGCCACGCCGGGTTCGGCGACGGCCCGCAGGGCCAGCGCGATCAGGCTGTCGGCGCCGGCGTCCACCAGCATGGCCTCCAGGGGGATGCCCTTCTGCTCGGACAGGCGACGGCGGATGCCCAGGGCCTCGCTGTCGCCGTAGCTGTAGACGTGGGCGGTCATGGCGTCGCCGAAGTGCTCGCGCAGGGCCCGGTGGGGCATGTCGAGCCCCTCGTTGGAGCCGAGCTGATGGGGGATCTCGCGACCCAGGCGGCGCTCCAGCACGCGCACGCCGGGGAAGGGGTTGTCGGGGCCGTCGCCGGTCAGGTGGGGGGGAAGGGTCGGCATCGAAGTCTCCCGTAAAAGTGGTGGATTATGGTGCCGTGCGCTTGAAGAGCATGACAATGGCCACGGCCGCCAGCGTCAGCAGCAGGGCAATAAAGACCGTGATACTGAGGGGCTCTCCGAGCAGCAGGATGGCGCTCGAGACGCCAACGGTCGGGATGATCAGGGTCGAGATAGTGGCCTGGGCCACGCTCAGCCGGTTCACGTTCATGAACCACAGCATCTGGGCCAGCCCGATCGAGAACACCAGATGGTAGCCCAGGGCCAGCCAGGTGGTCCCCTGCCAGGTGGCGGGGTGAGGGGGCGACTCGCGCCAGACCATCATCAGAATCATGGGCAGGGCACAGAGGGCGAATTGCCAGCCGGTGATCACGGCGGGATGAGCCTGCCACTCGCCCCGGCGCTTGATCAGCACCGTTCCCAGCGCCCAGGAGAGCGCGGCACCCAGCGCCAGCATTGGCCCTATGAGCCCCTGGCGCCCTGCCTCCAGGGCGGCGGGGCCAAGCAGTACCAGTAGGCCTGCCTGGCCGCACGCCAGCCCCAGCCACTGGCGGCCCGTGATGCGCTGACCGAGAATCCATCGAGCCAGCAGCAGGGCCCAGCAGGGCATGGTGAAGGCGATGATCGCCGCCTGGGAGGTGGGCATGTTGAGCTGGGCGAAGGCCGTGGCCAGGTTGAAGCCGAGGATGGTGAATATCCCGGTAACGGCCAGCCAGGGCCACTCCGCGGCCGACACGGCCAGCGGCAGGCGCCGCCAGCGGGCCCATGTCAGGAGCATCAACGCCCCGCCCGAGAAGCCGATGGCGCGCAGCGTGAAGGGCGGCAGGTCCATCAGGATGAAGCGCACCGCCGGCCAGTTGCCGCCCCAGAAGAGTCCGATGGCGGCAATCAGCGCCACAGTCCCGAGCAGCGGGCGGGCCTCTGTCGCCCGCTGCCAGCGCTTGGCCAACATACGCATGCCAGACACTCAGCCTGCCCCGTGGGGCAGCACCTTGTGGCGATTGAGCAGCCCCTGCGGGTCCAGCGCCTGCTTGAGGGTGTGCATCAGGGCGATCTCCTCCGGCGTTCGACAAACCGCCAGGAAGTCGCGCTTCTCCAGGCCGATGCCGTGCTCGGCGGAGACCGAACCGCCCAACTCGGCCAGCGGCGTGTAGACAAGGGATTCCACCGCGGCGCGGGTCGCCGGGTCGCTAACCCCCACGCCAACCGACAGGTGCAGGTTGCCGTCACCCAGGTGGCCGAAGGTCACCAGTCGTCCCTTTGGCCAGGCCCGGTGCAATGCCGCCTCGAGATCCTCCACGTAGCGCTCCATGGCGGCGATCGGCAGGCTGACATCGAAGGTGAAGAGCGGCGAGAGTGCCTGGATCAACCCCTCGATGTCCTCTCGGATGGCCCAGATGCCGTGACGCTGCTGCGTCGACTGGGCGAGCACGGCGTCGTCGATCAGCTCCTCCTCCAGCGCCGCCTCCAGGGCCCGGGAGAACTGGGCCGCGTGGGCGTCCGGGTCGGTGCCCAGGGACTCCAGGATCACATAGAAGGGGGCGTCGGTCGCCAGCGGTGGCGGGTGTCGGCCGCTCTCCTCGGTGAGTAGGCGGTAGTGGCTCTGCCACATCGCCTCGAACGCCGCCAGGCTGCCGCCCAGCGCACGCCCCATGTGCCCGAGCAGCCCGGTCAGGGCCGAGAAACTCGGGCAGGCGACCAGCGCCGTCTGCACGTCCGGGGCGGGGGGCTGCAGGCGAAGTACCGCACGGGTCACGATGCCGAGAGTCCCCTCGCTGCCGATAAACAGCTGCTTGAGATCGAAGCCGGCGTTGTTCTTGAGCATGTGGTTGAGCGAGCTGACCACGCTGCCGTCAGCGAGCACGGCCTCCAGCCCCAGCACCTGCTGGCGCATCATGCCGTAGCGGATCACGCGGATCCCGCCGGCGTTGGTGGCGATGTTGCCGCCGATGGTGCAGCTGCCCCGGGCCCCCAGGTCCAGGGGGAACTGGAGTCCGACCTCCTCGGCCGCCTCCTGGACGCGCTGCAGCGGGGCGCCGGCCTGGGCGGTCAGGGTGCCACCCACCGGATCAACTGCCTCGATAGCACTCATGCGTTCCAGTGAGATGACCAGCTCCTCCGGGGCGGCTTCGGCGCCGTGCACCAGCCCGGTCAGGCCGCCGTGGGTGACCACCGGCTGGCGAGCGGCATGGCAGGCGCGCATCACCGCGGCGAGCTCGTCGGTGGAGGCGGGGCGCACGATGGCGCCGGCGCGGCAGGGCGCGCCGGTGAGCCAGTCGACGCGGCGTGCCGTCACATCGTCACCGACCAGCACATTGGCCGGGCCGATCCGCTCGGCAATCTCCTTCAGCAGGGCGTCCATTCGTTACGTTCTCTCCTTGTCGGACATCTTGTCAGGCCGCTATCAGGCACCTGTCAGGCACTGGCGAGTTCGTGTTCGCGGCCCGGGATGGCGTCGAGCAGTTGGCGAGTATAAGCCGCCTGCGGGGCCAGGAAGACATCCCGGGCCGACCCCTGCTCGACGATGCGACCGTTCTGCATGACGATGATACGGTCGCAGATCTGGGCGGCGACCCGCAGGTCATGGGTGATGAAGAGCAGCGACAGCGACAGCTTCTGCTTGAGATCCTCGAGGAGCTCGAGGATCTGCGCCTGGATCGACACGTCCAGCGCCGAGACCGCCTCGTCGGCGACGATCAGCTCCGGATTCAGGGCCAGCGCCCGGGCGATACCGATGCGCTGGCGCTGGCCGCCGGAGAACTCATGGGGGAAGCGGTCGGCGGTGCCCCCGAGCCCCACGAGATCGAGCAGATCGTCGGCCTGTGACAGGGCCTTGGCCTTGGGGACACCGTTGGCGATGGGCCCCTGGGCGATAGCCATCCCCACCCGCGTGCGAGGGTTCAGGGAGGCGTAGGGGTCCTGGAAAATCATCTGTACCCGATGACGTTCGCGGCGCAGCGCTTCGCCTTTGAGGTTCATGAAGTCGGTGCCTGAAAGGCTGAGGGTGCCACTGTCAGGGCGCTCAAGGCGAACCACGCAGCGGCCCAGCGTCGACTTGCCGGAGCCCGACTCGCCGACAATGCCGATAGTCTCGCCCTTGACCAGCGAGAAGGAGACATCCTGCAGGGCATGCACTTCTCGGGCCGGCTTGAAGAGCCCTCCCTTGGAACGGAACACCTTGTTTAGCCCTGCTACCTCGAGCAGGGCGGTATCGGTTTCGGCCCCCCGCGCCTCGGGTATCACATTGCTGGGGATCGCCTCGATCAGTGCCCGAGTGTAGTCGTGCTGCGGATGCTTGAGCACTTCCTCGGCCTCGCCGAGTTCGACGATGCGTCCGTGGCGCATCACGCAGACACGGTTGGCGACCTCGGCAACCACGCCGAAGTCGTGGGTGATAAACATGACCGACATGCCCCGGCGTGCCTGGAGGTCGCGGATCAGCTCGAGGATCTGGGCCTGGGTGGTGACGTCCAGCGCCGTGGTGGGCTCGTCGGCGATCAGCAGCTCCGGCTCCAGGGCCAGTGCCATGGCGATCATGACCCGCTGGCGCTGGCCCCCGGAGAGCTGGAAGGGGTAGGCGCGGATCGCCTTCGCGGGGTCGGGGATACCCACCTCGGTGAGCAGGGCCAACGCCTGCTCCTGGCGCTCCCGGCCGCTCAGCCGGCCATGGGCCTCGAAGACCTCGCTGATCTGCGCGCCTACCCGCATCAGCGGGTTGAGGGCGGTCATCGGCTCCTGGAAGATCATGCCGATGCGCAGGCCGCGCAGCTTGCGGTGCTGTTTCTCGGTGAGGGTGAGCAGGTCCTGGCCGTCGAAGATCGCCTGGCCACCCACCGGGCGCACGCCCTTGGGCAGCAGGCCCATCACGGCGTTGGCGGCCATGGACTTGCCGGAGCCCGACTCGCCCACCACGCAGAGAATCTCGCCCCGGGCGACGTCGTAGCTGACCTCCTCCACGGCGTGCTCGCGGTCGGCCCCCTCGGGCAGGGCGATGGTCAGTTGGCGCAGGCTCAGCACCGGCTCTCGGGAGGTATTAGCTGTGGCTGTCATGGGTATCCCTCACGAGCGCTCGCGGCTCAGTTTCGGATTCAGGGCGTCATCCAGGCCTTCGCCCACCAGGTTCAGGGCCAGCACGGTCAAGAGGATGGCCAGCCCCGGGAAGAAGCTTAGCCACCAGGCCTGGCGAATCACCGTGCGTGCCGCACCGATCATGTAGCCCCAGGACATGACGTTGGGGTCGCCCAGGCCGAGGAAGGAGAGAGCGGACTCCAGCAGGATGGCGGTCGCCACCATCAACGAGGCGAGCACGATGATCGGCGACAGGGTGTTGGGCAGGATCTGGCGCAGGATAATCGTGGTGTTGGTCTGGCCCACCAGCCGCGCCGCCTCGACGTACTCGCGATGGCGCAGTGACATGAACTCGGCGCGCACCAGGCGGGCCACCGGTGGCCAGCTGACCAGGGCGATGGCCAGCACGATGGAAGTGATGCTGGGCTGCATGATCGCCACCAGCACGATGGCCAGGGCGAAGTTGGGGATGGTCTGGAAGAACTCGGTGAAGCGCATCAGGGCGTCGTCGACCAGGCCGCCGTAGTAGCCGGCCACCGCGCCCAGCGGCACGCCGATGGCCAGTGCCACCACGGTGGAGACCAGGCCGATCAGCAGCGATACCCAGGCGCCGTGCATGATGCCGGAAGCGACATTGCGCCCCATGGTGTCGGTGCCGAGCCAGAAGCCGTCCACCTCCATGGGGGACAGGAAGGGGCGCTGCACCATGCGCCAGGGCGATTCGGGGAAGAGCACCGGCGCCAGGATCGCCATCAGGATGATCGTGACCAGGATGATCAGCCCCACCAGGGCGCCGCGGTTCTGGGCAAAGCGGGCGAAGAAGCTCATGACCCCTCCTTGATGCGCGGGTCGGCCAGGCGGTAGACCAGGTCGGTGAAGATATTGAAGACGATTACCAGCGCGGCCGAGAAGAAGAAGATCCCCAGCAGCAGGTTATAGTCGCGCTGCATGAGGGCCTCGTACATCAGCCGGCCGATGCCGGGCCAGGCGAACACCGTCTCGGTGAGGATGGCACCGCCGACCATCTGTCCGGCCTGCAGGCCAGCCAGGGTGATGATCGGCAGCAGGGCGTTGCGCAGGATGTGGCGTCGCTGGATGATGCGCGGCGCCAGCCCCTTGGCGCGGGCGGTCTTGACGAAGTCCTGCTGGCTGGCCTCGAGCATCGAGGCCCGGGTCATACGGGTGTAGATAGCCATGAAGAACAGCGCCAGGGTGGTGGCCGGCAGCACCAGGTGCTTGCCAACGTCGATAGCCAGCGCCAGGCCGGTATGGCCGGCCCCCACGGTATACATGCCGTAGGCCGGCAGCAGATCGAGATAGACCGAGAACAGTACCACCGACATCAGCGCGACCCAGAACAGCGGGGTGGCATAGAAGACTAGGGCCAGCGCCATGATGATCGAGCCCGAGGGCTTCTTGACTCGAGCGGCGGCCAGGGAGCCGGCGACGATACCCATCACCAGAGAGAGCACGAAGGCGGTGCCGGTGAGCAGCAGGGTGGCCGGCAGGCGGGCCAGGATCAGATCGAGCACCGGCACCTGCTGGCGGTAAGAGAACCCGAAATCGAGCATAGCGACGCCCGAGACATAGCGCCACAGCTGAACGTGGAGAGGCTGATCGAGCCCGAAGCGCTCGGTCAACTGGCGCAGGAACTCCGCATCGGTGGCGCCGGCCTCGCCGGCCAGGATGGCGGCGGGGTCGCCCGGCGCCATCTGGATCAGGAAGAAGTTGAAGATGACGATCAGGAACAGCACGATCACGGCTTTGGCGAGCCGCGACAGGATCAATCTGGCGTAAAGCATGAGGATCCCTCGGCGGGCGGTGGGGCGGCTCCAGGGAGCCGCCTCGCGTCTTGGTTGGAGCCCGGTTGGGTGGTGGGTGCCGGCCGTGAATCACGGCCGGCGGTGCCCCTTACCGATCGAGCCAGGCGTCGCGGAAGCCTTCGTTCACGCCGACGCTGGAGTTCACCAGGTCCTTGACGTCGCAGCGGTAGAGCGTCGGGAAGCCGAGCTCCAGCAGCCAGCCCACGGGGACATCCTCATGCAGGATCTCCTGGGCCTCGTGGTAGAGGGCTTCGCGCTCCGAGTCCGGATAGGCCGTGGCGGCGGCGTTGAACAGTTCGTCGACGCGCTCGTTCTCGTAGCCTTCCACGTTGTTCCAGGGCGAGCCCTTCTCGATGTTGTCGGAGAGGTAGGTGCGCGAGATGCCCAGTGCCGGGTCGCCATACTGGTAGAGGAAGGTGAAGGCCAGGTCGTAGTCCCACTCGGAGAGACGCTGGTTCCAACCACCCACATCGGTGGCCTGGGTGCGCACGTTCACGCCCACTTCCCGCAGATTCTGCTGCACCGCCTCGGCCCAGCGGGTCCAGGTCTCGCCGTAGGGCAGTGGCAGCAGGCGGACCTCCTCGCCGTCGTAGCCCATCTCGTCGAGAAGCTCGCGGGCCCGGTCCGGGTCGTAGTCATAGGGCGGCAGCTCATCGTTCTGGAACCTGGCGTTGGAGCCGAAGGAGGAGAGCGGCACCTGGCCCAGCCCGTTCCACAGGACGTTGCGGGCGAACTCGCGGTCCATGGCGTACATCACCGCCTGGCGGAAGCGCTTGTCTGCGGTGGGGCCCTCGCGATTGTTCATCCACAGCATGGCGAAGGGGCTGAAATACTCGCTGCCCTGATCGGTGACGCAGACGTTGTCCATGGCCGAAATGCGCGGGATGTCGAAGTTCTCCACGGTGCCGTTGGGCAGCACGTCGATGGTGCCGTTTTCGAAGGCCACCGCACGGGAGGCCCCGTCGGGAATGATGTGCCAGTTGACGCCATCGAGGTAGGGCAGTCCCTCCTCGTAGTAGTCGTCGTTGCGCACCAGTTGGATCACGGTGCCGCGATCCCAGTTATCGAACTTGAAGGGCCCGGTACCGATGGGGTGGTTGTTGGCCGGGTTGTCGCGGAAGTCGGTCCCCTCGTAGATATGTTTAGGCACCATGGTGAAGGTGCCGGCTTCGAAGGAGATCAGGAAGGGGCCGAACGTCTCCCCGAGGGTGAAGACCACGGTGTGGTCATCGGTGGCCTCGATGGATTCCACGTGCTGCAGCACGGCGCGAGCGCTGGGGTTGAGCTCGCGGTGGAAGACATCGGCGGAGAACACCACGTCGGCGGCGGTGAAGGGCTCGCCATCGTGCCAGGTGACGCCCTCGCGAAGATGGAAGGTCCAGGTCAGGCCGTCGTCGCTGACGTCCCAGGACTCGGCCAGCTGGGGTATCGGTTCCAGGTCGGTGGTGTAGCGCAGTAACCCCTCATAGATATTGCCGGCCACGGTGCGCGTCGGGGCGTTCTGGATCATGCCCAGCACCAGGCCGGGCGGCTCGGGCTGGATGATGGTGTTGATGACGCCGCCGGATGTCGGCTCGTTGGCCAGGACCGTGGTGGATAGGGCGGTTGTGGAGAGTGCCGCCGCGGCAATGGCAATGGCGAGTGGAGTCTTCATGGTGATGTCCCCCGGTTGTTTCGGTTGTTGTTCGGAGCGGAGCGAGAAGCCACCTGAATGAACCTAGCAGTGCCCGGGCAAACTGTCGACAGTCGGCAATCGACGGTCGACAAGTCCGCAGTGTCGGCCATAATGATCGCAGTCTGGGTCAAATATCACGGGGAGTCGGGTCGATGTTCGAATCGCAGAGCGTGGGGTTCAAGGCGATCCGGTCGCCCAATCTGGTCGATCAGGTCGCCGACCACCTCACCGAGGCGATCATCCTGGGGCGCTTCACGCCGGGTGAGAGACTCTCCGAAGTGGGGCTGGCGCGCTCACTGGGGGTCAGCCGGGCGCCGATCCGCGAGGCCGCTCGGCTGCTGGAGAGCCGAGGGTTGCTGGTGTCACAGCCGCGGCGAGGGTTCTTCGTGCGGGCTCTGGATGCCGACGAACTCGATGATATCTTTGACCTCAGGCTCTGCCTGGAGCGCCACGCCATGGAGCGCCTGGCTCACGCCTGCACGGTCGAGACCCTGGCGGCGCTGCATCACCAGGTCGAAGTGCTGTGCGAGGCCGCGGCGAGCGGCAGCGAGAGCCGGCGCATCGAGGAAGACCTGACCTTTCACAGGATGATGATTGGGGCGACGGGCAATCGTCGACTGCTCAAGAACTTCGATGACCTGGCCCATGAACTGCGCCTGTGCATCACCCTGATCACCAAGACCCACGAGGACCCGGACAGCATCGCCGACAGCCACCACCTGCTGCTCGACGCCCTGAAAAGCGGGGAGCCGGCACGCTGTCGTGAGGCGATCGATTATCACATCGGCGTGGCGCGGGACTTTGTGGTGCGCAGTGTCGGCGAGTCGCGTTCGTTGGCTCGCCCCCATTAGCGTGACGGCATGGGATAGCGCCGATCGGCCTTTCCCGCCTTGACCACCTGCCCCGGCGTCTCGTGGCCAACCAGCGTCGGCAGCCGGGCCGAGGCGGCCAGCAGGGCGTCGAGGTCGACGCCGGTCGCCACGCCCATCTGCTCGAACATATGGACCAGGTCCTCGGTGCAGACGTTGCCCGTGGCGCCCGGGGCATAGGGGCAGCCGCCAAGGCCGCCCAGCGACGCATCGAAGCGAATGATGCCGGCCTGCCAGGCGGCCAGGGCGTTGGCCAGGCCCATGCCGCGGGTGTTATGGAAGTGCAGGGTGAAGGGGGTGCCGGGAAAACCCGCCAGCGCCGCTTCGCAGAGGCGGGCCACCTGGGCCGGGTTGGCCATGCCGGTGGTGTCGCAGAGGGTCACCCCCTGGACGCCGAGTTCGAGCAGCCTGCCCGCCAGGTCCAGCACCCGCGCCTGGGGCACCTCACCTTCGAAGGGGCAGCCGAAGCTGGTGGAGAGCGAGGCGTTGATGAAGACGCTGCTGCCGCGGGAATGTGATCGCACCATCGCGAGAATCTCGGCGAACTGCTCAAGCGACTGTTCCGGCGTCATGCGCAGGTTGGTTCGGCCGTGGGAGTCGCTCGCCGACATCACCAGGTTGATCTCGTCGACGCCGCCGGCCAGGGCACGCTCGGCGCCCTTGAGGTTGGGCACCAGCACAGTAATGCCCACCCCCGGGCGACGCTGGATACCGGCCACCACCTCGGCGGCGTCGGCCAGCGCCGGAATCGCCTTGGGCGACACGAAGGAGGTGGCTTCGATACGGGTCAGCCCCGAGGCGGAGAGCGCGTCGATCAGGCGGATCTTCTCGTCGGTGGGCACGAAGGTCGTCTCGATCTGGAAGCCGTCACGGGGTGCCACCTCGTTGATCTGCAGCTGGGTCATGATGGGTGTCCTGGGTCAGTCGGTCGGGGGTCAGATGATGCCGGCGCTGCGCAGCTTGGCGCGGGTCTCCGCGTCGATGCCCAGCTCGTCGAGCACCTCCTCGGTGTGGGCGCCGAGCGCCGGGCCGCCGTGGCCGAGGCGGCCCGGCGTGGCGCTGAGCTTGGGCAATACCCCGGGCACCTTCAGTGGCCGGCCGTCCGGCCGGGTGAACGACTGGATCATCTCCCGGGCAAGATAGTGGGGATCATGGGCGATGTCGGCGGCGGTGAAGGGGTAGCCGGCCGGCACCCGGGCCTCGTCCAGGACGGCGAGGATATCGTCGCGGCCGTGCTGGCAGCTCCACGCCTCGATGGCGGCGTCGATCTCTTTGGCTCGGCGGGTGCGACCGTCGTTGTGGGCCAACTCGGGATCCTCGCCCAGCTCGGGGCGGCCGATCACCGTCATCAGGCGCTTGAAGATGCTGTCGCCGTTGCCGGCGATCAGCACGTAGTCCCCGTCCCGGGTGCGGTAGGCGTTGGACGGGGTGATACCCGGCAGGGCGCTGCCGCTGGGCTCGCGGACCTGGCCGCTGGCGTCATACTCCGGGAGCAGGCTCTCCATCATGGCGAAGACCGACTCGTAGAGGGCCACGTCGATCTCCTGGCCCAGTCCGCTGCGGCGTCGTTCCTGCAGCGCCAGCAGGGTGCCGATCACCGCATAGAGCGCCGAGAGGGAATCGCCGATGCTGACGCCGACGCGGACTGAGGGCTCGCCGGGCTGGCCGGTCAGGTAACGCAGGCCGCCCATGGCTTCGCCGATGACCCCGAACCCCGGCTTGTCGCGGTAGGGCCCCGTCTGGCCGTAGCCGGAGACGCGCACCATGATCAGCCCCGGGTTGGCGGCCGACAGGGCCTCGTAGCTCAGCCCCCACTGCTCCAGGGTGCCGGGACGAAAGTTTTCCACCAGCACGTCGGCGTCGGCGGCCAACTGCCGAACCAGGTCCTGGCCTTCGCCGGTTCTCAGGTCCAGGGAGATCGAGCGCTTGTTGCGGGTCTGGACGTGCCACCACAGGGAAGTGCCGTCCTCGATCATTCGCCATTTGCGAAGGGGGTCACCGGTGCCCGGCGGTTCGACCTTGATCACGTCGGCACCGAACTCGCCCAGCAGCTTGGTGGCGAAAGGGCCAGCGATCAGCTGACCCAGCTCGATCACCTTGAGCCCGGCAAGCGGCAGCTGGCGTGTTTCCGGGGTCGTCATGGGGAGACTCCTTGTGCGGTTATCGACGTATCATGGGGTATGGGCCCTGGGTGCGCCATTAGGCAATCGACAAGCTTGGCTTCGTGGATAACGAACCTGCGGGTATAGTGCGTCGATGCCGATTCTCCGATCTCTGCTCGCGAGGGACCCATGCGCCGTTTCGACTTCCTGACCCTCAAGCTGTTCGTCTCCGTGGCCGACGAGGGGCGCCTCACGGCGGCGGCCGAGCGCGAGCACCTGGCGCTGGCGGCGGTCAGCAAGCGGATAAGCGATCTCGAGGCGCTGGTCGGCACGCCGCTGCTTTACCGTCGCTCCCGGGGTGTGCAGCTCACGCCGGCCGGCCAGGCGTTCCTTCACCATGCGCGCCTTATTCTTGAGAACGTCGAGCGCCTTCATGCGGAACTCAGCGAATATGGCGAAGGGATCCGTGGCCATGTGCGTATTCACTCCAATACGTCCGCGATCATCGCCTTTCTGCCCCAGGACCTGAGCGCCTTCACGCGCGACTATCCACAGATCAAGCTGGACCTGCAGGAGCGTGTCAGCGGCGAGGTGATCGGGGCGGTGCGTGACGGGCTGGCCGACCTGGGTATCTTCGCCGGCCACGTGCCCGCCGAGGACCTCCAGGTGATGCCCTATCGCAGCGACCGCCTGGTGCTGGTGACGCCCCGCGACCATCCCCTGGCGGGACGTGAATCCCTATCCCTGCACGAGGCTGCGGAATTCGACTTCGTCGGCCTGCAGCAGGACGCTTCGCTGCAGTCGCTGCTTCACGACCAGGCCAGCCGCGTTGGCAGGACGCTGCGCATGCGCATCCAGGTGCGCAGCTTCGATGCCATCTGCCGGATGATCCACCACGGCATGGGCGTCGGGGTGCTGCCGCAGCGGACCATCTATCGAGACCTGCGCGACCTGGCACTGTGCAGCATTCCGCTGGCCGATGAGTGGGCCCGGCGTGAGCTGGTGATCGGTATGCGTCGCTACGAGACGCTACCAGTGACGGCCCGCCATCTCGTCGACCATCTCATTCGTCCCCGTCGCGAAGCACCGTGAAGGGCGACCACTGCTGGCAGAGCGGAGCGACCTCGAGCCGCGTGATATTGACGTGGGGCGGCAGCTCGGCGATGTGCAGGGCCTGTTCGGCCACGTCCCGTGGCTGCAGGGGCCGGGCGCCGCGGTAATAGTCACCGACCACCGAGGCATCGCCCTTCATGCGGACCAGAGTGAATTCGCTCTCCGTCATGCCCGGGGCCAGGTCGGTGACGCGCACGCCTTCGGCACTGATATCGCAGCGCAGGTTATAGCTGAACTGCTCGACAAAGGCCTTGGTGGCACCGTAAACGTGGCCGCCGGGATAGGGGGTGTGGCCGGCGATGGAGCCGATATTGATCACCGTGGCCCCCGCGCCGGACTCGATCAGCCGAGGCAGGAGCAGGCGAGTCACATTGACCAGCCCGGTAATATTGGTATCGATCATGCGGTGCCAGTCGGCAAGGTCGGAGGCCTGGGCTGGCCCCTTGCCCAGGGCCAGGCCGGCGCTGTTGATCAGCACCCTGACGGCGGCGAAGGGGGGCGGCAGGGCGTCGATGATGCGGGCCACGGCGTCATGGTCGGTGACATCAAGCTCGGCCACATGCACCGACACCCGCTCGCCCAGGGACTGACGCAAGGTCTCGAGCCGCTCGCGGCGGCGCCCGATGAGCACCAGCGACCAGCCGGCCTCGGCGAAGCGATGGGCACAGGCCTCCCCGATGCCCGAGGTGGCGCCGGTAATAAAGGCGACGGGGCTGGTTTCGTGCATGGTGAAACCTCCAGACGGTGGACGGATAACGTCGGATGTGTCCTTGAATGAGAGCCTTGGGGCGATGAGCGGGCATATCCCCCTTTGGTCGCATGGTTTACCTTCCAGGCCGACACCCCGCGCCATATCGCGCTATCGTCTGGCATCGTCATTGACGAAGCCTGCCTTCTTCAACCTCGATTTGAGCAATGTCGGGGCTTGTTCCAAGATCAGATTGCCGGAGCCGCTTGTCGAGTGGCGGCCCCCCATAACGATAATTCCGCCGGAGAACGTCACATGCGCAAGACGCTACTTGCCACTTTCGCCAGCCTGGGCCTGGCCGCGGCCGCCCCCTTTGCCCTGGCCAGCACCATCGAGATCCAGGTCAACAACACCATGAGCGACGGCGGCTCCGAAAGCGCCGCCGTCGAGCGCTTCGCCGAGTACCTCGAGGAGCAGGCGCCTGGCCGCTTCAACGTTCGCCCCTTCCTGGCCGGTTCATTGGGCGGCGAGAACGCGGTACTGGAACTGCTCAACCTGGGCCAGACCCAACTCTCCATCACCGGCGGCAACTGGCGCCAGCAGTACGCGCCCGAGTATGACGCCATCACCGTGCCCTTCGTCTTCTCCACCTGGGACGAAGTAGACGCCTACATGGAGAGTCCTTCCGGTCAGACGCTGGTGGAGATCGCCGAGGAGAAGGGCGGTATCAAGTACTTCGGCACCCAGCACCGTGGTCCCCGCCACATGACCGCCAACAAGGCAATCCACTCGCCCGAGGACCTGCAGGGCTTCCGTCTGCGCCTGCCCTCGCTGCCCGTGTGGCTCCAGGTGTGGGAAGAGATCGGCGCCCAGGTGGTCAACGTGCCGGCGCCGGAAATCTACCTGGCGATGCAGACCGGCCAGGTCGATGGTCACGAGAACTCTCTCTCCTCGCCCTATACCCGCCGGCTGTGGGAAGTTCAGGACCATATCATCATGACCAGTCACGTGATGTTCCCGTGGAACTGGGTGGCCAGCAAGCGCTGGTGGGAAGGTCTTGAAGCCGATGACCAGGCGCTGATTGCCGACGCCATCGAAGTGGCCCGCCTGCACGGCACCGAGCGCGAGCGCGAGCTTGACGAGTTCTACCTCGAGGAGCTTCAGAAAGAGGGCATGACCATCATCGAACCGGATGTGGCGGCCTTCCGCGAGGCGGCCCGGCCGGCTATCGAACAGGTGCTTTCCGAGATGGCCGAGGGCGTGATGGACGATGCCCTGGGCGGCGAATGATTGCATGGCCCTTAGTGGCTGATACACCTACCTCGGCGGTGCCCAATGGGCGCCGCCGAGCCGTGAAGGACGAGAGGATGTTCCCGTGAGGCAAGAGAGTGCGATACCCCTGAGTGCCGTCGACCGGCTGGCCTGTCGTCTGCTCAGGGCGGTGACACTGGTCTGCGACCTGCTGGGGGTGCTGCTGCTGGCTGGCGTGCTGCTGTTGATCGTGGCGGCGGTGGTGGCCCGCGACCTGCTGAACCTGGGCATGCCGTGGACCGAGGAGGTGGCCACGCTGCTGGCGATCTACGCGGTGGGCCTGGGGTCGCTCTCGGCCTGGGTGCGCGGCGAGCACCTGATGGTGGATCTGTTCAGCCACCGCCTGCCACCGCTGGCGCTGGCACTGCAGTACCGGCTCACGGCGATCCTCTCCTGCGGCTTCTTTGCCCTGGCGGCTTGGGGGGCCTGGGTCATGTCCGAGATGAGCGCCAACAACAATACGGTGTCGCTGGGCATCAGCTTCAGCTATCTCTACTACGGCATCTTCGTCGGCTTCGCCGGCATGACGCTGCTCTCGGCCTGGCAGGCGCTACGGGGCCGGGTGGCCTGGCAGGCGGTCGGCGGCAGCGGCGGGGAGGCACCCTGATGCTGGAACTCGCAATCTTCGTCGGTGGGCTTTTGTTGCTGATGATCATCGGCCTGCCGGTGGTGGTGGCCATCGGCATCACCTCCTTTATCGCCCTGGCAGTCACCGGCAGCGGTGGCTTGCCGGTGGAGCTGATGTCGCTGCGCATGGTGCAGACGCTCAACAATTTCACGCTGCTGGCGATTCCGCTATTCATCCTTGCCGCCAACATCATGAACACCGGCTCGACCACCACCCGCATCTTCGACTTCGCCACGGCCCTGGTGGGCTTCACCCGGGGTGGGCTGGGGCATGCCAACGTGGTGGCGAGCTCCATCTTCGCGACCATGTCCGGCACCGCCGTGGCCGATGCCGCCGGCCTCGGCAGCATCGAGATCAAGGCGATGAAGGAGCGCGGCTACGATCTGGGCTACTCGGCTGGCATTACCGCGGCATCCAGCGTGATCGGTCCGATTCTGCCGCCCAGCATCGCCCTGGTGGTCTATGGCTGGTTGGCCAATGTCAGCATCGGCGCGCTGTTCATGGCCGGGATCGTCCCCGGGCTGCTGATGGCGCTGCTGCTCATGGGCATGACCGTGGTATTGGGCGCAGGCGGACATGTCGTCATGCCAGCTCCCGTGCCCTTCGACGGGCGCGAGGTGCTGCGCACGGGGCGACGCGCGGTGCTTCCGTTGATGATGCCGGCGATCATCGTCGGCGGTATCTGGACGGGCTTCTTCACGCCCACCGAGGCTGGCGCGGTCGCCTCGCTCTACGCCATTGTGCTGGGCGGGCTGATCTATCGCGACCTGAGCCTCAAGGCGCTTTACCTTTCCTTCCGCCGCACCCTGATGTTCAGCGTGGCGATCCTGCTGATCATCGCGGTGTCGAGCTTCTACGGCTGGATCCTGGTGCGCATCGGCATTCCCCAGGCGCTGGCCGGAGAGGTGGCGGGCATCGACATGCCTACCGTCTTCCTGCTGCTGGCTTTTGCGCTGTTCTTCCTGCTGATCGGCTGCTTCATGTCGGTGGTGGAGAGCATCCTGATCTTTACGCCTATCGTGGTCCCCGCGGCCATGGCCGCGGGCCTGGATCCGATCCACTTCGGTATCGTCATGGTGATTACCCTGTCGGTGGGCGTCATTACGCCCCCCTTCGGCAACGTGCTGTTCCTGATGGTGGGCATCACCAGAATGCGCTACGGGCAGGTCGTGATGGCGGTTCTGCCATTTCTGCTGCCGATCCTGGCCACCATCCTGATCCTGATCGCCGTGCCGCCGGTGGCGACCTGGCTGCCTGACCTGCTTGGCTACTGAGGCGCGGATCCCTTGTCTTCACGAGGGGGTAGGGCCATGGTAGAGGGCCATGGCCATCGTCACGACACCCCGCTCATGCCCCATCTCGACCTGAGAGCCACTACCCTCGACCGCGAACACGTGGACCATGCCCACGACTTTCACCAGCTGATCCTGGCCACCTGCGGGGTCACCGAGCTGGCGGTAAACGGGGAGGGCGAGCGTATCACCGCCAGCCGTGGCTGCCTGATTCCTTCCAGCCACCGCCATGACTACCTGGGGGATGGACGCAATCGCACTCTGGTCCTGGATATTCCCGGCGGCAGCCTGGCCGCGCTGCGCGATGGAGAGCGCATCGAACGCCTCTTCGAGCGGCCACGCTTCTTCAGCGTACCGCCACAGCTCCGTCAGCTGGCGGACAGTTTGATGCAGCAGCTCGAGCAGTGTCCGGGGCTGCACAGCGAGATCGCCGCGCTGCTGCTGCGTGCCATTCATCTCCATCTGGAGAGCGAGCCGCTGGCCGGGGATGGTGGCTTTCCCCTGGCTCGGCGCCCCTGCGAACGTCTCGACCTGGTTCGGCTCGAGGCCTGGGTGGATCGCCATCTGGCCGATGATATCCGCGTCGAGCATCTGGCCGCACTTTGCGCGCTGAGCGTGGGGCACTTTCACAACCGCTTCCGCGAGATGACCGGCATCACGCCCCAGGCTTACGTGCAGCAGCGCCGGCTTCGCCACGCCAAAACTCTGGTCTGCCATAGCGACCTTAGCCTGGGTCATGTGGCTTCGCTGGTCGGTTTCCGTGATCAGGGCAGCTTCTCGCGGGCCTATCGGCGGCACTTCGACACTACGCCCTCGGCGGATCGCTGTGCTCCCTGACCTCTCTTCGCAGTTCGGGGCAAAGGCTCCGTAGATGCGGGCAAGCAGTTTCGCCTCGTTCGTCCTAGGCTCTGTGGCAGGGCGGTGCTTGAAGCGCCGTCGTGTCACCGATCCATGCAACGAACAAATCACAAGAGGCATGCATCATGCGCAAGAGAACTCTGACCGGCCTGTTTGCCCTGGCGTCACTCCCTTTGGCCATGGCGGCCGCCCAGGCCCAGGCCAATGAGATGGCCATCGCCACCATCCTTCCCGAGAACATGAGCAACAACGAGGTGTATCCGGCACTGGTGCACTTCAAGAATCTGGTGGAGACCCGCACCGACGGCGAGGTCACGGTGTCGATCTTCGGCAACAGCCAGTTGGGCTCCGAGGTGGAGACCGCGCGGGAGGTTCAAGGTGGCCGCACTCTGCAGTCCACCATCATTACCACCGGCGCCATGTCGTCCTACTACCCCGATTATCAGATGATGACCGCTCCCTTCATCTTCGATAATTGGCGCCAGGCCTGGGCCTTCTTCGACGGCGAGTGGTTTGCCGACTTCATGTCCGGCACCATCGATCAGACCGACATGCGCTACCTGGGCACCTTCGACGATGGTGGCGGCTTTGTGGCCTTCACCAACAACGAGCGTCTGATCCAGACCGTCGAGGATCTCGAGGGGCTCAATATCCGCACCGAGGAGAACCCGGGACACGTGGCCATCATGCGCGCGCTGGGGGCGTCGGCGACCCCGCTGCCCTGGGGCGAGGTGATCACCGCCCTGGAGACCGGCCTGGCCGATGGCCAGTTCAACGCTCCGGTCCTCAATACCACTTTCAATTTCAATGAAGTGACCGACTACACCACCCTGACCGGCCACGTATACAACAGTGCGGCCTGGCTGGTGAGTGAAGAGTGGTTCCAGGGCCTCACCGAGTCCCAGCAGGAGGCGATCGTCACCTCGGCCCGCGAGGCCATCGCCATCGGCCACGGCATGTCCGGGGCGCTCGCCACCGCCAGCTGGGAGGAGTCCTGCGCGACCTTCGAGGCGTGCTATATCATGCCTCCGGAAGAGCGTACCCGCATGGCGGACATCGCGACGCCGGCCTGGCGCGACTGGATCGTCAACGATTTCGGTCTCGACGGCGACCGCGTGGATGCCTTCCTCGACGAGGTCGAGCGGGTTCGCGTCGAGGTGGCCGAGTCCGACGTCGCCACCTACGGACGCTGATCACAGAGGATTTCATCGTCTTGCGCCCGGGCCATCATTCGGCCGGGCGCTCCTGCCTGAGGTGACGCCATGACCTTCCTGCAGCCCCTGCGGCGCCTGAGCGATATCGTCAATCAGGCGGCGATACTCGTCTGTGTGGCCTGCGTCCTGACCATGCTGGGTATCTCCTTTACGGCCTTCGTGTACAAGCTGGCCACCGGCAACACCCTGAGCTGGACCTACTCCCTGGCGCGGCTTTTCCTCCCCTGGATCGGTTTCCTCTCCATGACCATCTCGCTGCGCTATGGCGAGCATGTGGCCATGACCCTGCTGGTCAGGAGCCTGCCGCGGGTGCTGACCGTGGTAGCGGCCACCCTCTGCATGCTGGTCATCGGCCTGTTCGGTGGGCTACTGCTCTGGTACGGCTGGGGCTACTTCGAAGGCACCCGCCAGGTCTATATGGTCTCTGATCAGATCCAGATATCCGGAAAATTCACCGCCATCGTGGTGCCGGTCAGCGGGGCCATCATCCTGCTGCACCTGGTGCAGGGCTTCGACCTGCTAGAACATTTCATCGATGACGATACCGTGATCGATGAGCTTATCGAGACAGCCGACGTGGAGAAACGCCCATGACGCCCGCGATCATTGCCTTTGTCGTGCTCCTTCTGATCGGGGCCCCGGTCGCCGTGGTCATGGCCCTGTCGGGTCTGGCCGGCGGCTTCGCCATGGGCGGTGAGCGCATGCTTGGCATCATCGCCGACCGCATGTTCGCCGGCGTCTCGGGCTTTCTGCTGATTGCCGTGCCCTACTTTATCTTCACGGCCGAGCTGATGAACCAGGGCGGCTTGACCCATAAACTGATCGCCTTCAACAACGCTCTGTTCGGGCGAGTGCGCGGGGCGCTCTCCCACGTCAATATCTCGGTATCGGTGTTCTTCGCCGGCCTGACCGGGGCGGCCATCACCGACACCGTGGCGATCGGGAAGATCATGATCCCAGAGATGAAGAAGCAGGGGTACGACGCCGAGTACGCCGCGGCCATCACCGCCTGCTCGTCGATCATCGGACCGATCATCCCGCCGAGCGTGGTGATGGTGGTCTATGCGACCCTGCTGCGCGACATCTCGGTGATCGACCTCTTCGCCGGCGGTATCATTCCCGGTCTATTGATGGCTCTGGCGCTGCTCGCGGTGAGTTTCTTCCTGGCCTGGAAGCGTAACTATCCCAAGCAGGCGCCTACCCCACTCAAGGTGGCGGCCGTGTCGTTTCTGGTGGCGCTGCCCGCCATGATCGTGCCGCTGATCATCCTGGGCGGCATTCTCTCGGGGCTGACGACCATTACCGAGGCGTCGGGGTTTGCCGCCGTCTATGCCATTGTCATCGGGGTTGTTTTCTACCGCACCCTCACCTGGCGCAAGATCTGGCATGCGCTGTTGGTGACCGTGCGCTTCTCGGGCGTAGTGTTCTTCCTGCTGGCGACTTCGGCGGTGCTGGGCTGGTTCGTCACCCGCTCCGGCATCGCCCGGGATGCGGCGGGACTGATCACCACCTTCAGCGACTCGACCTTCCTGCAGCTGCTGCTGGTCTGCGCCCTGCTGATCCTGGTCGGTACGGTCATGGACGTGCTGCCGGCGCTGGTGGTGGTGGCGCCGGTGCTGGTGCCAGCCATGATCCAGCTGGGGGTGGACCCGTTGCACTTTGCCATCCTGATGATCGTGGTGCTGAATATTTCCAATGTGACGCCACCGGTGGGCATGACCTTGATGACGGCCGCGAGGATCGCCGACGTGCCCTTCGAACGGGCGATCATTGCGTCGCTGCCGTTCTATGTGGCCTTCATCGTGGTGATCCTGCTGCTGGTCACCTTTCCATCGCTTTCCACCTGGATCCCCTCGCTGCTGGGCTAAGGAACCCCCCTAATGAAGCTCTTCTACCATCCCGAGCAGGAACGCCACGCGCCACCGACCTTTCTGCTGCGTGGCCGGCCGGTGGATTCTCCGGAAGGGCCGCTGCGGGCCGAGCTGCTCTCCCGCGGCCTGGCCGATATCGGGCTGTCGTTGACTGCCCCCACAGAGCCCGACAGCCCGCGGCTGCGAGAACGCCTGTCGAGGATCCACTCGGCTCGCTATCTGGACTTCCTCGAGACCATCCACGCGCGCTGGCGGGCCCTGCCCGATGCCGCTGCCATGGTAGCGCCCAACGTGCATCCCTGTGGCGGGGGGCACCACTATCCCCGCCATCCTGTGGGGCTGGTGGGCTGGCACATGCACGACATGGCCTGTCCGATGACCGCCGACAGCTTTACCGGTATCCTGGCCAGCGCGGCCACGGCGGAAGCGGCCGCCGACGCGGTGCTGGCCGGAGAACGCCATGCCTATGCGCTGTGCCGACCGCCGGGCCACCATGCCGGGCCGGAGCGAGCGGGGGGCTTCTGCTTTCTCAACAACTCGGGTCTGGCCGCCACGGTGCTGCGTGAGCACCATGCCCGGGTAGCGATCCTCGACGTGGACCTGCACCACGGCAACGGCACCCAGGACCTTTTCTATGATCGCGGCGATGTCTGGACCGGTTCGCTCCACGTTGATCCCGCGGACTTCTATCCCTTTTTCTGGGGGGGCGCCGACGAGCAGGGCGAGGGCGACGGGCTGGGCGCCAACGTCAACCTGCCGCTGCCGCTGGGTAGCAACGGAGCGGCCTTTCTCGAGACCCTGGATCGTCTGATCGAGCGCATGGAGGCCTTCCGGCCCGATGCCCTGGTGGTGGCCCTGGGCCTGGATGCCCACCGCGATGACCCGCTGGCCGGCATGGCCCTGGAGACCGACGACTTCGCCGCGATCGGGCGTCGTCTGGCCGCCATCGACCTGCCCACGGTGCTGATCCAGGAGGGGGGCTACCCCACCGAACACCTGAGCAACAACCTGGCCGCCTTCATGGGCGGCTACACCGCTGCCTGAGGGCAGCCCTTCATCGGTGCCGTATCGGCACCCGACCAACGAGAGACATGCCATGACCGTTACCCATCACGACAGCAATGCCCGCATGAGCCAGATTGCCATCCACAACGGTACCGTTTACCTGGCGGGGCAGGTGCCCGGTGACGCCAGTGCCGACATGCGCGGACAGACCGAGCAGGTGCTGGCCCGCATCGATGAGCTGCTGGCCAAGGCGGGGTCTTCCAAGGAGCACCTGATCGCCGCCCAGATCTGGGTCACCAGTATGGCTGAATTCGACCAGATGAACGCCGCCTGGGACGCCTGGGTAACGCCGGGTCGGCCGCCGGTGCGTGCCGCCATCGAGGCAAAGCTGGCCAAGCCGGAATGGAAGGTCGAGATCATGGTCACCGCGGCGCTTCCGGAGGCCTGATATGCGCATGATCACGGCGGAGCAAGTCGCGGCCTCCCTGCCTTGGCAGGCCCTGGTCGAGCGACTCGCGATCACCTTTCGCGAGGGGGTCGAGTCGCCGCCGCGCCATCACCACGCCATGCATCGGCCCGACGGCGAGGCGACCATGCTGCTGATGCCGGCCTGGGAGCGCGATGGTTATATCGGTGTAAAGATGGTCAACGTCTTCCCGCAGAACGCCGAGCATGGCCTTCCCGCCATTGCCGGCGTCTACCTGCTGAGTGAGGGGGCCCATGGGCGCCCTCTGGCCTGCATTGACGGCAGCGAATTGACCCGCCGGCGCACCGCGGCGGCCTCGGCCCTGGCGGCCCGCGAGCTGGCCCGGGAGGACGCCGAGAGCCTGCTGGTGGTAGGGACCGGCAAGCTGGCGCCCATGGTGATCGAGGCCCATGCGGCGGTGCGACCCATCCGCCGCGTGCGCATCTGGGGGCGTAGCCTCGAGAAGGCCGAGGCTCTGGCCGCCGAGTACGCCGACCGCTTCGACACGGCGGCGGTCACCGATCTGGAGGCCGCCAGCCGCGAGGCGGACCTGATCAGCTGCGTGACCCTCTCCACCGCGCCGTTGATTCGCGGTGCCTGGCTCACTCCCGGTACCCACCTCGATCTGATCGGGGCCTTTCGTCCCTCCATGCGTGAGACTGATGCCGAGTGTCTTGTCCGCAGCGAGGTGTATGTGGACACCCATGCCGGGGCAAGGGGCGAGGCGGGCGATCTGCTCCAGGCCGTCGATGAGGGTGCCTTCGGCTTTGACGAGGTGCGCGGTGAGCTGGCCGAGCTGCTCAAGGGCGAGGTGCCCGGGCGTTCGTCGGACGACGCGATTACCCTGTTCAAGTCGGTGGGGGCATCGCTGGAGGACCTGGCGGCCGCCATCGAGGTGTGGGAGCAGTTGGAGTCGCATGGATGAGCGCAGCCCCTGATGGCGCTTCGGCCGCCGGGGCGCCAGTTGGCTCTCTGGCGACCGGCATCTCGGCTACCGGCATCCCGGCGACCGGCTTCTTCTGGCATGAGCGCTGCTTCTGGCATGACCCGGGGGCCATTGGCGTCTTCTCGTCGCCCGGCGAGTTTCTGCAGCCGCAGCCTGCCTCGGAGAGTCCCGAGAGTAAACGTCGGCTGAAGAACCTGCTGGAGGTCTCGGGGTTGATCGACGAACTGGCGGTGCGTAAGCCTCCGCCGGCCGCTCGGGAGGACCTCGAGCGTTTTCATACGGCTCGCTATCTGGACACCCTTGAGGCGGGGGACCGCGCCGGGGGCGGTGACGGCGGCGACTGCGCCCCGTATTCGTCGGGCAGCCTGGCCGCCGCGTGCCAGTCCACGGGGCTGGCCATCGCCGCCGTGGAGGCGGTGGCCAGCGGCGAGCTGTCGCGCGCCTATGCGCTGTGTCGTCCGCCGGGCCACCACGCCGAGTCGGACCGAGGTCGGGGCTTCTGCCTGCTGGGCAATATCCCGGTGGCGGTGCTGCGGGCCCGGGCGAGGGGGCTGGTGGGGCGCGTGGCGATCCTCGACTGGGACGTGCATCACGGCAACGGTCACCAGACAGCCTTTTATATGAACCCCGAGGTGTTCACGGTCTCCCTCCATCAGGCGGGGAACTATCCGCTGGAGACCGGAGGCTTCGAGGAGCAGGGAGAAGGGCCCGGCTTTGGGTACAACCTCAACCTGCCGCTGCCGCCGGGCTGCGGCCTGGGCGCCTATGACCACGCCATGACCGAGCTGGTGCTGCCGGCCATCGAGGCCTTCGACCCCGAGCTGATCGTGGTGGCCTGCGGCTATGACGCCTGCGCCAAGGACCCGCTGGGCAAGATGATGCTCAACAGCAACGCCTTTGCCCGCATGACGGCCCAGGTCATGGCACTGGCCGAGCGCGTCTGCAAAGGGCGGCTGGTAATGGTCCACGAGGGCGGATATTCGGAAGGCTACGTGCCGCTATGCGGGCACGCGGTGATCCAGGTTCTAGCCGGCAGCGATATTCGGGTACCGGACCCTCAGAATGACGAGATCGCCGCCTGGGCCTACCAGTCCCTGCAGTTCCACCAGCGTGAGATCATCGATCGCTGGTGCGAGGCCTGGGCCGCCGCCGGCCGGCTCTCCCCGCCAAGCAACGCTTCAACAAGGAACTCCCGACCATGACACCTCTCGACGATCGTGACGGCTGGATCTGGATGGACGGCGAGTGGCTGCCGTGGCGTGAGGCCCGGGTCCATGTGCTGACCCACACCCTGCATTACGGCATGGGTTGCTTCGAGGGCGTTCGCGCCTATGCGGGTCACCACGGCAGCCACCTGTTTCGGGTGGCCGAGCACACCCGGCGGCTGGCCGACAGCGCCTATGCTCTGGACATGCCGCTGCCCTTCGACGAGGCGGCAATCATTGCGGCCCAGCGTGAGTGCCTGGCCCGCAACGACCTGACCAACGCCTACCTCAAGCCCACAGTGTTCTTCGGCTCGGAGGGCCTGGGGCTGCGGGCCAAAGGACTCTCCGTCCACGTGATGATTGCCGCCTGGGACCTGGGCAACTACATCTCCGCCGACGCGGCGTCCATCGGCCTGCGCGCGATGACGTCTTCCTGGGCGCGCCACCATGTGAACATCAGCCTGTGTCGAGCCAAGACCAACGGCCACTATGTCAACGCCATGCTGGCCCTCAACACGGCGGTAAAGGCGGGCTTCGACGAGACGATCATGCTCGACCCTGAGGGCTATCTGGCCGAGGCCTCGGCGGCCAACGTCTTTCTGCTGCGCGATGGTGTGCTGCATACCCCGGAGGTGACCTCCTGCCTGCAGGGCATTACCCGCGACAGCGTGATCCGCCTGGCGCGCGAGGTGCTCGGCGTCGAGGTGAGGGAGCGGCGTATCACCCGCGACGAGCTCTACACCGCCGACGAGGCCTTCTTGACCGGTACCGCTGCCGAGATTCTGCCGCTGCGCGAGCTGGACGGCCGTCACATCGGTGGCCGGGCGGGCGCGCCGCCGCCGGGACACCCCATCGAGGTCAACTCCCTGACCGCACGGCTTCAGCGACTTTATCGCCGAGTGGCATGTGGAGAACTCGACGGTGAGCTCCAGGCGTTCCGCGGCTGGTTGACGCCGGTGGGGGGCTGACGCGGCGTTGAAGGTCTGCGTCTCCGGCCGTGCTAGGCTGCGGCGATTCGGCCGGGAAGGGACGCCATGATCGATTCGCTGTTCGCGGGTACGCTGTTGACGTCACTCCTGCTGGCCACTTTGTGGGGCTCGCTGGCCCTGGGCCATCGGCTGCCGGTGACGCTCGGGATACGGTGGCTCGCGGTGATGGTCTGGCTGGGGACCGGGGGACTCTGGTGTCTGCTGGTCTGGCAGGGTGCGAGGCTGGCGCCCCTGGTCGGCATGGCGATACAGATGGCGGCGCTGCTGGCCTGGTGGCGGCAGCTGAAGCCCGCGCGGAACCTCGACTGGGCCGATGATGTGGCACATCTGGCCACCGGTAAGGTCGAAGGGCACCGCCTGATCATGCACCATATCCGGCATTTCGACTGGCAGACTCGAGAGCAGGCGCAAAGGACCTGGGAACGGCGGGAGTATGATCTCCGCGCGCTCAAGAGCGTGGATCTTTTCGTCTCCGGCTGGGGGCGTCCCGGTATCGCCCACGTGCTGCTATCGTTCGGTTTCGCCGATGCGTCCGGCGACATCGATGACTTTCTGGCCTTCTCGGTGGAGGTTCGTCGCGAGCGTCACGAGAAGTTCTCCGAGATCGGTGGCTTTTTCAAGCAGTATGAGCTGGCGATCATCGCCACCGACGAGCGGGATGCCGTGCGGTTGCGCAGCAATATACGGGGCGAGGCGGTGACCCTCTATCGGGTGCTGCTGAATGAGGCCGACCGGCTAGACTTGCTGCTGGCACTGGTGGAGGAGGCCAACAGCCTCGAGGTGACACCACGCTACTATCACACCGTTACCGCGAACTGCACGACCCTGGTGTTCGCCATGATGCGGCGCATCATCGAAGAATTGCCGATGGACCATCGGCTGCTGCTCAGCGGTTTGTTGCCCGGCTACGTCCACGATCACGGCGGTCTGGTGCCGGGCTTTCCCTTGAGTGAGCTGAAGCGCCGCGGAGATATCACCGAGCGTGCCCGCCAGGCCCAGGATGCCCCGGACTTTTCCCGGCGCATCCGCAAGGACGTGCCGGGATGGTCTGAGTCATCCTGAGACGCGCCGTTAACGAAAACGCCACGACGAAATCGTCGTGGCGATGTTCCAATCCTCCCTGGGCATCGTCCCGATGCCTGGCCCCGCTGCCCTGATACCGGAACCTCCCTCGGGTACGCCCTGTACCCTCGCGTCCCTGGCGCCGCTCGGCAGTGTCCCTTGCCTTGCCCCTCTCCGGGCCATGTTGTTATCGCAGTCGACGATGAACGCGGCGGGGCAGAGCCGTGACAGTTCCATGACAGTGGCGCCCTGCCCATGGGGGGGCGATGCCATGGCTTGGGCATGATGGCGCGCCGAGGGGACGATTCTGCGGACACGGGCGTTCGGCTGGCGGGCATGACTCTGGTAGAATCCGCCGGCTTTTGCGCTTAACCCCTTTGTCTTCCTCGGAGCTTTCGACATGAACGCAGTGATTATTGCGGTGCTGGTGATGGTGGGGCTCTCCCTGGCGCGGGTCTCGGTGGTCTTCGCGCTGATCGTCGGCGCTCTGGTGGGCGGCCTGGTCGGCGGGCTCTCCATCGAGGAGTCCCTGTCCGCCTTCAACGAAGGCGTCGGCGGCGGCGCCCAGGTCGCGCTGGCCTATGCCACCTTGGGGGCCTTTGCCGTGGCGATCTCGCGCTCGGGCCTGCCGGATCTGCTCGCGAGTCGGCTGATCGGCCTGCTCGGCCAGGAGGCCACCGCGGCGCGCCAGGCCAGGGTCAAGGTGCTGTTGCTCACTGCGGTGCTGCTGGTGTCCATCTCTTCACAGAACCTGATCCCGGTGCATATCGCCTTTATCCCGATCCTGATTCCGCCGCTGCTCAAGGTGATGAATCAGCTGCGTCTCGATCGCAGGGGGGTGGCCTGCGCCCTGACCTTTGGGCTGACCGCTCCCTACATGCTGCTGCCGGTGGGCTTCGGGGCGATCTTCCTCAACGACATTCTGCTGGCCAACATCAACCGCGCCGGGGAGGCGATGGGGCTCGAGATCACCCGTGGCATGGTGCCTCTGGCCATGGCGGTGCCGGTTGGCGGAATGGCGCTGGGCCTCGCGGTGGCGCTGCTGGTCAGCTATCGCAAGCCGCGGGAGTACCAGGCGCTGGATGTGGCCACCACTAACGTGCCGCACCATCATCCGGAGATTCATGAGCCGCATACCCTGGGTCTGGTCATGTCGGGGGTGGCCATCGTGGCGGCGCTGGGCATTCAGCTGTTTACCGGCTCCATGGTGCTGGGCGGTCTGGTGGGCTTTGCACTGCTCTCGGTGGGTGGCATTTTCAAGTGGCGCGAGGCGGATGATCTTTTTACCAGCGGCATGCGCATGATGGCGCTGATCGGCTTCATCATGATTTCTGCTTCCGGCTTCGCGGCGGTGATGAACGCCACCGGCGAGATCGACAGCCTGGTGCAGTCGAGCTTTGCCATCATCGGCGACAACCGAGGTCTGGCGGCACTGATCATGCTGCTGGTGGGGCTCTTCATCACCTTGGGCATCGGCTCGTCGTTTTCCACTATCCCGATCATTGCCGCAATCTTCGTGCCGCTGGCGGTGCAGTTCGGCTTTTCGCCGCTGGCTACCGTGGTTCTGGTGGGCACGGCGGCGGCGCTGGGAGATGCCGGCTCGCCGGCCTCGGATTCGACCCTCGGCCCTACCTCAGGGCTCAACGTTGACCGCCAGCACGACCATATCTGGGACAGCGTGGTGCCCACCTTCCTGCACTACAATATTCCGCTGATCGCCTTCGGCTGGGCGGCGGCAATGTTGTTTTAAGCTCGGCGGCCCCTATGGCCGGCATTGTCTACCTTTCGCCCTCGGGCAGATAACTCTCCAGAGAGGCGAGCAGACCCCGCAGCAGCGATAGCTCCTTTCTCGACGGTTGGGCGCGAGCGAACAGCGTCTGCAGCTGGCTTGCGGTGTGGGCATGGGGCTGGGTGAGGAAGCCGCTGACCTGCATGACCCGCTCCAGGTGGTCATGAAAATGGTTAAGCTGCTCGCGGGTGGGCGGGCGTTGTTCGGCGGGCAGGGTAGGCCGGTAGTCGCTATGCGGGCGACGGCGCCATGCCGTAAACACTTCGTAGGCGAGCACCTGCACCGCCTGGGAGAGGTTGAGGATGCCGTAGTCGGGATTGGCGGGGATGCTTACCTGATGGCTGCACAGGCGGATCTCGTCGTTGGTGAGCCCGAAGCGCTCCCGGCCAAACACCAGAGCCACCGGGTCCGAGGCGGCGTGTTCGACCAGTTTGCGAGCCATCGCGTCGGGCTCGTCGAAGTGGGGCAGCGGCAGGCTGCGCAGCCGTGCGCTTGCGCCGACCACTTGCACGCAGTCGGCCACCGCCTCGGCAAGCGAGCCCACCACCCGGGCGCGCTCCACCAGATCCTCGGCCCCGGCGGCAAGCCGCATGGCCTCAGGGTCGGGAAACCGACGCGGGTTGACCAGCACCAGGTCGGTAAGGCCCATGGTCTTCATGGCCCGTGCCGAGGCACCGATATTGCCGGGATGGTAGGTTTGGACGAGGACGATGCGGATGTTCGAGAGCATGGGGAGCGACGGCCGGATAGAGAGATGCAACATGTTACAGAAGCCATGGCCCTGCGCCGAGGGCACAACAAAAAACCCCGCCGGTTTTCACCGACGGGGTCTGTCTCAGGCCTTGCCTGGAAGGGCAGAGCCTGGGGCAGGGGGCGTGATTACATCATGCCGCCCATGCCACCCATACCACCCATGCCGCCCATGTCGCCGCCGCCGGCTTCCTTCTCGTCCGGATCGTCGGCGATCATGCATTCGGTGGTGATCATCAGGCCAGCAATGGAGCCGGCGGACTGCAGCGCGCTGCGGGTCACCTTGGCCGGATCCAGCACGCCCATTTCGAACATGTCGCCGAATTCGCCGGTCTGGGCGTTGTAGCCGTAGTTGCCTTCGCCAGCCTTCACCTGGTTCAGGATAACGGAGCCTTCCTGACCGGCGTTGATGACGATCTGGCGCAGCGGGGCTTCCATGGCGCGCAGGGCAATGGCGATGCCGTGGGTCTGGTCCTCGTTGTCGCCCTTGAGGTCCTTGATCTTGGTCAGCACGCGCACCAGGGCGGTACCGCCGCCAGGCACGACGCCTTCCTCGACCGCGGCGCGGGTAGAGTGAAGGGCGTCCTCGACGCGGGCCTTCTTCTCCTTCATCTCGACTTCGGTGGCAGCACCGACGCGGATGACGGCCACACCGCCGGCGAGCTTGGCGACCCGCTCCTGGAGCTTCTCGCGATCGTAATCGGAGGAGGTATCCTCGATCTGGGTGCGGATCTGGCCAACGCGAGCCTCGATGTCGCCTTCTTCACCGGCGCCATCAATGATCGTGGTGTTCTCCTTGGACATGGTCACACGCTTGGCGGTGCCCAGATGATCCAGGTTGGCCTGTTCGAGAGTCAGACCAACTTCTTCGGAGATCACGGTGCCGTTGGTGAGGATGGCAATATCCTGCAGCATGGCCTTGCGACGGTCGCCGAAGCCCGGTGCCTTGGCCGCTGCGACTTTAACGATACCGCGCATGGTGTTGACCACCAGGGTCGCCAGCGCTTCGCCTTCGATGTCCTCGGCGATGATGGCCAGCGGCTTGCCCGCCTTGGCCACGGCTTCCAGCACCGGCAGCAGCTCGCGAATGTTGGAGATCTTCTTGTCGACCATCAGGATGTACGGGTCTTCCAGCTCGACCTGCATGGTGTCCTGGTTGGTCACGAAGTAGGGCGAGAGGTAACCGCGATCGAACTGCATGCCTTCGACGACTTCCAGCTCGTCTTCGAAGCCGCGGCCTTCGTCGACGGTGATGACGCCTTCCTTGCCGACCTTCTCCATCGCCTCGGCGATGATCTCGCCGATGCGCTTGTCACCGTTGGCGGAGATGGTACCGACCTGGGCAATGGCCTTGGTATCGGTGCAGGGCACGGAGAGCGTTTCGATCTCCTTGACCGCGGCGATCACGGCCTGGTCGATGCCGCGCTTAAGGTCCATCGGGTTCATGCCCGCGATGACGCCCTTGAGGCCCTCATTGACGATGCACTGAGCCAGTACGGTGGCAGTGGTGGTGCCATCACCGGCCACGTCGGAAGTCTTGGAAGCGACTTCCTTTACCATCTGTGCGCCCATGTTCTCGAAGCGATCCTTGAGCTCGATCTCCTTGGCCACGGAGACGCCGTCCTTGGTGACGGTCGGTGAGCCGAAGGATTTTTCCAGCACCACGTTGCGACCCTTCGGGCCCAGAGTGGCCTTCACGGCGTTGGCCAGGACGTCTACACCACGTGCCATGCGCTTGCGGGCATCATCGGAGAACTTGACTTGTTTCGCTGCCATTTTCGAAATCTTCCTGTTGTTACTTTAACGTCAGATAGTTAAACGTCAGATACTTGAACGTCGGATATTGAGCAGTGCCCTGAACGGATGGGCGTTAGCCCTCAACCACGGCCAGGATGTCGGACTCGCTCATGATCAGCACTTCTTCGCCATCAATCTTCTGCTTCTCGACGCCGAATCCATCCTTGAAGATCACGGTGTCGCCGACTTTCACATCCAGGGGACGGACGTCGCCGTTCTCGAGAATTCGGCCTTTGCCGGCGGCAAGCACTTCACCCCGAGTCGGTTTTTCCTGGGCGCTGCCCGGAAGCACGATGCCGCCAGCGGTTTTCTGTTCTTCTTCAACGCGACGGATGATGACGCGATCGTGCAAGGGACGGATGTTCATTGCTCACGTTCTCCTGAGGGTTTGTATGGCCGGGAATCCCCGGCGGTTCTAGTCATCGCCTCGCAGTGCAAGCCTGCGAGGGGGAGGCGTTCGACGCCTTCCGTGTCAATGGCGCGGCAACCGCGCCGAAGCCTGCTGCTGTCCGTTAAATGGGGCTCACAAGAGGGCTTTCAAGTGCCGTGAAGCATTTTTTTTGATTCAGCGCCGCTTGTCCTCGTGGGAGATGAACTCTCCTTCCAGGGGGCCGTCCTGATTGTCGCCGTGGGGCGATGAGGCACCCTGGGAATCACCCTGCCAACCAGGTTCCGAAGCCCGCTGCCAATCGGCATCAGGGCCTCGGCGAGGACGGTCACCAAGCCCCACGTCCACATGGATGCCCTGGGCACGCAAGCCCAGCTTGGCGATCAGCTTGCCCAGCAGGCGGCGCGCATCAGGAATCAGGCACATGAAACCCAAGGCATCGGAGACGAACCCCGGCGCCATCAGCAGGGCGCCGCCGAAGATCAAGGCGGCACCGGTGAGCAGTTCGCCCGAAGGTACTTCGCCACGCTCCATGCGTTCCCGGGCACGGGCAAAGGTGGCAGCGCCTTCGCGTCGGATCAGATGCAGTCCGATGAAACCGGTGGCCAGCACCATCAGCACGGTGGCGAGCAGTCCGATGTGGCTGCCCACTGAGAAGAGGATGACGAAGTCGAGCAGGGCGAAGAGGGTAAAGGCAAGCAGAAAAGGCATGGGGACTCCGCAGTATCAGTTCAACCGGAAGTGGGGGCTACCAAGCGGAAATCAAGCGTTGATGGACAGCGCTTACTTCAATGGGGTGGGGGTGTCACGGGATTGTCATATGATTAGCGCTATGGTGCACTGCACAAATTCTGCTACTGTAGGTGTACTCAACAAAAGCGATGTCCAGGGCTGTGACGGATTCTCGGACTTGGGTCGCTCCATATCCCCAGGAGGATTAAACATGAAACTGGATACTTCCGTGATTGCGATTACCGGTGGCGCACGCGGCCTCGGTCTGGCAATGGCTCAGCTGCTCGGCAGCCGCGGCGCCCGTTTGGCGCTGCTGGACACCGACGCTGCCACCCTGGATGACGCCGTTACTCAGCTGCATCAGGCGGGCATCGAGGCCCGCGGTTTCGTGACCAACGTGGCCGACGAAGCATCGGTCAAGCAAGCCTTTCGAGATATCGCCGACTCTCTCGGCCCGGTGAACGGGCTTGTTAACAACGCCGGTATCCTGCGCGATGCCCTGCTGGTCAAGGCGAAGGAGGGTAAGGTCGATAAGGTGATGTCGCTGGAGAACTGGCAGGCGGTCGTCGACGTCAATCTAACCGGCGTTTTCCTTTGCGGTCGCGAGGCGGCCAGCCAGATGATCGAGGCTGGCAATGAGGGGGTGATTGTCAATATCTCCAGCATCTCCCGAGCCGGCAACATGGGCCAAAGCAACTACGCGGCTTGCAAGGCCGGCGTGGTAGCGCTGACAACGACCTGGGCGAAGGAGCTGGCACGCTACGGTATTCGTACCGGCTGTGTGGCTCCGGGCTTCATCGAGACCGACATGACCGCTTCCATGCGTCAGGACATGCTGGACAAGCTGACGTCCGGTATTCCGCTGCGTCGCCTGGGCCAGCCGGAAAATATCGCCCAGAGCGTTGCCTTCATCATGGAGAACGCCTATTTCACCGGGCGGGTTATCGAGTGCGACGGTGGCCTGCGCCTCTAAGCCAGTCTCCACCGAGCGATACTGCGGAGCGGCCGTCGGGGAAACCCCGGCGGCCGCTCTGGTTTCGGGACGGTTCAGAAGCTGACCTGATCTTCCAGATTGGCCACGGTACCGGGTCCGATGCCGCTGACCCGGGTCAGGTCCTCGGCGCTTTCGAAGTTGCCGTTGGCCTCGCGATCCTCGATGATGGCGGCGGCTTTGGCCGGGCCGATGCCCGGCAGTTCGGCGAGCAGTTCCGCATCGGCGGTATTGACGTTGATCGGCGCCACCTCCTGCGCCACGGCACTCAGCGGTGCCAGGCCCAGAAGAAGGGCGAATAGCGCACCGACCAATGCGTTGTGTGTCACTCCCTTCATCGTCGTGTCCTCTTTTTGTTGATTTTGTCATGGAGACTGTCCCGGGGGACACTCTTCAAGCTAGCGGTTGCCGGTGAACTGCAGTGTGGGAAAACGCCGCCGGCCGACATCAGTGAGGACGTACGAGTCAGTGTAGTGAAATGCCTACAGGACTGTCGTTCTGGCGGACGTATGCGTCGCCGATGTCGTACGCGACTCGTCGGCTCGGGCTGATATAATCTTGAGCATTCATCCCTTGCCTGGAGCCCGGCCCGTGCCTACCGATTCGCCTCTGATCATCGCCCTCGACTATGCCTCCCTGGATGCGGCACTGTGCATGGCCGATAGCCTGGATCCCGCGCGCTGCCGTCTCAAGGTGGGCAAGGAGCTGTTCACCCGCAGCGGCCCGGACGTGGTGGATGCGCTTCATGGCCGCGGCTTCGAAGTGTTCCTGGATCTCAAGTTCCACGACATTCCCAATACCGTGGCCGGTGCCGTGCAGGCGGCAGCCGAGCAGGGCGTATGGATGGTCAACGTTCATGCCGGTGGCGGGCGTCGCATGATGGAGGCGGCGAAAGAGCGATTACAGCACCACGGCCTATCCACTCACCTGATTGCGGTGACGGTGCTGACCAGCATGGAGGCCGAGGATCTGGCGGAAGTGGGCGTCAACGTCACACCGGCAGAACAGGTGGAGCGCTTGGCCTTGCTGGCCAGTCGGAGCGGGATGGATGGGGTGGTCTGCTCGGCTCGTGAGTCGGCGCGGCTGCGTGAACTTTGCGGCGAGGGGTTCCTCAAGGTGACGCCGGGCATTCGGCCGAGCTTTGCTATCGCTGGCGATCAGCGAAGGGTGATGACGCCGCGTGATGCTCTGAACGCAGGCAGTACCCATCTGGTGGTGGGGCGCCCGGTGACCCAGGCCAAGGACCCCATGGAGGCACTGACGGCCATCGAGCTAGAGCTGGCAGAGGGGTTGTGAGGGGCTATTCCCCTTCAATGCCGGTGATCGGCTTGGTGGTGCCCCAGCTGCGGCAGCGAGGACACTGCCAGCGGAGCTGTTCGCCGGCGAAACCGCAGCGACGACAGCGGTGTCGCGGCAGGGCCTTCAACAGGGTTTGGGTCTGCTGCTGCAGCAGCTCGAGCCTTTCGAGAGAGCTGCCTGTGTCATCTTGTCGATAAAGGTCTATCAGGTAGTCCAGCGCTCTCAGGCTCGACTCGCGTTCCAGCTGCTCCCTGATCAGGGCAACGGCGACCGGGAGCCCCTCACGATGCCGAAGCGTGTCGGCCAGCAGGATGATCACGCAGGTCAAGGGCGTGCGCTCGAGCAGTTTGTACAAATGGCGGACCAGCCCCTCCTCGTCGTCAAGCATTCGGTAAGCGACGCTCAGTGGCTCGAGGAGTGTGGGGACAAACGCGGCGTCCTGCTCGGGGATACGATCGAGCAGGCTGATCTCCTGTCGGTAGTGGCCGGTATCGTGTTCCAGGGCGGCCAGCACGAGATTGGCGCGCACGCAGCGCGGGTCGATAGTGAGTGCGCGGCGTAAGTGCTTGCGGGCAAGCCCCGGACTGACGTCGACACGTTCCTGCTCGGCCAGCTGGCAAAGCCAATGGGCAGCGGCACGGCGTATCTCATCGCTTTGTCGAATCAAGCGGGGCTGCGCCACCTCCAGCGCCGCTTTCCACTCGCCCTCGCGCTCCAGAAGGTCTACCAGAAGGCGCTTGGCGGAAAGGCGCCGTTCATCGTCCAAGGAGTCTCTCACCAGGGTATGCAGCAGCCGTTCGGCGCGGTCGAGAAGCCCCAGGGCCAGGAAGTCCCTTGCCAGTTCCAGCATCACTCGCTCGCTTTGGGCAGCAAGAAGTGTGGGACGGGCCAGCAGGTTCTGATGAATCTTCACGGCTCGATCCGCTTCGCCTCGGCCGCGGAACAGGTTGCCCAGGGTAATGTGGACCTCGATGGTGTCGCTATTGACCTCCAGAGCCGCCACGAAGGTCTCGATGGCGCGATCCTGCTGATCGTTGAGCAGATAGTCGAGGCCCACAAAATAATCCCGTGCCAGCCTGGATGATGGCGCGGGATCATGGGGAGAGCGTTCGCGGCGGCCAAGCCACCAGCCGATGGCGACCGCTGCCAACAATAGGGTCAGCAGCAGGGCATCGGGCATTCTAGGAGAGTTCCTTCAGCTCCTGGACGCGCAGCCGGTCGAGTTCCTTGCGCTGCTGCTGATTATGGCGCTGGGCGCGGGTCAGCAGGGTGCGCAGGCGCAGGTAAACGCCGCTCATGGCCAGCATGCCGAGCAGCACACCCACCGCCAGGGAGACCAGTAACCAGACGGATAGCGAAGCTGCAGGCAGCTCGATCCATATCAGGTTGAGCGGAAGGGCCTGCTGGTTGTTGACGGCAAAGAGTATGCCGACCAGTAGGACGATCAACAGGATGATGGCCAGGATCAGGCCTTTGAGCCAACGCATGCGCTTGTGTCCCCTGTAATGAAAGTACCGGAAATCGAAGTGTAAGTGGCCGAGGCCTGTCAGTAGCCGAGAGCGCGGCTGGCGTCCACCTGCTCGCGCAGCTCCTTGCCGGGTTTGAAGTGTGGCACGAACTTGCCGTCCAGTGCGACAGGTTCGCCGGTCTTCGGGTTGCGTCCGACTCGCGGCTCACGATAGTGCAACGAGAAGCTGCCGAAGCCGCGGATCTCGACGCGCCCACCCTCGGCCAGGGTGTCGGTGATGTCATCGAGGATAAGTCGAACGGCGGCCTCGACTTCCTTGACCGACAGCTCCGGCTGTCGTGCGGCAATCTGCTCGATCAACTCCGACTTGGTCATCGACGTTCTCCCTATGCGGTCGGCGCAGGAACGGCTCGCCTGACGCTGTTGTTTTCCAGAGCATACTCGGCAAATTGTGATAAAACAACGCACTATGATCTATAGAAGATAGCGGCGCAGGCGGCTGCCGTTGAGGTGGGGCTAGGGGTATACTGTGTCTTCTCATCCCATCGGACAGGCGAGGTCGACGTTGAACGAGCAATCACCCCAGGATGTGGCACTGCGCAAGCGGCTCCACTGGCACTCCCGCCGCGGCATGTGGGAACTTGACCTGCTGCTGGTCCCCTTTCTCGAGCAGTGTTATGACAACCTTGATAAAGCGGATCAGGCGGTGTTTCGTGACCTGATCGATGAGGAGGATCAGGATCTCTTCATGTGGCTGATGCGTCGCGAGTTACCGGAGGATCCGGACCGGCGGCGCATCGTGCAACGGATCATCGAGCATGCCGAAAGCGCCGACAGCATTGGGCATCGTCCCGTCTAGGCTCTCCCTCCTCGTGCACGCTTTGCTGAGCGCCGCGGTGGCGGGCACGGCGATGTTGCACTCTCCCGTCTGGCTGAGTGCCAGCGTGTCTGCGGCGATGCTGGGGGTAACCCTGCAGGCTGCTCGACAACGTCAATTCGGTGACCTGCGCGCAGTCTCGCGGGCCGACGGTGGCGTACGCTGGGAGTGGCGCGACGGCGTCGCGGCCCCCTGGCGCTCGGTCACCCTTCACTGCGACTACCTCGGTTCCTGGCTGATTGGCCTGCGCCTCAACGGACGTCGTCTGTGGATCTGGCCCGACAGCAGCGACACCGCCGCGCTGTGGCGGCTGCGTCGTCTGCTGATTCAGTGTGCGTAGAACGCGTTTGCGTGACGCTTTGTCAAGTTTTCATCAGTTGAGGTCGGCGAGATACATCCGAGAAGGTTGCGGTATGCCCTGCGCGTGGTCGGGGCAGTCCGGGTTGAAGTGCAGGCCGCGGGACTCGCGCCGGGCGCGGGCGCTTGCCACGGTGATCTGGGCCAGGCGCAGTGCCTGCCAAAGGCCTGCCAGCTCCGTGCTGGGAGCGCAGACGTCTCTCAACGGGGCAAGCGCTTGCTGCAACTCGTCCAATGCCTCGGCGGCCTCGGTCAGACCTGCGTCGCGCCTGACGATGGCCACGTTGGCGCTCATCACCCGGCGCATCCGCTGTCGTATCTCGTCCAGCGCCTGAGGATCTGCTCTCTGGCTGCCGGCACTCAGGGAGCGCAGCTCTGCTGAATCGTCCGGGTTGTTCCGGTGCGTCAATGCCACGGCGCAGCTGCGGGCAAACACCAGACACTCGAGGAGCGAGTTGCTGGCCATGCGATTGGCGCCGTGAAGGCCGGTACAGGCCACTTCACCGATGGCGTAGAGGCCTGGCACCGTTGTCGCGCCGGCCAGGTCGGTGGCCAGGCCCCCGCAGCTATAGTGGGCGGCGGGAACCACCGGGATAGGCTCGCGTAGGATATCCAGGCCGCGGTCGGCGCAGTGGGCATGAATGGTAGGGAAGTGATGACGAATGGCGTCCCCGCCCAGATGGCGGATATCGAGCAGCACGTGGTCGCTGCCGGTACGCTGCATCTCGGCGTCGATGGCACGTGCGACGATATCTCGCGGGGCTAGCTCGGCGCGAGAGTCGAGTGCCGGCATGAAGCGCTCGCCCTGCACGTTGAGCAGCCGCCCGCCCTCGCCGCGTACCGCCTCGCTGATCAGGAAGGGGCTGCCCTGGGGGTCATAGAGGCAGGTGGGGTGGAACTGTTGGAACTCGAGGTTCCGGAGTTCGGCCCCCAGCTCGGCCCCCATCAGCATGCCCTCGCCGCTGGCCGGATGAGGGCTGGTGGTGTGGCGGTATAGCCCGCTGGCGCCGCCGGTGGCCAGCACGGTGTCGCTGGCAAGCAGTTCGTGGAGCCTGCCCTGGCTATCCAGGCAGCGGGCACCTCGGCAGCGGCCCGCGATGTCATCGATCAGGCCGATGGCGGTGAGATCGTCCAGCACCTGGATGGCCGGGTGTGCGGCCACTTTCGCCTGTAGGGTTTCCATCACCGCAAGGCCGGTAGCATCGGCTGCGTGGATGATGCGTCGCGCGCCGTGACCGCCCTCGCGGGTCAGGTGGTAGGGATAGCCGGCATCCGGGCTCGAGTCCGGAGTGAAGGGAACCCCCAGAGAGAGCAACCACTCGATGGCGGCCGGACCGTTTTCCACGGTGAAGCGCACCGCTGCCTCGTCACACAGGCCATCCCCGGCCACCAGGGTGTCGGCGATATGGGCGTCGAAGTCATCGCTGGGAGAGAGAACCGCGGCGATGCCACCCTGAGCCCAGCGGCTGGCGCCCAGGTCGTCGCTGGCCGGGCGCAGCAGGGTAACCCGACGTCGGTCGGCGATCTCCAGGGCCAGCACCAGGCCGGCCACGCCGCCGCCGATGATCAACACATCATGGTTGCCGTGGGTCATCTCGCTTTCCTTTGTCGATCTTGGCGATGTCGCGTCGCGCCCATTTGCGATTCGAGGCGCGGTGCAGGCGGCGGCTGGGCAGGCGAGTCAGACCACCCAGACGGTCAACCAGGTCACTGGTCAGTCGTGCCAGCTCTCGGTTGAGCCATAGATAGCCGCTGGGGCTGAACAGAATGCGCCCCTCGTCGCTGCGTGCGCTGGAGGCCAGTTCGGCATGGCGCTGCAGGTCGAACTGAGTGACCGTGATCGCAATGGGCTGGCCGGTGCGGACCTGGAAAGCCAGGGTGCCAAGATCGCGGGCCAGACGGTGCTGCTCACTGCGCAGGCCCTCCATGGCCTGGATGCGGTCGTGGCCTTCTCGGGTGGTCCAGTGGGTCTCCAGCAATAGCTCGATGGTGGAGACCATGCGGCGCTGCAGGGAAATGATGTCGTCGAGTTCGTCGCGATTCAGTCGTCCCTCGCGATGGATGGCGTCTACCAGGCCTCGCTGCTTGACCAGCGCGGAGCTGGTGGCCTTGAGCAGCGCGCGAGTGTCCACGTCCAGGGCGGCTTCGGCGGTGGTGTGGGCATGAAAAAGACGCGCCAGGCGGTCGAGGTTCTCGGACAGCATGAAACGCATCATGTCGGTGGCCTTCTGGGGAAGTACCAGTACGGTCACGCTGATGCCAACCAGGGTGCCCAGGAGCACGTCAAAGGCGCGCCACAGTCCGATGTCCATGTCATGGCTGCCATCGCCGATGACAAGCAGCAGGCTGATAGCGAACATCAGGCCGCTGTAGCCGTGGCGGTTGCTGAAGGTGAGCCAGGTGGCGACCCCGATGGCGGCGAGGCTGCCGACGGGGATCAACAGGTGCATGGCGGGAGGGAACAGAATCAGCGAAAGACCCGTGGCGGCGCCGAGTGCGGTGCCGAGCAGCCGTTGGCGGCCCTTGTCGAGCACGCCGCCGATGTGCGGCAAGTTGCCCATCACCATGACGGTGCTGACGAGCGCCCAGCTCGAATGGGGAATTTCGAATATGCGAATAACGCCGAAGGTGATCATCAGCGCAAGCATCACTCTCAGCACATGCAGGCGTCGGCGATAGCGATAGGTAAAAAAGGGGGTCGCGCAGGGGCGGCAGATTCATGAGGCAGCGCCTCGCAGGTTTGCCACTTTGGTGTCGGTCCAGGCTAGAAACGGAGTGTCTGGTGCCCGGAGCCGGGCTCGAACCGGCACGGTGTCTCCACCGAGGGATTTTAAGTCCCTTGCGTCTACCAATTTCGCCATCCGGGCGGCTCGGTGTCGAGCAAAAACGGGAAGGAGTGGAGGCTGGAGTCGGAATCGAACCGGCGTACACGGAGTTGCAGTCCGCTGCATAACCACTCTGCCATCCAGCCTCATCGAGTCTTGATATATCGCCTTGGAAAGGCGATGGAGCGGGAAACGAGATTCGAACTCGCGACCCCAACCTTGGCAAGGTTGTGCTCTACCACTGAGCTATTCCCGCTCGACTCGAGAGCAAATTATACGGATAAGTCGGTGACTGTCAAACGCTTTTGCAGGCGGCCTGCCGTCGAGTACCGAGTGCTGTGTCACATCGAGTCGCTGAGGTGCGGCCAGGCGGCCTGCAGGTAGAGAATCATGGACCAGAGTGTCAGCACAGCGGCCGCAAACAGGGTGATGACGGCCAGCAGCGCGAGAGGAGTGCCGGGAGTGAAGGCCAGCAGCATGAAGATGGCGACCATCTGCAGGGTGGTCTTGACCTTGCCAATCCATGAGACCGCCACCTGGCCGCGCTTGCCCATCTCCGCCATCCACTCGCGCAGCGCCGAGATGACGATCTCGCGGCCGATGATCACCAGCGCGGGAAGCGTTAGCCATAGGGCTTCGTAGCGTTCGATCATTAGCGCCAGGGCCACGACCACCATCAGCTTGTCTGCGACCGGGTCGAGGAAGGCGCCGAAGGGAGTGGCCTGATTCCAGCGCCTGGCCAGATAGCCGTCGAGCCAGTCGGTGATCGACGCCACAGCGAACAGGCCGGCGGCTACCGGCATGCTCCACGAGAAAGGCAGGTAAAAGAGCACCACCAGCAGGGGAATGAAGCCGATGCGGGCCAGGGTGAGAAGATTCGGGATGTTCATCGCGTGACGCTGTCCTTGGCGGTGGGGTGGTGCCGAACGCACGGTTATTCTATCCCCCTTGGCTGCCTTCATCCATGCAGGGCACGATGAATTGCCTCGGCCAGGGTGGCGCTGATGCCGGGAGCCCGCGAGAGCTCCTCGCGATTGGCCTGCTTGACCCCCTGAAGCCCGCCGAAAAAGCGCAACAGTTCACGCCTGCGCTTGGGACCCACGCCGGGAATGCCCTCCAGGGTGGAGGTCCGGCGCGCCTTGTCGCGACGGTTGCGATGGCCGGTGATAGCGAATCGGTGGGCTTCGTCGCGTACGTGCTGGATCAGGTGCAGGGCCGGTGAGGCGGGGTCAAGATCCAGGGCGCGATCCACGGTCTCGAGAAACAGGGTCTCCAGGCCCGCCTTGCGAGTGGTGCCCTTGGCGACGCCCACCAGCGCCACGTCGCTGACGCCAAGCTCGACGAACACCTCGCGGGCAAGATTGAGCTGCCCTTTGCCGCCATCCACCAGCAGAACATCGGGACGCTCCCCCTCGCCGTCTGCCAGGCGTCTGAAGCGACGAGTCAGCGCCTGACGCATGGCAGCATAATCGTCGCCGGCGGACACCCCCTCGATGTTGAAGCGTCGGTAGTCGGACTTGCGAGGGCCGTTTTCATCGAATACCACGCAGGAGGCCACCGTGGCTTCCCCCTGGCTGTGACTGATGTCGAAACACTCCAGGCGCCTGGGCGTGTCGGCCAGGCCAAGCGTCTCACGAAGGGCTGCGAAGCGACGGGCAAGTTGGGCCTGGCTGGCCAGCTGGCCAGCCAGCTGCTGCTCGGCGTTGGTGACGGCCAGGGACTGCCATTGGGCGCGGTGGCCGCGCACCCGATCGGTGATGCGCACCCGCTTGCCGGCACGTTCGCTGAGTGCGGCGCCGATCAGCTCGCGATCCGTCAGAGCGTGGCTGGTGATCACCTCTCGCGGGATCTCGCGGGTTTGCCCCAGGTAAAACTGACTGACGAACTCTGCGAGCAACTCGTCGGCGGGCAGATCCAGCCCGTTGGCGGGCGCGTGGTGGCGGGCACCGAGCATCCGGCCGTGGCGGACGCTGAGCACCGAGATGCACAGCGCGCCGGGGCGGGTGGCCAGAGCGAAGATGTCGGCATCGCCGTCGCCGGTGTCCACAAACTGGCGCTGCTGGAGTTGACGCAGCTGCTGGGTCTGGTCGCGCAGTCGGGCGGCTTCCTCGAAGTCGAGTTCACGGCTGGCCGCCTCCATGGACGAGGTCAGCTCTTGGGTGACCTGGTCGCTCTTGCCCTCCAGGCACTGCACCGCATGTTCCAGGTCCCGACGGTAGTCCGCCTCGCTGATGTGGCCCACGCAGGGGGCGCTGCAGCGCTCGATCTGAAACTGCAGGCAGGGCCGGGTGCGGTGAGCGAAGACGCTGTCCTCGCAGTTGCGAATGCGAAAGATCTTCTGCATCAGCGACAGGCTCTCGCGCACCGCCAGACTGCTGGGATAGGGACCGAGGTAGCGGCCATCGTCGCGACGCGCCCTGGCTCTCTTGTACTCGAGGGCGGGGAAGGGGTGGCGGTCGGTAACGAAAATAAAGGGGTAGGACTTGTCATCCCGCAACAGGATGTTATACGGCGGGCGCAGCTCCTTGATCAGGGTCTGTTCCAGCAGCAGAGCCTCGGTTTCGCTGTTGGTTACCGTGACCTGGATGTCGGCGATGCGCGCCACCAGCGCCTGGGTCTTGGTGTTGAGTGCGCCACGAAAGTAGCTGGCCAGGCGGGCCTTGAGGCGCCTCGCCTTGCCCACATAGAGGGTGTCGCCCTGGGCGTCGAGCATGCGATAGACCCCCGGGGACTCGCTGGCGCTGGCGAGAAAGTGACGGTAGTCAAAGCTCATGGCAGAGGTGCAGTCGCAGACAAAAACGCCATCCTAGCAGATCATGCCGGGCGGAAGCCCAAGCGGATAGAAGCCCAAGCGGATATTCACGGCAAGCTGGCGAAGCCCTCCACAAGGCCGTGTCGAAGGCCGAGATGGGTCAGCTCCACGTCGGTCTGCACGCCCAGCTTGTCGAAGATACGGTAGCGATAGGTGTTCACCGTCTTTGGGCTGAGAAAGAGTCGATCGGAGATGTCGGCCACTTTCTGGCAGTTGACGATCATCATCGCCACCTGCATCTCGCGCTGTGAAAGCTGGTCGAAGGGATTCTCCGACGCATCGATGCGAGACAGCACCAGACGCTGGGCGACCTCGGGGCTAATATATCGCTGACCGTGAAAGACGCCGCGAATGGCCGACACCATTTCGTCTTGCTGGCAGCCCTTGCTGAGAAAGCCGAAAGCGCCGGCATCCAGCAGTCGCTGAGCGAAGGCCTCCTCGAGCCAAGCGGTCAGCACCAGCACGCGGGTGTCAGGCTGAGTGCGGTGGATCTTGCGGGTGGCTTCCAGGCCGCCGATCCCGGGCATACGAATATCCATCAGCACCACATCGGGGGATAGGCGGCGCGACTCGGCGATGGCGGTCTCGCCGTCCGAGGCCTCGCCGACCACGCTGAGATCCTCTTCAGCGTTCAGCAGGTGGGCGATGCTGGTCCTCACCAGGTGATGGTCATCGGCAATAAGTACCCGGATCAAGGCGGCGACTCCTGAGCGTCTTGTCTGATAGGGGATAGTCGGTAGAAGATGACACTTTTCTCAACAAAGAGTGGCACAACTTCGGTGGAGGTGGAAAGTATCCTTGGGTGGGGCATTTTTGGGTTGACGCTATCCGCTGGCCTGCGTAGTATCTGCCTCGTTCTCGCGAGGCGAGACAGCGTGGGGCCTTAGCTCAGCTGGGAGAGCGCAACACTGGCAGTGTTGAGGTCAGCGGTTCGATCCCGCTAGGCTCCACCAAAAAGACACTACGAATCAGCCCCTTGGCGTAACCCGCCAGGGGGCTTTTTTGAGCGCGCGGAAAACGTCATCCACAGAAAGCCCCGCCGTGGAAATGCCAGGCGGGGCTATGTTCTGTGGGGCTATGTTCTAAGGGGCTATGTTCTAAGGGGCATGGTCTATCGAGTATGGTCTCCCGAGACGCGTACCTTACTGTGCCATCAGGGCTGGCTCGCTATCAGGCGCAGTCGGCGGCGCCTTCGCCGAACATGTCGAACAGCAGTTCGCGGCCGAGCGGGGTGAGCACCAGTTTGTTCTGCTCGTTCCAGGAGGCCGCCTTGCTGCTGATCAGGACCCTTTCACAGGCTTGCCATTCGCTGGAGGCACTCGAGATAGTGGCTACGTCATGGCGGTCCAGGCCACGATGGGGGATGGAGACGGTTTCCAGCACGTGGCCATGGTGATAGAGCAGGGCCGCCATATTGGAGAGGCATTGTCGCAGGCTGCGCTGCATACCGGCGAGAGGGGAAGCGTCGATCATCATATGCCGCATTTCCTTTCACGCTGAATGTGTGCTGCAGCGCAGTATACTACTAACGTCTGAGTTATACAAAGGTCTTACGTGAAAGGCGGGAGATGACCCCGTGGTAGAGCGCCACGGGGACTTTTCTCGATCAGCCTTCGACTCGCCCGAGCAGCAGGAACTCAATCAGCGCCTTCTGGGCGTGCAGGCGGTTGCCGGCCTCCTGCCATACCACGGCGCGTGGGTCGTCGAGCAGGGTCTCACTGATCTCCTCGCCTCGGTGGGCGGGCAGGCAGTGTAGGAAGAGGGCATCTGCCTTGGCACGGTCAAGCAGGGCCTCGGTGACCTGTAAGCCGGTAAAGTCGGCCTCGCGCTTGGCCTGTTCCTCTTCCTGGCCCATGGAGGCCCACACATCGGTAGTGATCAGGTCGGCATCCGTGACCGCCTCGGCGGGGTCGCGCAGGATGACCACACGATCGCCGGCGGCCTCGAGAATATCCTGGCGCGGCTCGTAGCCCTCGGGGCAGCAGATGCGCAGATGGAAATCGAACTGGCGGGCGGCATTGATCCAGGAGTGGCACATGTTGTTGCCGTCACCGATCCATACCGCCGTGCGCCCGGCGACGCCGCCGCGCAGTTCGGTCCAGGTCATCACATCGGCGAGCAGCTGGCAGGGATGATAGTCGTCGGTCAGCGCGTTGATCACCGGTACCGAGCTGGCGGCGGCATAGGCCTCCAGCCCGGGATGGGAGAAGGTGCGGATCATTACCGCGTCGACCATTTCCGAGAGCACTCGGGCGGTGTCGGCGATGGGTTCTCCGCGGCCGAGCTGGGTGTCGCGAGGCGACAGGAACAGCGCATGCCCCCCGAAGTGCGCCATGGCGGTTTCGAAGGAAACCCGGGTGCGGGTCGAGGACTTCTCGAAGATCATCGCCAGAGTGCGGTTGCGCAGGGGCGCATAGAGCGGGCCCTGGACCTTCAGCTCATTCTTGATGGTGATGGCGCGCTGGATGAGATAGCGCATCTCGTCCTGGCTGAGGTCCAGCAGGGTCAGGAAGTGGCGGGTGGCCATTGGGCGTGCTCCACGAGAAAAAACGTCCATCCTAGCCAGGCGGCAGGGGATGCGCAACGCGCGTGGGATCAGTAGAATGAGGGATCAAGACCTAGCGCCGAACTCGGGTATTGGCCCGCATCGGCATTCGCGACATGAACAGGGAGACGCCATGAGCACCACCCTCGAGAACATCCAGCGCCAGATCGGCGAGAACCCCATCCTGATCTACATGAAGGGCACTCCGCAGCTGCCCCAATGTGGTTTCTCTGCCCAGACCGTCCAGGCGCTGATGGCCTGTGGCGAGCGCTTCGCCTTCGTCAATATTCTGGACAATCCTGACATCCGCACCGAACTGCCCAAGTTCGCCAACTGGCCGACCTTTCCCCAACTGTGGGTCGAGGGTGAGCTGGTCGGCGGCTGCGACATCGTGGTCGAGATGCATCAGAGCGGCGAGCTTGAGAAGCTGGTCAAGGAAGCTGCCGCCAAGCATCAGGATGATCAGCCCGAGAGCTGAGCAAGCTTGGTCCGCCTTTTGCCACAGGTGACAAGCGGTCATTCAAGCGGAAAAAAACGCCCATCCGGTCAATTGGATGGGCGTTTTTGCGTATCGTGTCGGCACGTCGCGTCCTGCCTACGGCTGCTCGTCCATCCCCTGCTCGCGCTGTGCCTGGGACCAGCCGCCCAGATCCTTGTAGCGGTTGACCATGGCACAGAATAGCTCGGCGGTGCGTTCGGTATCGTAGCGTGCCGAATGGGCTTCTCCGTTGTCGAAGGGAATGCCGGCGGCACGACAGGCCCTGGCCAGCACCGTCTGGCCGTACATCAGGCCGGCCAGAGACGCGGTGTCGAAGCTCGAAAAGGGGTGAAAGGGGTTGCGTTTGATGCCGCAGCGGTTGACGGCGGCATTCACGAAACCGTGGTCGAAGGCGGCGTTGTGGCCGACCAGTACGGCGCGGGTGCAGCCGTGGGCCTTGATCGCCTTGCGCACCGGCCGGAAGATTTCACTCAGCGCCTGGGCCTCGGAGAGCGCGACCTGCTGGCGCAGCGGGTCGTCTAGCTTGATGCCGGTAAAGTCCAGCGCCGACTGCTCGACGTCGGCGCCCTCGAAGGGCGTCACGTGAAAGGCATAGGTCGATTCAGGCAGCAGGTTGCCCTGGGCGTCCATGGTCAGCGTCACCGCGGCAATCTCCAGGATTGCATTGCGTTCTGCGTTGAAGCCGCCGGTTTCCACGTCTACCACGACCGGCAGGAAGCTGCGGAATCGCTGTGCCAGCAGGTCGCGGGCGATCGCCTCGCTCATTCACCCTCTCCTTGCGTCTTTCGGTCTCTGTCTTCCCCGTCATGACAGCCCCGGGGCGAATCCGCGCCAGTCTAGCAGGTTGACCTTCGGGCGTCCCGGGGCCGGTATTCGCCGTGCCCGTGGCGCGCTATACTGGATCCCCTGATGCCAACCCCCTAGCTTTCATCGAGGAGCCCCGAATGTCCGATGTCAAGAAGGTCGTGCTTGCCTACTCCGGTGGCCTGGACACCTCCGTTATCGTCAAGTGGTTGCAGGAGACCTACAACTGCGAGGTGGTGACCTTTACCGCCGACATCGGCCAGGGCGAGGAAGTCGAGCCGGCACGTACCAAGGCCCAGGCCCTGGGCGTCAAGGAAATCTACATCGAAGATCTGCGCGAGGAGTTCGTTCGCGACTATGTCTATCCGATGTTCCGCGCCAACACCGTCTACGAGGGCGAGTATCTGCTCGGCACCTCCATTGCACGCCCGCTGATCGCCAGGCGCCTCATTGAGATCGCCAACCAGACGGGTGCCGACGCCATCTCTCACGGGGCGACCGGCAAGGGTAACGATCAGGTTCGCTTCGAACTGGGTGCCTATGCGTTGAAGCCCGGCGTCAAGGTGATCGCTCCGTGGCGCGAATGGAATCTGACCTCTCGCGAGAAGCTGATGGCCTACTGCGACGAGCACAGCATCCCGGTAGACTTCTCCTCCAAGAAGAAGAAGTCGCCCTATTCCATGGACGCCAACCTGCTGCATATCTCCTACGAGGGCGGCATCCTCGAGGATCCCTGGGCCGAGGCCGAAGAGGACATGTGGCGCTGGAGCGTCTCCCCGGAAGCCGCCCCGGATCAGCCCACCTACGTGGAGCTGACCTACGCGAAGGGCGATATCGTCGCCATCGACGGTACGCCGATGCGTCCCCATGAGGTACTTGAGACCCTCAACAAGGTGGGCGGCGACAACGGTATCGGTCGGCTCGATATCGTCGAGAACCGCTACGTGGGCATGAAGTCCCGCGGCTGTTACGAGACGCCCGGCGGTACCATCATGCTCAAGGCCCACCGCGCCATCGAGTCCCTTACCCTGGATCGTGAAGAGGCTCACCTCAAGGATGAGCTGATGCCCAAGTATGCCGAAGTGATCTACAACGGCTACTGGTGGAGCCCAGAGCGCCGCATGCTTCAGGCCGCCATCGACGAGACCCAGCACAACGTCTCCGGTGTCGTGCGCATGAAGCTCTACAAGGGCAACGCCATCGTGGTGGGGCGCAAATCCGAGCAGTCGCTGTTTGACGAGTCCATTGCCACCTTCGAGGATGACGCCGGCGCCTACGACCAGAAGGATGCGGAGGGCTTTATCAAGCTCAACGCCCTTCGCCTGCGGATCGCCGCCGGCAAGGGTCGCAAGCAGGACTGAGTGCCGCCTGTTCAATCTGTATGCGACGCCGGCTGATGTCGGCGTCGCTGTTTGAAGTAAGAACGAATATAGTGCGGCTAAAGCGAGACGTCGTCGAAGACAAGGAGTCGACACAATGTTCAAGAAACTGCTCTCCGGCCTGCTGGGTGGCGGCGACAGGCAGTCCAACGCTTCGGCGAACGCCAATGCGCCGGCCGCCGAGCCGGTGGAGTACAAGGGCTATCTGATCATCTCCGAACCTGCCGATCAGGGCGGCCAGTATCGTGTGAGCGGCTGGATCCGCCGGGACGGGACTGACGGAGAGCAGCAGGAGCACCGCTTCGAGCGCTCCGATATGGTGCCCGGCCGCGAGGCCTGCGACCTGCTGATGGTGAGCAAGGCCCAGCGCTTTATCGACGAAGTGGGCGAGGAGATGTTCAGCGCCCGCTGAACGAGCCGCGAACACCCCGTCACCGGGGGGGTCGCCATGCCCCTTTCGCCCAAGTGTTTCCGAGTGGGTCCGACGCTACACTGGGTCGGTTACCGCTGCCCGGAGCTGCCATGCGCCTGCTTCACCGAGCCTCCCCATGGCGTTCCTTGTTCGCCGATAGCGAGTTTCCTGACCCCTCGCGGCTGCCTTTACTGCTCGCTCCGCTGCGCGATGCCCTGACCGAACTGGGGCCGGCGCCGACCCTTTGTGACGCCCACACCTGGCAGCTTCGCCTGGTCGAGGCGCTGACACGGCTCGATCTTCCCCCCTGGCGTATCAGCCAGCTGATAAGTGACCATAATGACTGGCTCTATCGCCGCGCCATCCAGCTTGCCCTGAGCGAAATGCAGGGACAGGGCTGGGGCGCGCCTCCCGTCGCCTTCTGCGTGTTGATCATGGGGTCGGGCGCCCGCCAGGAGAGCCTGCTGGGACCGGACCAGGACAACGCCATGGTCATCGCCGACTATCCTGACAGCCGGCATACCGAGATCGACGGCTATTTTCAGGCGTTGGGCGAGCGCTTCACCGACCGGCTGGACCTGGCTGGCATCCCGCTATGCACCGGTCATGTGATGGCGCGCTGGCCCATGTGGCGCAAGCGGCTTTCCGAGTGGGGCGAACAGCTGGCCATCTGGACCGCAGAGCGCAGAACCAAACGCGTGCAGCAGGCCAATATCCTTCTCGACTTCCGTTCGGTCTACGGAGAAGGGGCCCTGGCTGATGCCCTGGCAGACCGTGTGGTCCGACTGATGCCGCAGGCAGGATTATTTCTGGACGAGATGAGCGTGTTGCTCGACGAGTTGCCGACGGCCCTGGACCGCTTCGGTCGGTTGTCGGGCGCATTGGATGGTGCGCCCCACGAGCACGCCATCAATCTCAAGCAGCAGGGACTGCTGCCGCTGGTGGCCGCCGTGCGGCTTCTCGCGCTGCGCCATGGCGTCCGTGAGATCGACACCCGCGAGCGGTTGGCGTCCCTGGTCGTGAAGGAAGTGCTTCCGGCCGAGCGCTGCCGTGCCTTGACCGCTGCCCTGGAGCGGCTGCAGGGGCTTCTGCTGGAGGAACAGTGCCGCCGTCTCAGGACGGGGCATGGCGCCGATGCCTGGGTCGACGTGTCGCGATTGGGCGAGGACCAGCGCCTGCTGCTGCGTCTTGACATGCAGCAGATCCGTCGGCTCAAACGGCGGGCGAAGCGGGGGTAGCGTCTGGTGCTTCCGGCAACTCCATGGTCAGGCAGGCACCGCCCAGGGCAGGCGCGTCTTCCACCCACAGCCGTCCGCCCAGATGGGCAACAATGCCGCGGCTGATGGGTAGCCCCAGCCCGCTGCCCCGAGGGCGTCCGCGGCTCTTCTCGGGGGATTCGCCTGGGCGCTGAATCTGGTGGAACTTCTCGAACACCCGCTCCCGCTCCTGTTCGATGATGCCCGGGCCGTTGTCTTCCACCGCCAGGCGAAAATGATTCTTGTAGCGCCCCAATCTCAGCAGCACCTTCGGGCTGGTCTCATCGGCAAACTTACCGGCGTTGTCGAGCAGGTTGATGATGACCTGCTCGAGGCGATCCGGGTCGCCCACCACCGGCGCCTGTTCGACCTCGATCTGCACCTCCAGCGCCACGCCGCGATTCTCCTGCATGTGATGCACGGCATCGACGCTGTGCCGGGTCAGCGCTACAAGGTCAAGATGCTGGGGATTGAGCGTGAGTCGGCCGCTCTCCAGTCGAGCAAGGTCGAGGATCTCCTCGATCAGCCGTGAGAGGCGCTGGCTTTCCTTGACCACCACGTTGAGAAAATGCACCCGCTTCTCGTCGGGCAGGCCATCACTGTCGCGCAGGATCTCCGCAAAGGCGCGGATCGACGTAAGCGGCGTACGCAGCTCGTGGCTGACCATGGCCACGAACTCATCCTTGAGGCGGTCGAGCTCGCGCAGGCGTTCGTTGGCGGCGCGCAGCTCCTCGCTGGCGCGGGCCAGTTCCTCGGACTTCTGTTCCAGGCGGCGGTTGACCTCCAGGGTCTCCGAGGTGGTGTCGAGGATGCTGAGTATCGATTCCAGGTCCAGCGCCTCGCCGCGCACCACGGAGTTGATCAGCACCCGTGCCGAAGCGTTGCCCAGCGCCCCGGAGAGCGCCTGCTCGGCCCGGGCGATCATCTCCGGCGGAGCGGGCTGGTCGTTGCCATGGCCGTTGCCCACCTGGCTGTTGTCCTGTCCGGCGAAGACGCGGGCGGTGGCCCCCGTGCCCAGGTAGCGGTCGAGCAGGTTGCGCAGCTCACCGCGCGTGGTCTGGCCGTGCCAGAGCGAGGTCTCCATCAGGCCGGGGTGCATGGCCTCGGTGAACAGGGCCGCCTGGGTCTGCTCCAGCGGGCTCTGACGGGTAAACAGCGAAACCCCCACCAGCAGCCCGATATTGGCGGTCAGGCTCCACAGCAGCGAGTGCGAGTAGATGTCCCAGTCTTCCAGGCCGAACATGGCGTAGGGCCTGAGCCACTCCAGACCGAAGGGGCCCAGCGTCAGAAAGGTGTCGTCCACCCAGCCGGACTGCGCAAAGCCCGGGATGAGCAGGGTCCAGGCCCAGATCAGCGTGCCGGCGATGAGGCCCAGGGCAGCGCCGCGGCGAGTAGCGCCGCGCCAGTACATGCCGATCAGCATGGCCGGAGCAAACTGGCTGGCAGCGGCAAAGGAGACCAGGCCGATGGTCACCAGGCTGTAGGAGTCGCCGATCAGGGCGTGGTAGAGGTAGCCCAGCAGCAGGATAAGCACGATGGCCACGCGGCGAATGCCCAGCAGCCAGCCGGCCAGTTCGCCGCTGCTACCCAGGTGCAGGCGACGAGAGCGCAGCAGCAGGGGCATGATCAGCTGATTGCTGACCATGGTGGAGAGCGCGATGGTCTCGACGATCACCATGCCGGTGGCCGCCGAGAGCCCGCCGATAAACACCAGCAGCGGCAGCGCCTCGAGTCCGGCCGACAGCGGCAGGTTCAGCACATAGCTGTCAGGGTCGCCGGCGGAGAGCAGCATGCCCGCCATGGCGATGGGAATGACAAACAGATTGATGGCCAGCAGGTAGAGCGGGAAAAGCCAGCTTGCCCTCTTGAGGTGGCGTTCATCGACGTTCTCCACCACCAGCACCTGGAACTGGCGGGGCAGGGTAATGAACGCCAGAAAGGCCAATACCAGCATGCCGATCCAGCCGCTGGCGCCACCGGGAACCGCCTCCAGCCCCAGGGCACCGACCAGGTCGGGGCTGGCCGCCACCTGGGCAAAAAGGTCCCCGGGGCCGTTGAACAGCACGAAGACGGTGAAGACACCCACGCTGAGAAAGGCCACCAGCTTGACCAGGGATTCGAAGGCGATGGCGGCCACCATACCCTCGTGGCGCTCGCTGGCATCCAGGTGGCGGGTGCCGAACAGGATGATGAACACCGCCAGCACCAGTGCCACCCAGAACGACTTGTCGGCCCAGAAGGCCTCCTCGACCAGGCTCTGCGCCGGGGCCTGGGGGTAGTTGATCAGCACCGCGTAGCTTACCGTAATCGCTTTGAGCTGCAGGGTGATGTACGGCGTGATACCGATCAGGGCAATCAATGCCACCAGAGCACCCAGGCTCGAACTCTTGCCGTAGCGAGCGCTGATAAAATCGGCGATGGAGGTGATGCGCTGGGCGCTGGCGATGCGCACCATCTTGCGGATCAGGAAGGGCGACAGCAGCATGGCCAGCGTCGGACCCAGGTAGATCAGCAGGAAGCTGGGGCCAAACTGCGCGGCGCGCCCCACGCTGCCGTAAAAGGTCCAGGCGGTACAGTAGACGGCAATGGAGAGGGCATAGACGGTGGGCGAGCCGATCAGCGAACGTCCCTGTTCGGCACGGCGGTCACCCCATGCCGCAATCACAAACAATAGCGCCAAGTAGCCGAAGGCGACGCTGAGGACGACCGCATCGGTTCTCATGGTTGCGCGTCTCTCATCCTCACTCTCCCGAGCGCTGCTCAAGCAGCCAGGCGGCCAGGGCGATTACCGTTCCCCAGGCGATGAACAGATAGAGCGGCAGCCAAGAGAGACCGCCGGCAGGGCGGTCGAAGACCAGCACCAGCGGCGGTGTGAACAGCAGAGTGGCCAGCAGCACCAGGGCCACCAGCCGCTCACCGAGGCGCGGGATATTCATGCCGACAGTCGCCGGTGCATATGGCCTGAGCTCATGAGGCGAAGGCATCCTCCTTGTCAAGGGCGCTGGCCTGCAGGGCCAGCGCCTTCTCCAGCGTATCGATACCGCGAGCCTCCAGTCGCGGCAGCAGGGCCAGCCATAGCTCGGCGGTGACCCGAGCGTCGCCCAGAGCGGTATGTCGGGTGCCCGGTGGGAAGCTGAGGCCGTAGCGTTCGGCCAGGCTGTCCAGATCGTGGCCGTCCAGGCTGGCATCCAGGGCCCGTGAGATCAGCAGGGTGTCGAGCACCGGCATATCCAGTGTCACGCCGGCCCCCGGCGGCTGGAGGGCCAGCAGATCGAAAGCGGCGTTGTGGGCGAGAATCACCGCCTCGCCCACGTAATCGCGAAAGCGCGGCAGCACCACCGGCAGCGGTGGGGCGCCTTCAACGTCGGCGTCGGTAATGCCATGGATGGCCGTGCTGGCCGGAGGAATCGGTTTGCCGGGATCGACGCGAACATCGAACACCTCGCTGGCCAGCAGCCGGGCGTTGACCACGCGACAGGCGCCGATGCTGATCACGGTGTCGCCGCGGCGCAGTTCGAGGCCGGTGGTCTCGGTATCGAAGGACACCACCTCCAGCGCGCGTAGCGGGCGTGCCGCCAGTTCGGCATCGGGGTGAGGCAGCTCGGCGATGCCGAAGTCATGGAATTCCGGGCGCGGCGGGGTGACCGGCCGCGGGGCGCCTACCCGTTCGGTGGCGGGCAGCGGGAGCCGAAGCCTGGCATGCACGCCATCGTCATCGGCCAGGCTCCAGGCGTCGCTCGCATGCTGGTGCAGCACGTCGGAGACTCGCGGCGACAGCGGCAGATCATCCAGGCGCTGCTGCTGCCACGCGTTAAGCTGCCGCTCGCCGAGGGGCGCTCCGCGCCAGATCAGGTCGAGGTAGACGCGCTTGTTGCCCAGGCAGACCTCCCCTTCGAGTTCCTGTGGGTCTCGATGCTCCTGCAATGCCTCGATGAGCGAGCCGAGCAGCACCAGCAGCGCCATGACGTCGCCCTTGAACCAGGCGGGCATGCCGACCGGCACCACCATGATCGGGCTGTTGCGACGTTCGTTGAGGGCCTCCCACAGGTCGTTGGACCACAGCGGCACCAGCCGCTCCCCCTCATGCTGCATTTGCTCCACCAGGGCGGCAAGCTGTTCGATGTCCTGGCCCAAAGACTGGCTTTCCTCGTCGATCACTTTCTCGAGGCGCTGGCGCATGTCTCCCGAGGTGCTTCCCAGGGAGGTCAGGGCGTCGGCCGCGCTGGTCAGACTGGCGCTGTGACGGCGCAGGCGAGGCAGGCTGTCGAGCAGGTCGGCCCGGGCGCCCATTTCGCTGGTCCAGGCGGCGGTGGTGTCGCTCAGGGTGAGCAGGGTCTCGCCGTGGCTGCCCGGCACCCGACGCATCACGGCTCGCAGCCAGCGCTCATCGCAGGGCACCAGCACTTCCCGCGAAGAGCCATCACCAGGCAGCTGCCCCAGGGCGTCCTGGAGACTGACGGCGGGCAGCAGGCTCTCCAGTCGTTTGCCCAGGCCAAGCCCATGATGGTCTTCAAAAAGGTGCTCGGCTGCCTGATTGAAGAGCAGTACCCGGCGATGCTGGTCGCAGAGCAGCAGCGGGGTGTCGAGCACCTGGAGCAGAGTTTCGAGTTCCTGGCGAATGCGCGCAGCGCTGCGCGCTCCCTCGGCGTGAGCGGTGGCCAGGCGGCCGCGATCGGTGCGCCAGGCATCGCGCACCCTCACCAGGTCAGGGCCCAGCGCGCGCAGCCAGCCCTCGGGAGGATAGTCCTCCCTGGCGTCGGGATTGGCCACCAGGCGGGCCAGTTGGACCTGCAGATGGCGCAGCGGCGTGAACAGCTGACGCTCCAGCAGCAGGCCCACCAAAAAGATGGTGCCGCCCCCGGAGAAACAGCCCAGCCACAATACCAGGCGGGCCAGCCCCGAAGGCTGAAAGAGAGTGTCGAGCCACAGAGCAAAGATGGCACCGCCAAAGATGCTGATGCCGCTGAGCAGAAGCCAAAGACCGATCAGTCGCTGGCGGCGCGGCAATCCGGATAGACGTCGAGCCATCAGGAGACCTCGGCGAGCAGCGCCTTGACCTTGTCAACCAGCGCCTGGGTGGAAAAGGGTTTGGTAATGTAATCGTCGGCGCCCAGCGCCAGGCCCTTCTCTCGCTCGACTTCACGGCCGTGGGCGGTGAGCATGATGATCGGCAGGCGGGCATGGTCGGGATCGGCGCGCAGGCGTTCGAGCACATCGAAGCCGCTGATGCCCGGCAGGCTGATGTCGAGCAGCATCAGGTTCGGGGTGCCTTCGGCGACGCGCGCCAAAGCGCTTTCGCCATCTTCGGCGGTGACCACGTCGAAGCCGGCCTGCTGCATCAGGAACTCCAGCGACAGGACGATATTGGGTTCATCGTCTACCACCAGAACCTTGGCCATGGCGTTCTCCATTTTTCGTTGTCGTCATTGTTGTCTTAGAGACTCGTTGATTGTCAGTCTAGTGCCCGACCGACCCTCAGCAAAGGCGACCTTGGCAGGACATCGCGGGTGATCGGCGGTAGGGTGCGGTAACGATTCAACGCGAGGAAACACCATGATCGAGGTTCATCATCTGGAGAACTCCCGCTCCCAGCGCGTGGTCTGGCTGCTGGAGGAACTGGGCGTGGAGTACGAACTGATTACCCATCGGCGCGATCCGTCGACCCTGATGGCGCCGGATTCGCTGCGCGCCGTGCATCCGCTGGGGAAGGCGCCGGTGATTCGCGACAGGGCCCGCAACGGCCGGGTGATCGCCGAGTCGGGTGCCATCATCGACTACCTGATCCATCATCATGATGCCGAGGAACGACTGGCCCCGCCAAGAGGCAGCGATGCCTGGGAGCGCTACTGTTTCTGGCTGCACCACGCCGAAGGCTCCGGTATGCCGCCGCTGGTCATGGGCCTGGTGTTTTCGCGGCTAGGCCAGCCGCCGGTACCCGCCCTGGCGCGCCCGCTGGGGCGGCTGTTTGCCCGCGGTGTGGAACAGCAGTACCTGGGGCCGGAAATCCGTCGGCTGCGAGATTTCTGGGAGAGCGAACTGGTCGCAGAGCCCTGGTTTGCCGGCAAGGCGTTCAGCGCGGCGGACATTCAGATGAGCTTCGCGGTGCTGGCCATGGCTGGGCGAGGCGGACTTGCCGGCTACCCACGCCTCGAGGGATTCCTCGCCGCCTGCCGCGAGCGTGAGGCCTATAGGCGAACGGTGTCACTCATTGGCGAGTTTCGCCTTGCCGGCGACTGAGTTTCAGCGCCTCGGGCGGTCCTGCCCTTCGGCCCGGGCGGCGGGGCCGAAGGGGCCGAGCCATAGCCACACCTGAAGGATGACCAGCAGCGGTAGCAGCCATAGCGGCGCTCCGGTAGTGGCCACCAGCAGCCGATAGATCACGAAGCCGATGATACCGGCTATCAGGCCGACCATCGTGAAGAGCAAGGGGCGTCGGTAGCCTGGCCGACGTGAGAAGCGGTAGAGGGTGCCGATGAAGGCGCCAAAGGCGCCGGTCATGGCCAGGGGGATCAGCAGGTCCTGCATGGCGAGCTCGCTTTGTGACATGGTCCGAGAGGTAATACCATCCGGGCCGATCAATCGCCAATGCCGCCTTCGGTGGGGGTTCTGGCGAAGACAATGGCGGCGGTCGGTCGTCGGCCCATAACAAGCAACCCCGCGGCCAGGGCGCGCGGGGTTGGCGTTTGTGAGCCGACGAAGGATGCCTGCCCTTGCGCCGTTCACCTGCTGCTGCGGGTTATTCCAGTCCCAACTCGTGGGTGGCTTCCTCGCGCATCTTGAACTTTTGAATCTTGCCGGTGACGGTCATCGGGAACTCATCGACGAACTTCACGTAGCGCGGGACCTTGTAGTGGGCGATCTTGCCCTTGCAGAAGGCCTTGAGTTCGTCGGCGGTCAGCGCTTGCCCGTCGGCAAGTTTCACCCAGGCCATGACCTCCTCGCCGTACTTCTCGTCGGGAACCCCGATTACCTGGACGTCGGAGATCGCCGCATGGGTATAGAGGAAGTCTTCGATTTCGCGGGGATAGATGTTTTCGCCGCCGCGGATGATCATGTCCTTGATGCGTCCGACGATGGCCACATAGCCCTCGTCGTCCATGGTGGCCAGATCACCGGTGTGCATCCATCCAGCGCTATCGATGGCCTTCGCGGTGGCTTCCTCGTTGTTCCAGTAGCCCAGCATCACGCTGTAGCCGCGGGTGCACAGCTCGCCGGTCTCGCCGCGGGCGACCGCGGCGCCGGTATCCGGGCTTACCAGCTTTACCTCCAGGTGGGGGTGAATGGTGCCCACGGTGGTGACGCGCTTCTCCAGGGGAGCGTCGGTCTGGGTCTGGAAACTCACCGGGCTCGTCTCGGTCATGCCGTAGCAGATGGTGACGTCCTTCATGTTCATGCGCTCGATCACCTTGCGCATCACCTCGATGGGGCAGATGGAGCCCGCCATGATACCGGTGCGCAGGGAAGAGAGATCGAATTGCTCAAACTCCGGGTGCTCCAGTTCAGCGATGAACATGGTCGGCACGCCGTAGAGAGTGGTGGCCTTCTCCTCGGACACTGCCCGCAGGGTCGCCTCCGGGTCGAAGCCGTCGCCCGGGTAAATCATGGTGGCGCCATGGGTCACGCAGCCCAGGTTGCCCATGACCATGCCGAAGCAGTGGTAGAGCGGCACCGGAATTACCATGCGGTCATGTTCGGTAAGCGCCATGGTGCGCGCCACGAAGAAGCCGTTGTTGAGGATATTGTGGTGGGAAAGGGTCGCGCCCTTGGGAGCGCCGGTGGTGCCGGAGGTGTACTGGATGTTGATCGGGTCGTCGAACTGCAGCGTGGCCTGAACCTCGGCCAGGTGCTCGGCAGAGACCTCGTCAGCATGGGCCAGCATCGATGGCCAGCTGAACATGCCGGTCAGGGCGCGATCAGCATCCAGGCAGACCACCCGCTCGAGCTCGGGCAGCTTGGCGCTCTTGAAGGTGCCGGGGCCGCCCTCGCGCAGCTCCGGTGCCAGCTCGGCCAGGGTCGCCACATAGTCGGAGCTTTTGAACTTGCCCTGCAGGACCAGCGTGGAGGCGGCGGACTGTTTCAGCGCGTACTCCAGCTCATGGGTGCGATAGCTGGGGTTGATGTTGACCAGAATGGCACCGATCTTGGCTGTGGCAAACTGGGTGATCGTCCATTCGGCGCAGTTGGGCGACCAGATGGCCACGCGGTCATTTTTCTTCACGCCCAAGGCGAGCAGGGCACGAGCGGCCTGGTCGACGGCGGCCTGGAGCTCTCGCCAGGTATAGCGCAGGTCCTGGTGAATGCTGATCAGCGCATCGCGATCCGCGAAGCGTGCCACTGTCTCATCGAAGCAGTCGCCAATGGTCTGGCCCTTGAGGGGGGTGTTACTGATGCCGCTGACGTAGCTGATCGGGGTATGTTGGCGTGTCATCGTCTACCGTCTCTTTGTTGTTGCTGGGTGTGCAGTGGGCAACACGATCATGGCCCGGGACTTGGGGAGTTCAGCGCCAGAGAGTGCAGCGCCTGAGGGGTCAGTGCCTCGGCGGGTCAACGCCCAGACCCGAAAGCACCTCTCGGGCGCGGCTCTCCACGTCATCGAGCTCCTTGTGCATCAGCCGGATGTCTTCCAGTTGCCGCTCCAGATTGGCGCGTTTGTCGGCCAGAATCTCCAGAAGACGCTGCAGCTGACGGGCATTGCCGTCGGGCATGGCGTCGTACATCATCACCACTTCGCGAATTTCAGCCAGCGAGAAACCGAGGCGCTTGCCTCTCAGCGTCAGCTTGAGGCGTACCCGGTCCTTCTCGCAGTAGATGCGCGTCTGGCCGCGTCGTTCGGGAGCCAGCAGTCCCTCCTGCTCGTAGAAGCGGATGGTGCGTGGCGTCACCTCGAATATCTTGGCCAGTTCTCCGATGCTGAAGGTGCGTCGTTGGCGGGGTAAACCGCCGGACTGTGCCGCGTCGCTCGCTGTGGACTGAGTCATGAGCGTCTTCCTTTGTTTTATGGCGTGGCAGGGCGCAAGCCAGCCGCCTGATGGCAACACTAGCCGAGGTTTACGTTAACGTAAAGTGCTTGTTCGACCATGGGGTGATGTAGGATAAACCTAGCAAGTGCTAGGTTGGTGTCATGGCCGCCTGCCGGATGAGCATCGACCGCATGCGCCCGCACCAACCGCAGAATCCAGTCAACCAGTCAACAACAACGCAACTGATATGCGTGACGAGGATACCACCATGGACTTCTCCCTGAGCGACGACCAGAAGGCGCTGGTTCAGGCCGCCGCCGACTTTTCGAAGGCCGAGCTGGCCGATCACGCCGCCGAGTGGGACGCCAACTCCCATTTCCCCCTCGATGTCATCCGTCGCGCGGGTGAGACCGGCTTTCTTGGCATCTATACGCCGGAGGAGCACGGCGGCCTGGGGCTCTCGCGGCTCGACGCCTCGCTGATTTTCGAGCAGCTTGCTCAGGGGTGCGTGGCAACCACCGCCTATCTCACCATCCACAACATGGTGACCTGGATGATCGCCAGCTGGGGCGACGATGCCCTGCGCGAGACCTGGGTGCCCGCCATGGTGTCCGGTGAGGCGCTGGGGTCCTACTGCCTGACCGAGCCGGGCTCTGGCTCCGACGCCGCCAACCTGCGCACCAAGGCGGTCAGAGAGGGCGATGAGTACGTCATTTCGGGTTCCAAGATGTTTATTTCTGGCGCGGGCGCCACCGAGGTGCTGGTCGTCATGGCGCGAACGGGCGAACCCGACAGCGGCGCAGGTGGAGTCTCGGCCATCGTGATACCGGCCGATGCCGCAGGCGTCGAGTACGGCAAGAACGAAGACAAGATGGGTTGGAAGAGTCAGCCGACGCGTCTGGTCAGCTTTGATTCCGTGCGAGTGCCGGTCGGCAATCGACTGGGCGCAGAGGGTGAGGGCTTCAGGTTCGCCATGAAGGGCCTCGACGGAGGCCGCCTTAATATCGCCAGCTGCTCGCTGGGGGCCGCTCAGCATGCCCTGACGCTGTCCCGGGATTACCTGGCCGAGCGCAAGCAGTTCGGTCGTGCGCTAAACCAGTTTCAGGCGCTTCAGTTCAAGATCGCCGACATGGCCACCGAACTCTCCGCTGCCCGCTTGATGGTGCGTCAGGCCGCCTGGCGTCTGGACCAAAATGACCCCGAAGCCACCGCACACTGCGCGATGGCCAAGCGCTTTGCCACCGATGTAGGGTTCAATGTCTGCAACGAGGCCCTGCAACTGCACGGCGGCTATGGATATATCCGTGAATATCCCCTGGAACGGCTGGTTCGCGATACACGGGTCCACCAGATCCTCGAGGGCACCAATGAGATCATGCGCCTGATTGTTGCCCGCCGGCTGATGGCGGATGGCGTGATCGAGTCCATGCAATAAGGAGACACCTTTGATGTCGGATCTTCCCGTACGCTTCGACGAGCTGCCCACCCGTGACGGTGGGCGAATTGGCGTGGCGACTCTCAACGCTCCCAAGTCTCTCAATGCTCTCTCCCTGGAGATGGTTCGTCAGCTCCAGGGCAAGCTCGATGCCTGGGCGACGGATCGCAGCATCGTGGCCGTCTGGCTGGAGGGCAGCGGCGACAAGGCGTTTTGCGCCGGCGGCGATGTAGTGGCCCTCTACCGCTCGCTCACCGAGGAGGGCGATAATCGCGGCTCGGGTCGCAACAGCCTGCTGGCCGAAACCTACTTCACCGCTGAATACCACCTCGACCATCGCATTCACACCTACCCCAAGCCACTGCTGGTATGGGGCGACGGCATCGTCATGGGCGGCGGCCTCGGCTTGATGGCCGGCGGTTTCCAGCGAATCGTGACCGAGACCACTCGGATCGCCATGCCCGAAATCACCATCGGTCTCTACCCGGATATCGGCGCCAGCTGGTTCCTCAATCGCATGCCGCCCGGCGTGGGCGCCTACCTGGGCCTGACCGGCGCGCAGCTCAACGCCCGCGATGCGCTTGACCTGGGCATGGCGGATCGTTTTATCCCCAGGGACCGCCGCGGCCTGGTGCTGTCCTCGTTGACCGAGTCGGACTACGGTGATCGCAGCGGTCCTGCGCTGCGCGGCGCGGTGCAGCAGGCACTCGATCGGCACGAGGCACGCGACGGCGCTCCGGAAGGCCAGGTATGGCCAAATCTCGACCATCTCCAGGCCTTGGTGGGAGCCGTCGATGCTCCCACCGCGGTAAGGCGAATCCTCGCGGATACTCGTGATGATAAGTGGCTGGCATCCAACCGCGCTCGTCTCGCCGACGGCTGCCCGCTCAGCGCCCAGCTGGTCTGGCGAATGCTGACCCGACACGCGCATACCAGCCTGGCGGATGCCTTCCGCGACGAACTGGTGCTCTCGGTCCAGTGCTGCCGACAGGGCGACTTCGTTGAGGGTGTGCGGGCGCTTCTGATCGACAAGGACAAGAGCCCACGGTGGAGTCATCCCGATGCGGACAGCGTGTCGGAAGAGACGATACAGGCGTTGTTTGCCTCCCCCTGGGAGAGCGAATCCCATCCGCTGCGCGACCTGGGGCTCGGACACCGGATAGGGTAAGCACACTGGACGCTTGACCCTACGGGGCCACAGGTCTCGGTAAGACAAACAACCAAAAGGAGCCAATCATGAATATTGCATTTATCGGTCTCGGCAACATGGGTGCCCCCATGGCCAGCAACCTGGTCAAGGCAGGCCACAGCGTTACCGTATTCGACCTAATGGAGAGTGCCATCCAGGCCCTCGAGAGCGAGGGCGCCAAGCGCGGCGAAAGTGCCGAGGCAGCAGCCCGCGGTGCCGAGGTCATCATCTCCATGCTGCCCGCCGGTGCCCACGTCAAGGGGCTCTATCTGGGCCGCAACGGCGAGCCAGGCCTGCTCGATGCGCTCGATGGCAAGCCGCTGCTGATCGATGCGTCGACCATCTCCCCGGAAGATGCCCGCACCGTGGGCAGTGCCGCCGCGGAGCGTGGCCTCAGCTACCTGGATGCCCCGGTCTCCGGTGGTGTCGGCGGCGCCAAGGCCGGCATTCTGACCTTTATCGTCGGCGGCGATTCGGCCGGCTTCGACAAGGCCAAACCGGTGCTCGAGGCCATGGGCAAGAACATCTTCCACGCCGGTGACAATGGCGCGGGGCAGGTGGCCAAGATCTGCAACAACATGCTGCTCGGCATCCTGATGAGCGGCACCGCCGAGGCCCTGGCGCTGGGCGTCAAGAACGGCATGGACCCGGCCGTGCTCTCCGAGATCATGAAGCAGAGCAGCGGCGGCAACTGGGCGCTCAACGTCTATAACCCCTGGCCTGGCGTCATGGAGGGCGCTGCCGCCTCACGCGATTATCAGGGTGGCTTTCTCACCGACCTGATGGCCAAGGACCTTGGCCTGGCCTGGGAGCTGGCTCTGGGGTCGAAGTCCACCGTGCCCATGGGCTCACAGGCCCGCAATCTCTTCGCGCTGCACAGTGCCCAGGGTAGCGGCGCGCTGGACTTTTCCAGTATCCAGACGCTCTATCGCGAGGGCGAATAATCGGCAAGGCCAGCCATGCAGGGAGCCCTCCAGGGGCTCCCTGCGCAAGGCGTCTGCCCGCTCGGCTCCATCCTTCCTGCCCACGTGCGCAGCTGTTGGTGTGGCACAATGGCAGCCGAGCATGGCAATGAAAGGATTCGCCCGATGGCATATGTTTTGGTGATGGGCGGTCTGGCGCTGTCGGTGAGCTTTACCCTGGGCTGGATGCTGTGGCGCGCCCTGCGCTGGGCTTGGAGCCTGGTGGCCAGGCCTTCGGTGCGAGGAGGGGCAACGCCCAGGCCTCGCGCTCGCAAGGCACCGGCGCCGCGCAAGACGGCCGCCAAACCCGCCAGCAGACCTGCTGCCAAGCCCGCTGCCAAGACGACCCCGCGGGAGCCATGGGCCCTGACTCACTGGCTGGCTGATCGCCACTCCGCTCTGCCCTTGGCGAGCCTCGCCCTTCTGCTCTATGGCCTCACCCGGGTGGTGGAGTTCGGCATGACCCGGCGTCCACTGTCGCCTCCTGCCGGCTACCACACCCTGGTGGATGTCTTGGGCTGGGCGGCGGCTGTGCTAGTGACCTTGACACTGATGAACCTCCTGGCACGTTGGCGCTGCCGCAAGGGGTGAGCGAACGCCAGGTCGTTTGACGAGTCATAGTTGGACGCCGACATAAGGAGGGTTGCCGTGCTCACAGCCATTCAGCGTTTCTTTCAACGAACGCTTGCCGACCCCGCGTCGCATGACGATGAACTCCCCACCCTGGAACTCGCCGCGGCTGCGCTGCTGTGCGAGGTGATGCGCGCCGACTACCGGGTGGATCCCGCCCAGCTCGAGGCCCTGCGCGAGCTGCTTATGACGCATCTTCACCTGGAAGCCGAGGCCGTGGAGTCGCTGATGGCCATGGCCCGAGAAGAGGTGGAGAGTTCCGTGGACCATTACCAGTTCGTCAGCCTTATCAAGCAGGACTATGACTATGGACGGCGCGTCGAACTGGTGAGGATGATGTGGGTGCTGGCACTTGCCGACGGTGAACATCACCACCTCGAAGAGCACCGTATCCGCCAGCTCGCGGACCTGCTGCACGTGGGGCACAGCGACTTTATTCTTACCAAGCTGGAGGCCCAGTCAGCACGCGTTTGAATGCTTTCTCTCTTGTTGGCAGTTGTCTTGGAATAATCCTCTGGATTGATGTGCCTGTGTAAGATAAAAATCTTAATTTTTATCTCTATGCCGTTGTTATGCTTAGCTCTGCTAGACTTCGAACAATGAATGCTCTGCCGAGAGGTGGGGCTTTTTCTTTGGCAGATCGGGGAGGCTTTCATGTCCCGCAACATCATTGTTCTCGGCGCAGGGATTGTCGGCGTCTCGGTTGCCTGGTACCTGGCGCGTCGAGGCCACGCCGTCACGCTGGTGGACCGCCGCGAGCCGGGTCGAGAGACCTCGTTCGGCAACGCCGGCATCATCCAGCGCGAGGCGGTACGTCCCTATGCCTTTCCGCGCGACCTCGGCACCCTGCTACGCGTGTTGCCCAACCGCCAGGTGGACATTCGCTATCGGACGACAGGCATGGTCAGTGCGGCAGGGCCGCTGGTGCAGTACTGGATCAATTCGGGCGGGGCGCGCTACGAGCGCATCGTGAACGAGTACGCGTCGCTGATCATGCGCTGCCAGGATACCCACGCGACGATGATCGAAGCCTCGGGCGCCGAGGCGCTGGTGGGCAAGGGGGGGTGGCTGGAGCTCTACCGGACGCGCAAGGCCATGGACGAGCGCCTGAAGGAAGCCCGCGAGAATCACGAGCGCTTCGCGGTGGATTACGAAGAGCTTGACGCTGAGGCGCTGCAGGCCAAGGAGCCGAATCTCGCCAAGGGGCTGGTGGGCGCCATTCACTGGACCCAACCCTGGATGGTGGCGGATCCGGGCGCCCTGGTGCAGGCCTATGCCAAGAGCGTCGAGGAACTGGGTGGCCGCGTGATGCAGGCCAGCGTCGAGGACGTTAGCCAGGTGGGCACCGGATGGCGCGTGATGACCAGTGAGGGGGCCCTCGAGGCGGACCAGGTGGTCGTGGCCATGGGGCCCTGGACCGGTGAGCTGCTCTCGCGGCTGGGCCTGGATGTGCCGCTGTTCGTGAAGCGTGGCTACCATATGCACTATTCAGCGGAGGAGGGCGCGACGCTCAATCACTGGGTGATGGATGCCGAGAGGGGCTTTTTGCTCGAGCCGATGCGAGCCGGTATTCGCCTGACCACCGGGGCCGAGCTGGCCGACCTGAATTCACCGCCGCGCTACCAGCAGCTGGCAGCCGCCGAGAAGGCGGCGCGCAAGCTCTTCCCCCTGGGCAAGCGACGCGACGCCGAGCCCTGGAAAGGCGCGCGTCCCTGCATGCCCGACATGAAGCCGGTGATCGGTCCTGCCCCCGGCAAGCCGGGGCTATGGCTGGCCTTCGGCCACGGGCATCAGGGCTTCACACTGGGGCCGGCCACCGGCGAGCTGCTGGCGCAGATGATGGACGGTGAGACCCCAGCGGTCGACATGACGCCGTTCCGTCTCGATCGCTTCTGACCTTGCTGCCTGAACGACAGCGGGCGCCTGACATCCAGGCGCCCGCTGTTGCTATTGTACTTCCGCTTGCATGATTCGCGGCGTGCATGACTCGCGACTAGGCCGCCCCGCTGTTGTTATCGCTATTGCTGTTGCTATTGCTGTTGCTGTTGCTGCGGCGTCGTCTCTGATGCATGGCCAGCTTGATCAGCAGCGTGAACACGAAGACCAGCCAGCCGGCAGTAGCGAAGACGTTGAACAGCAGCATCTTCTGCTGCCCGTTGAGCGGCGCCAGCAGGTGCTCAACGACGATACCGAACAGAAAAGCCAACATCAGCGGCAGTGCCAGGATGTGCATCCACATCTCGGTTCGCCGCTTGCGCACGTGATAACGGCGCAGATGGACGCGAATAGGGCGATGCACGAAGCTGACCAGTATCAGAGTCCCCAGCATCAGCAGAGCCGCCAGGGTGGGCTCGATGCTGCCCATCTGCGCCGTGAGGCTGACCGACCAGAACACCACCAGCCATGACAATCCTGCCAGGATGGTGACCAGGTCCGCATAGTGGCGCACCTTCGGCATGTTATTCCCCTCTTTGGATCTGAGGGCATGATACGGGAATTCAGCGTTGGGTGACGAGTCGGCCTCCCCCCGCACCCTCAATTGATCCACGATGCAGCGAGGTGCAACGCGCACCGAGCCAACGCGAGCGGGTCGTAGCCCCGCGTCAGCAAGCGGCGGCGTATGGCAACTTTCGGTATACTTGCTCGACGCTAAAATTATCCCGCCGAGACAGGACCCGCCGTGACCACACTGACCCTGACCCGACCCGATGACTGGCACCTGCACCTGCGCGATGACGAGGCCTTGTCCGCTGTGGTGGGCGCGTCAGCCGCCCAGATGGGTCGCGCCATTATTATGCCTAACCTCAAGCCACCGGTGACGACCACCGAGCAGGCGCTGGCCTATCGCCAACGAATCCTGTCGGCGTTGCCGGAAGGCAGTCGGTTCGAGCCGCTGATGACGCTCTATCTCACGGACAAGACCCCGGCCGCAGAGATCGAAAGGGCCCACGCCAGTGGTCTGGTGCACGCAGTGAAGCTCTATCCGGCGGGTGCCACCACCAACTCTGATTCCGGGGTCACCGACCTGGCGAACTGCGATGATGCCATTGCCGCCCTCGCGCGGCTGGGCATGCCGCTGCTGGTCCACGGCGAGGTGACTGACGCCGAGATAGACATCTTCGATCGCGAGGGGGCGTTTATCGAGCGCGTGATGAAGCCGTTACTGACGCGCCATCCAACACTCCGGGTGGTGTTCGAGCACATCACTACCGCGGAAGCCGCCGAGTTTGTAAGGGGGGCGCAGGACAATGTAGCGGCGACGATTACCGCCCATCATCTGCTCTTCAACCGCAATCATATGCTGGTAGGGGGTATCCGCCCCCACTACTACTGTCTGCCGATCCTCAAGCGCGAACGCCATCGCCAGGCGCTGCTGGCGGCTGCGACCTCCGGCAACCCGAAGTTCTTCCTCGGCACGGACAGCGCCCCCCACGCCCAGGGCGACAAGGAGAGCGCCTGCGGCTGTGCCGGCGCCTATACCGCCCCGGCGGCCATCGAGCTCTATGCGGCAGCGTTCGAGGAGGTCGGGGCGCTCGCGCGCCTGGAGGGTTTTGCCAGCCACTTTGGCCCCGATTTCTATGGTCTGCCGCGCAATCCCGACACCGTCACCCTGGTCCGTGAGCCCTGGCGCCTGCCCGAGTCGCTGCCCTATGGGTCCGCCCAGCGCATCGTGCCCCTGTGCGCCGGAGAGACGCTGGCATGGAAGCTTGCCTGACAGCGCCCGCGACATAGCGCCTCTGAGCGACCAGGCGGGCGTGGACATGCATCATAAGTGTTGCTATATTGTCATCAAAGCAACGCTTATGGTGCCTTTTATGGGCTTTGGCCAGTGAGCCTTCACGATGAGTTGAAACGCCGCCGTCGCGAGCTGGGGTTTACCCAGGCGACGGTAGCCGAACGCGTGGGCATGACCCGCCAGCAGTACCAGCGCCTGGAGCGCGGCGGCAATCCCCAGCTGGACACCCTTGAGCTAGCCGCCGATGGACTCAATGCCCGCCTGATGCTGATTCCCATCGACAAGTGGTATCAGGTGCAGGCGCTGCTCGAGGAGGGTAAGGGGGGCTCGGTGCCCCTCGATGAAGATCCCTGGCAGGGGCTGCTCGACCGAGACGGGTAGCCGTGGGCAGGGGGTTCTCTCTGGCCGGGGTGCAGATGAAGTTTTCCATGCGCGAGCAGGATGGCCGTTTCTTCGGCGCTGGCGACGCGCTGCCCGGTGACTGGATCGTCAAGCCGCCATCGCCTCACCACCCCTGGCTGGTGCAGAACGAATATTCCGCCATGCGCCTGGCCCAGGCGGCTGGCGTCTTTATCCCCGAGATTCGACTGGTGCCCCTCGAGGAGCTGCAGGGGCTGCCGGCGCTGAACCTGCCGGACGAACCGCTGGCCTATGCCATCAAGCGGTTCGATCGTGCAGAGGGTGGGCGGGTACACGCGGAAGACTTCGCCCAGGTGCTGTTTCGCTATCCCTACGAGAAGTACGCCGGGCCAAGCTATGAGCAGCTGGGGCGGCTGGTGCGCGAGTTCTCCGCCGACGGTATGGCGTGTGCGGCGCAGATGGCGCGCCGCCTGCTGGTGAACCTCCTGCTGGCCAACGGCGATGCGCACCTGAAGAACTGGAGCCTCCTTTACCCGGATCGTTACAGGCCGCGGCTGTCGCCCGCCTACGACATCGTGGCGACGCGTGCCTACCTGCCCAACGAGCGGGAGGCGGCGCTGAACCTGAATGGCAAGAAACTCTGGGAGCAGCTGAAGCGGGATGATTTTCGGCACTGGGCCGAGCGTGTGGGTGTCAGCTGGCTCGTGGTGGAAGCTGAGCTTCAGGACGCTCTGGCGCGCGCCAGAGCCGCCTGGCCCGATATGCTGGAAGAGCTGCCGATGGCGCACGAGCACAAGGCCCTGCTGCGCGAGCACTGGCGCCGCCTGGCGCCGGAGTGGCGGATCCGCTAGTGGGTAGAGCGCTCAAGGCTGCGTACCTGCCGTTCGAGGAAGTCGATGCCGGCGTCGATGGCGTCGCCGCGGGTCAGAAAACTCAGGAAGTGGCCGCGGCCATGCTGGAGATAAAGTTCGTTCTCCACTCCCCTGGCTTCCAGTGCGGCGCGAAAGTCGGTGGCGTGGTCGACCGGGACCAGGCGGTCCCAGGTGCCGTGAAACAGGAAGAAGGGCGGGGCGCTGGGCCCGATCTGGCGGGCCGGTGAGGCGAGCGCATACTGCTCGGGGACCTCGGCGCGGGTACCACCGAGAAACTCGACGACCAGCCTGCCGTCGGGAAACTTGAACAGGTCGCTGGGCGTGCCTCCCGCCAGCACGGCGGCAAGTCGGGCATGGTCACCACCATGGGGCTGGGCCAGCGGCCCTTCTGCTCCTGCCAGGGCCAGCAGGCTGACCAGATGGGCACCCGACGAAAAGCCCACGCCGACAATGCGGTCGGTGTCTACGCGCCACGCCTCGGCGTTGGCATGGATCCAGGCCATGGCCTGCTGAAGGTCGTGAAGCTGCGCGGGAAAACGGTGTTCTGGGGCGAAGCGGTGTTCGATATTGACGGTGACATAGCCGCGTGTGGCCAGCTGTTCGGCGATGCCGACCATGTCCTCCGGACCGCGATTCTGCCAGCCGCCGCCGTGGACCAGCAGCGCGGCGGGTCGCAGCGCGTCACTCCCTGACCGCGGCAGCAGCACGTCGGCGTGGAGAGAGCTGGGCCAGTCGGGCGGGGTGTAGGTCAGCTCGGGTAGCGCGTCGAAGGCCAGCGCCGCGGCCGCAGGGGCAGCCTGCGACGTCGGGACGGAGCGTTCGCCGAGGTGGGTGGCGCCGCAGCCGGTCAGCAGCCAGCCACCCAGCAGCAGCGTCGGCACCCACCGGCGCGGATCAGATCTTTTCAGCCAGCGCATCGCTGGGCTGCTCCGCAGGCAGGTTGCCCAGGCGCTTCACCATGGCTTCCACCATGTGGGCAGAGTGGGTCGCCGCCTGCTCCAGAAACGCCTCGAAGGAGAGGTGGTTGTCGCCGCCGCCGGCGATATCGGAGAGGGCGCGAATCACCACGAAGGGACAGTTGTAGAGCAGACAGGTCTGGGCGATGGCCGCGGCTTCCATCTCGGCAGCGAGCATGGTGGGGAAGCGTCGGCGGGTCTGCTCCACGAGGTCGGGGCAAGCCATGAAGACGTCCCCGGTGGCGATCAGCCCTTCCACGACGTTGACCTCTCCCAGCGACTCCACGCATTCGCGAGCGATGGCTACCAGGCGAGGGTCGGGCAGGTAGGCGGCCGGCATCTGTGGCACCTGGCCGTGCTCGTAGCCGAAGATCACGGCGTCCACGTCGTGATGCCGCACTTCGCTTGAGATCACCACGTCCCCGATCGTTAGGCCCTTGCCGAAGCCGCCGGCAGAGCCTGTGTTGATCACCGCATCGGGTTGATAGATATCCAGCAGCAGAGTGGTACCCACCGCGGCATTCACCTTGCCGATGCCGGACTTCAGGATTACCACTTCGACCCCGTGCAGCAGGCCGCTGTGGAAGGTGGAGCCCACGTGGGTACGGGTCTGTTTCCCCTCCAGCAGCGAGGCGAGGTAGTCCACCTCCTGGGCCATGGCGCCAATGATGCCAATGCGTTTCATGCGAATACCTGAGTCCACTCGCTGCGCTTGGCCAGGAAGCCCTGGGCGATCTCCTTGGCGCCTGCCAGGCTATGACTGGCTGCCCAGCCGCACTGCATCTCACTGCAGGCCGGCACTTCGTCCGCCGCCAGCACGTCCTCGAGGGTCTTCTCGAGCAGCGTCAGCACGCCGTCATAGTCGTCATGGTTGATCATGGCCCAATAGAATCCGGTCTGGCAGCCCATGGGACTGATGTCGACCACCTTATCGGAGTGGTTGCGTGAAAGCTCGGCCATCAGGTGCTCAAGGGAGTGCAGTGCCGGCATCTCCATGTGCGTCTGATTGGGCTGGCAGATGCGCATGTCGTACTTGTGGATGGTGTCGCCATTCTCGCCGGTCTTGATGTCAGCGAGACGAATATAGGGCGCCTTCACCTTGGTGTGATCAAGGTTGAAGCTTTCGACGTTCATCTTCTTGTCGCTCATGGCGGAGTCCTTGTGTGAGATCTGTCCTGGGAATATCTGTCACGAGGCGTCTGACCCCGGGACGGGACAAGTGGTTTCCGATCTAGTTGTTATCGTGCATGTCGGCGGCCTGCAGGGTGTTCTCGAGCAGGGTGGCCACGGTCATGGGGCCGACACCGCCAGGCACCGGGGTGATCCAGCTGGCGCGCTCGGCGGCCGAGGTGAAGTCCAGGTCGCCCACCAGACGACCGTTATCCAACCGGTTGATACCGACATCGATGACGATGGCGCCCTCCTTGACCCATTCTCCCTTGACCAGCTCCGGCTTGCCAACGGCCACCACCAGCAGGTCGGCACGGCGCACGTGGTCTTCCAGATTCCGGGTGAAACGGTGGCAGACCGTGGTGGTGCAGCCCGCCAGCATCAGCTCCAGCGCCATGGGGCGGCCGACGATGTTGGAAGCGCCAACCACCGTAGCGTCCAGGCCCCGTACCTTGAGGTCGGATTGCTCGAGCAGCGTCATGATCCCCTTTGGCGTGCAGGGACGCAGCATGGGCAGGCGCTGTGCCAGGCGGCCGAGGTTGTAGGGATGAAAGCCATCCACGTCCTTGTCGGGACGGATGCGTTCAAGTATCGGCCGGGCATCCAGGTGGGCAGGGAGCGGTAGCTGGACGAGGATGCCGTCCACTGCCGAGTCGGCATTAAGCGCATCCACCAGGGCTTCGAGCTGCCGCTGAGTGGTCTCGGCGGGCAGCGCATGACGGAAGGAATTGATGCCGGCCTCGAGACAGGCGTCGTGTTTCTTTCGCACATAAACCGCCGAAGCAGGATCCTCGCCAACCAACACCACGGCGAGCCCTGGCGCGCGGGCCCCGGCGTCGCGACGTGCCTTGACCTGGCGTGCGACCTGCTGGCGGACTCGGGCGGCGATGGACTTGCCATCGATCAGTTGGGCGGTCATCGCGCTTCCTCTGGTGACTGAGTGGGCAGGGCCAGTGCAGGGGCGGCCCGCTAACGAAAAGAAGCCTGATTTTCGCATGCCGCGCCAACGAAACAAAGCGCGCTCCTGCAATGAGCTGGTTCCGGCACTTGACCGCGGGAGAAAGTCACGTAGAATACGCAACGCTTGACGAAGCCCCTGCGGTGGCGTCGGGTCAGTTTGATCGCAGCGGAGTGTAGCGCAGCCTGGTAGCGCGCCTGCTTTGGGAGCAGGATGTCGGGGGTTCGAATCCCTCCACTCCGACCACAACGTGTTGAATGATCTGGATAAACAGGGATTCACGGGTTGAGATCAAACAGCCTGAAGAGTAGAATGCGCCCATAGCTCAATCGGATAGAGCAACGGCCTTCTAAGCCGTAGGTTGCAGGTTCGAGTCCTGCTGGGCGCGCCATCTGCGGCGCGATGGCAGGCTATCAGTGTCAGCAGTTGTCGATATGGTGGGTGTAGCTCAGTGGTAGAGCCCCGGATTGTGACTCCGGTGGTCGTGGGTTCGAACCCCATCATCCACCCCACTTCGACAGGCATTTAGGACAATGGTGGATGTAGCTCAGTGGTAGAGCCCCGGATTGTGACTCCGGTGGTCGTGGGTTCGAACCCCATCATCCACCCCACCTCTGTCTGCTTTTTTCACGTCTGCTTCTTTCAAATTGTTTAGCTCATTATCTTGTTACTTACCTGACGCGGGCTCCACGAGCCGGCGATTTTGTCGTTTCTGAAAGACCGCAACCAATGTAGGCCTTTCCGGCCGAGTTGCCCTTGTAAAAGCGCTTGAAGTCCCCATCAATGTGGCATGGCGCTTGCCAGTGCCAGGCGGGATTCATAAAATCCCACCCTTGGTCTTTTCATTCTTCAATACAACGCCCCCAGTCGGTAGAGGACATTTCATGCAAGTTTCCGTCGATACGACCTCCCAGATCGAACGCCGCATCACGCTTCAGGTGCCGGCCGCCGAGATTGACGAGGCCGTCAATGCCCGTCTCAAGGATGCCGCCAAGAATGTTCGCATCGACGGTTTCCGCAAGGGCAAGGTGCCGATGTCGGTGATCCGTCAGCGCTATGCTCACGACTTGCGCAACGAAGTGGTGGGTGAAGTGATGCGCGAGCGCTACGTGCGCGCCATTACCGAGAACGAGCTGAATCCTGCGGGCTTCCCCCAGATCGAGCCCACCGTCAACGAGGCGGGCAAGGATCTCGAGTTCGTGGCAACCCTGGAAGTCTATCCGGAGTTCGAACTGGCCTCCATCGAAGGTGTCGAGGTCGAGCGTCCGGTGGTCGAAGTGGTCGAGGCAGACGTCGACGAGATGATCGAGACCCTGCGCAAGCAGAATGCCGGCTGGGAAGACGTCGATCGCGCCGCCGAAGATGGTGATCAGGTGACCCTCGACTTTCAGGGCTTCCTGGGCGACGAGCCCTTCGAAGGCGGAAGCGCCGAAGGCCACAGCCTGGTGCTGGGTTCCGGCAGCTTCATCCCCGGCTTCGAGGAGCAGCTGGTCGGCGCCGCGGCCGGTGATGAGAAGGAGATCAAGGTCACGTTCCCCGAGGATTACCAGGCCGAGCATCTGGCCGGCCAGGAAGCGACCTTCAAGGTCAAGCTTCACGCCGTCCAGGGTCAGTCCCTGCCCGAGGTGGACGCCGAGTTTGTGAAGAAGTTTGGCGTCGACGATGGTGATCTCGACAAGTTTCGCGCCGAGGTCAAAAAGAACATGACTCGCGAAGCCGAGCAGGCCGTCGATAATCGAGTCAAGCAGCAGGTGCTGGCCGCGCTGCAGAAGGTCAATGAGATCCCGGTACCGCAGTCGCTCATCCAGCAGGAGACCGATGGCCTCAAGCGTCAGGCGGCTCAGCAGTTTGGCCTGGGCGAGGACTTCGACGTCTCCCAGCTGCCTAACGAGCTGTTTGCCGAACAGGCCAAGGGACGCGTCCAGGTGGGCCTGTTGCTGGCCGAGGTGATCAAGTCCGGTGAGCTCGATGCCACCGACGACGAGATCCGTGCCAAGGTCGAGGAACTTGCCGAGCAGTACCAGGAACCGGCTCAGGTGGTTGAGTACTACATGGGTAACGATCAGATGAAGACCCAGGTCAAGTCTGCCATCCTCGAAGAGAAGGCCGTCGACAAGTTGCTCGATCAAGCCAGCGTCAAGGATGTCACCATGACCTACCAGGAGGTTCTTGCCGCTGCTCAGCAGCAGGCAGAAGCCGATGCGGAGGAGGAGAGCGAGGAAAAGGGACAGGAAGAGAGCAAGGCCTGATCTCCCTCATCTCCGCCCGGTGGGCGTGCCGGCGATCGGCGCGCCTCCCCAGCCGCTTCCATTCTTCGGATGCAAGGACATCACACTGATGAGCAACGAGTTCGAGATCCAAAACGCCGGCGGCCTGGTGCCAATGGTGGTTGAGCAGAGCGCACGCGGCGAGCGAGCCTATGATATCTATTCCCGCCTGCTCAAGGAGCGTGTGATTTTCCTGGTGGGTCCGGTGGAAGATTACATGGCCAACCTGATCGTCGCCCAGCTGCTGTTCCTGGAATCAGAGAATCCAGACAAGGACATCCATCTTTATATCAACTCGCCCGGTGGAGGCGTCACGGCGGGCATGTCGATCTACGACACCATGCAGTTCATCAAGCCCGATGTCTCTACGGTATGTATCGGCCAGGCCGCCAGCATGGGCGCCTTCCTGCTGGCGGGTGGTGCCGCTGGGAAACGCTTTTGTCTGCCCAATTCGCGGATGATGATTCATCAGCCGCTGGGGGGTTACCAGGGCCAGGCCTCGGATATCGAGATTCACACCCGTGAGATTCTCGGTATCCGCGACAAGCTCAACCAGATTCTGGCCCACCACACCGGTCAGGACATGGAAACCATTGCGCGGGATACCGACCGCGACAACTTCATGAATGGCGTGCAGGCGGCCGAATATGGCCTGATCGATGCGGTGCTGGATAAGCGGCCCACATCCTGATAGCGTGAATTTATCTACACCCTTACACCGTTCTGCGGCAGCTAAAGCTGCCGATGTGAGCCCGGCCGGGCGCCACGTGCGCCGGGCCAACTGAGAAGAGGTATGCGAATGGCCGACGGCAAAGGCAAGGACGAAGGCGGCAAGCTGCTCTACTGCTCGTTCTGCGGCAAGAATCAGAACGAGGTGCGCAAGCTGATTGCCGGCCCGTCCGTCTATATCTGTGATGAGTGTGTCGACCTCTGCAATGACATCATTCGCGAGGAGGTGCTCGATGCCGATGCCGAGACCGACGAGGAGCGTCTGCCGACTCCCCGCGAGATTCGTCACACCCTGGACGACTACGTAATTGGCCAGGATCGCGCCAAGATGGTGCTGTCGGTGGCCGTCTACAACCACTACAAGCGCCTTCGCTCAGAGGTCAAGAAAGATGACGTCGAGCTCGGAAAGTCCAACATTCTGTTGATCGGCCCCACCGGCAGCGGCAAGACCCTGCTGGCCGAGACCCTGGCGCGACTGCTTAATGTTCCCTTCACTATCGCCGATGCGACCACCCTCACCGAGGCGGGCTACGTGGGCGAGGATGTCGAGAACATCATCCAGAAGCTGCTGCAGAAGTGCGACTACGACGTCGAGAAGGCCGAGCGCGGCATCGTCTACATTGACGAGATTGACAAGATCTCTCGAAAATCCGACAACCCCTCCATCACGCGAGATGTGTCGGGTGAGGGTGTCCAGCAGGCGCTGCTCAAACTGATCGAGGGCACAACCGCCTCGGTGCCTCCCCAAGGTGGCCGCAAGCACCCGCAGCAGGAATTCCTGCAGGTCAATACCGGCAGCATCCTGTTTATCGTTGGCGGCGCCTTTGCGGGCCTGGAGCGGGTGATCCGCGATCGTGCCGAAAAGGGCGGTATCGGTTTCAGTGCCGAGGTGAAGAGCAAGGATGAGGTCCGTGGCGTCGGTGAGCTGCTCGCCGATGTCGAGCCCGAGGATCTGGTCAAGTTTGGTCTGATTCCGGAGTTCGTGGGGCGTCTGCCGGTGATCGCGACGCTGACCGAGCTCACCGAGGATGCGCTGATCGAGATCCTCACCGAGCCCAAGAACTCCCTGATCCGGCAGTACGCCAAGCTGTTCGAGATGGAGGGCGTGGATCTCGAGTTTCGCGAGGACGCACTGCGCGCGGTAGCCATCAAGGCCATGTCACGCAAGACGGGCGCCCGCGGCTTGCGCTCTATCCTCGAGTCGGTACTGCTCGATACCATGTATGAAATTCCCTCGCTGGAAGGGGTCAGCAAGGTGGTGATCGATGCCTCGGTGATCGCCGGCGAGAGCGAGCCGCTGCTGATTTACTCCCAGCAACTGGAAGCGGCCGGCGACGGCACCGACGGCTGAGCCAGCCTGGCCCGCGTTCATTGTGCCGGGCCCCGACGCGGGAGCGAGCCTCGCCAGTACCGGTGACTGCCGGTTTGGCGATGCCGCTCTCGCGTTTTTTTGTGGCCGCAACGCGTTGTGTCACTCGCCGTCAGGTCTTGCCTTGCAAAGAGGCCGGTCAGCCCCCATTCCTTTGTCATCCACCCGTTGTTTGAGGAACGTCTGCGATGCAGCAGAACGCCGATCAGACCTTGAGTCTGCCCCTATTGCCGCTGCGGGACGTAGTCGTCTACCCGCAGATGGTCATTCCGCTCTTCGTCGGCCGGGAGAAGTCTATCCAGGCCCTCGAAGCGGCCATGGACGCCGACAAGCGGGTACTGCTGGTCGCCCAGCGTGAAGCCAGCAAGGATGATCCGGACCGCGACGACCTGTTCGCTATCGGTACCGTGGCCGAGATCATGCAGCTGCTCAAGCTTCCCGACGGTACCGTCAAGGTATTGATTGAGGGTGTCTCTCGGGCCGATGTGGGCGAACTCCACGCGGCCGAGGCCTACACCTCCGCCGAGGCGGTGCTGCGCGAGAGCGAGCCGCTGACCGAGCGCGAGCAGGAGGCCCTGGTGCGCGTACTGCTCAACCAGTTCGAGCAGTACGTGAAGATGTCGAAGAAGGTGCCCAACGAGGTGCTCAATTCGCTCTCGGGCATCGAGGACCCGAGCCGCCTGGTGGATACCGTCTGTGCCCATCTGTCGCTGAAGATCGACGACAAGCAGCGCCTGCTGGAGATGGATCGCGTCCGCGATCGCATCGAGCACCTGATGGCCCTGATCGAGGCGGAGATCGACCTGCTGCAGGTCGAGAAACGTATCCGTTCGCGGGTCAAGGACCAGATGGAGAAGTCTCAGCGCGAGTACTATCTCAACGAGCAGATGAAGGCCATCCAGAAGGAGATGGGCGAGCTCGAGAATGTGCCCAACGAGGCCGAGAAGTACGAACAGGCCATCGAGGAATCCGGGATGCCCAAGGAGGCCCGTGACAAGGCCACCCAGGAGCTCGGCAAGCTGAAGATGATGTCCCCCAATTCCGCCGAGGCCACGGTGGTCCGCTCCTACCTTGACTGGCTGGTGTCGGTGCCCTGGAAGAAGCGCACCCGTGTCAAGCATGACCTGGTGCATGCCCAGCAGGTGCTGGACGAGGACCACTACGGCCTCGACGAGGTCAAGGCGCGCATCCTCGAGTACCTGGCGGTGCACAAGCGGGTCAAGAAGCTCAAGGGGCCCGTGCTCTGCCTGGTGGGTCCACCCGGGGTCGGCAAGACGTCGCTCGGCAAGTCCATCGCCCGTGCCACCAACCGCAAGTACGTGCGCCTGGCGCTGGGTGGCGTTCGGGACGAGTCCGAGATCCGCGGCCACCGTCGCACCTACATCGGCTCCCTGCCGGGCAAGATCATCCATCGCATGGCTCGAGCCGGGGTCAAGAACCCGCTGTTCCTGCTCGACGAGATCGACAAGATTGGCATGGACCACCGCGGCGATCCGGCCTCGGCGCTGCTCGAGGTTCTCGACCCCGAGCAGAACAACACCTTCAACGACCACTATCTGGAGCTGGATTACGACCTCTCCGAGACGCTGTTCATCTGCACCGCCAACTCCATGAACATTCCGGGGCCGCTGCTCGACCGCATGGAGGTGATCCGTCTGCCGGGTTATACCGAGGACGAGAAGCTGGCCATCGCCAAGCGCTACCTGGCGCCCAAGCAGCTCATTGCCAACGGCTTCAAGGAAGGGGAGTTGACCTTCTCCGACGAGGCCGTCCTGGAGCTGATCCGCTACTACAGCCGCGAGGCGGGTGTTCGTGAACTCGAACGCCAGCTCGCCAAGGTGTGCCGCAAGGTGCTGCGAGAGCGGCTCGAGCAGGAGGCCAAGGAGGGGGCGCTGGGGCCTGTCATGCTGGCCGCGGCGGATATCGAGACCTATGCCGGCGTCCGTCGTTACAGCTACGGCCTGGCCGACCAGGACGACCAGGTGGGCCGGGTGACCGGCCTGGCCTGGACCTCGGTGGGTGGCGAGCTGCTTTACATCGAATCGGTGTTGACGCCGGGCAAGGGTCGTATCAACAAGACCGGCTCGCTGGGCGATGTCATGAAGGAGTCCGTGAGCGCCGCCCAGACCGTGGTGCGCGCACGCGCCCTGAGTCTGGGCATCGACCCGGAGCGCTTCGAAAAGGAGGATCTGCATATCCACGTGCCCGAAGGGGCTACGCCCAAGGATGGTCCCAGCGCCGGCGTTGCCATGGTCACCGCCATGGTCTCTGCCTACACCGGTCGCCCGGTGCGCTGTGACGTGGCGATGACAGGCGAGGTCAACCTGCGCGGGGAGGTCATGCCGATCGGCGGCCTGAAGGAGAAATTGCTGGCCGCTCGGCGCGGTGGTATAAAGACGGTGCTGGTGCCCGAAGAGAATCGCCGCGACCTCAAGGAGGTTCCGGATAATATCAAAGAGGCTCTCGACATCAGGCCGGTTCGCTGGATCGACGAGGTTCTTGAGGTGGCGCTGGCCAAAAGGCCCGAGGCTTCTGCAGAGGATTCTAGATCCGAGGATGCCGCCTCATCCCCGTCGATGATCAGCACGCATTGACATTATTTTCCTCACCATGATCAGGCGTAAAGCCTGATATGGTGGGGCCTGGCGCGGTAATATACTTGACAGTCCTTTCGTCACATTGCTATAAAATGCGCCATGCTGCGATCGTGACTGTCAGGTTAATTGCTGCGTTGATTAGAGCCAAATTCTGAAAAATCAAGGGGTGAAGTGTGAACAAGTCCGAGCTGATCGAAGCCATCGCCGCGTCTGCCGACATTCCCAAGGCAGCCGCTGCCAGGGCCCTGGACGCCATGGTTGACACCGTGACCGATAGTCTCAAGAAGGGCGACAGCGTGTCCCTGGTGGGCTTTGGTACCTTCCAGGTCAAGGAGCGTGCCGCGCGCACCGGTCGCAACCCCCAGACCGGACAGCCGATCGAAATCAGCGCCGCCAAGGTGCCGAGCTTCAAGGCAGGCAAGGCGCTCAAGGATTCCGTCAACTGAGACCTGCGTCTCGCCACGCCACTGATGGTTGACTCTCCTACAGGCGCATCGCCCACGGCGGTGCGCCTGTCTTGGTCTCAAGACCGCACTTTCCACACAATACGTTGCCGAGGCCTGCATGCTGCAAAGTATTCGTGACCGCTCCCGAAGCTGGGGCGCCAAGATCATCGTCGGGGTCGTGGTCGTGACCATGGCGCTGTTCGGCGTCGAGTCCCTGATCGGCCTGTTCGGCGGCGGGGGCGATGAGATCGCCAAGGTTAACGGTGAACCTATCACGCGTCAGCAGCTGGAAATCGAAGTCCAGCGTGCGATCCGCAGTGGCCAGGTGCCTCCGGAGCAGGAGCGCGCTCTGCGCGCCCAAATGCTCGATCAGTTGATCACTGACCGCCTGCTGACCCAGTACGCCGCGGAGGGTGGCCTGTATCTTTCCGAAGAGCAGCTCGACCAGATCATCGTGTCGTTGCCGGAGTTCCAGGATCAAGAAGGCCGCTTCGACAGCGAGCTGTTTCGTAACCGCCTGGCCAGTGCCGGGTATACGCCGGTCTCCTTTCGCGAGGAGTTGCGCGTTGACATGAAGCGCCAGCAGCTGCAACAGGGTCTGGCCTTCAGCGACTTTACCCTGCCCAGCGAGCAGGAGCGTCTGGCGACCCTGCAGCGCCAGACGCGCAGCTTCCGCTATGCCACGCTCTCTGCCGAGCAGGTAGAGGTAGAGGTAGAGGTGACCCAGGCGGATATGGAGGCGTACTACGCGAGCAATGCCGACAACTATCGCCGGCCGGAGCAGGTGCGTCTGGCGTATGTGATCATCGATCGTCAGGAGATGGCCGAAGCGGTGGAGGTAGAAGAGTCCGCGCTGCGCGAGGCCTGGCAGGAACGCACCGCCGATGCCGATCGCCGTATTGCTCATATCATGGTGACCGTCGACGGCGAGCGCAGCCGCGCCGAGGACGTCCTCGAGTCCGTACGCCGGCGCCTGGACGAGGGCGAGTCCTTCACCGACCTGGCCGCCGAGGTCTCCGACGACCCCGTGTCGGCGGAGCAGGGCGGCGACCTGGGCGTGATCAGCCGTGGTTTCTTCGGTGACAGCTTCGATGAGGCGGCCTTCAACCTGGATGAGGGTGAAGTCTCCGGCATCGTCGAGACCGACAACGGCCTGCATTTGCTGACCGTCACCGGCCTGGAGCGCCAGCCCTTCGCGTCGGTGCGCGACGATCTGCGGCGTGAGCTGGCGATAGCCCGCGTGTCCAGCGAGTTCAATGAGCGAGTTCAGCGCCTGATCGACGAGAGCTTTGCCGCCGACGACCTGCAGAGCGTGGCCGATGACATCGGTCTCGACCTTGAGGTCAGCGACTGGGTCTCGCGTGACGGTGCCGACGGCGTGCTCTCCGAGCCCGGGGTGATGAGCGAGGCCTTCAGCGCTGACGTGCTGGAGGAGGGCTTCAACAGCGAGGTGATCGAGCTGGATAACGATCGCCGGCTGGTGGTGCGCGTTGCCGAGCATCGTGAGGCCACCACCCTGCCGCTCGAGGAGGTCCGCGATCAGGTCGAGGCTAGCGTGGCCGCCAACCTTCGCCGCGACGCGCTGATGGCGCTTGGCGCGGAGCGCCTGGATGACCTGCGCGCCGGCGATGATCAGGATCTCGACTGGCAGCAAGTCGAAGACGCGAGCCGTCAGGAGACCCGGGGTCTCAACCGCACGGTAATCGACGCGGTGTTCCGTCTGCCGGCCCCTGAGGGCGATGCCCCCGTATACGGTCGTGCCGCAGACGGCGACCGCGTGGTATTGCTTGCCCTGGAACGGGTCGAGGAGGGCGAGTTGGACGCCCAGGTGGAGCAGTTCGTCAGCAGCATGGCCGAACGTCTGCGCGCCCAGGCTGCCATCCAGGGCCTGCTGGATGACCTGCGCGACAAGGCGGAGATCGGTCGCTAAGCGCTAAGCACTGGGAAGCCGGCATCAGGAACCCCGTAGACACCATGTCTGCGGGGTTCCCTGCTTTTCAGAAGGGACGTTTTTACGGCCATCCAGCCGTCATGTTATCTTGTAACATATTATCGCCATGAGACCTCTCTCCATGCTCACCCCTACCCCCCTGGCCAACGTCCCCGTCCACCTGGTCACTGGCTTTCTCGGCAGCGGCAAGAGCACCCTGATCCACCGTCTTATTGATCAGAAGCCCACGGATGAGCGCTGGGCGGTGCTGGTCAACGAGTTTGGCCAGGTGGGGATCGACCAGACAATGTTCGAGGAGCGCGACGATCTGGTCGTCAAGGGGCTGCCGGGCGGCTGCCTCTGCTGCCAGCTGGCCTTCGTTATGCAGGCAACGCTGGTCAGCCTGCTGCATCGCTACCGGCCGGATCGGCTGATCATCGAGCCCTCCGGGCTCGGCCATCCGTCCGGGCTGCTGGAGGTGCTGAGGAGCGACGCCTTTGCGGGCGTTCTGACGGTGGGCGATATCGTCGCCGTGCTGGATCCCCGCCGGCTGGATGACCCTCGCGCCAGAGAGCACGAGACCTTCCGCGACCAGCTGATTCTGGCCGACGGGGTGGCACTGACCATGGTCGACCTGGCCACCCCCGAGCAGCGGGCGGCCGCGACGGAGTGGCTGGCCGAGCTTTGGCCCGCCAAGCGTTGGATCATCGAGGCGCCCCACGGTGCGCTGCCGCTATCGCGGCTGATCGGGCATGGCGAAACGGCGTCGAGGGTAGGGGGGGCGGACAGCAAGGCCCATCGCCGTTTGCGAGAGGCGGCGAGCGGTGCCCTCGAGTCGAAGGGCGTGATGCTGGATGAGTTCGCAGCGGTGCTGCCTGAACCTGGTCGGCCCCGACGGGAACAAGGCGAGGCGCTGGGGCATGCCACCCTGGGGTGGCGCTGGCACCCGGACGACACCTTCGACCTGGATCGATTGACCCTGCTGCTGGGCGAGCTGCCCGGCCGCTTGCGGGTCAAGGGGGTGTTTCACTGTGACGCCGGCTGGAAGCTCTACAATCGCGCCGAGGGGGCGGTGAGCCTCACCAACAGCGCCTGGCGGCGTGATTCGCGCCTCGAGGTGATCGGCGAGGTGGGGTGCCTGCCCGACGCCGAGGCGCTGGAAGAGCGCCTCGACGCCTGTCGGCTGCCATCGCCGTCAACGGCCTAGCGGGATCTCCTCCAGCCGCGGCTCGCCATCTCCCTCGATCACGATCTCCCACCCTCGGTCTGGCCGCCAGTCGCCCAGTACGACGCGTCGGGCCGGCTGGCCGTCCACCTCGAGTTCATGCACGGCGGGACGGTGGGTATGGCCGTGGATCAGGGTGGTCACGCCCTGCTCGGCCATCGCCTTGACGACCTCGTCAGACGTCACGTCCATGATGTCCTCGGCCTTGCTGGAGTTGGCCTCACCGGACTGCTCGCGCAGCTGCCTGGCCAGCGCGATACGTTCCGGGAGCGGCATCGACAGCACCTGTTCCTGCCATAGCGGGCTGCGCGCCTGGGCGCGAAACGCCTGGTAGGCGGTGTCCAGCGTGCACAGACTGTCCCCGTGCATCAGCAGCACCCGTTTGCCGCCGAGCGAGACCACGCTGGGGTCCGGCAGCAGGGTGGCGCCGGCCTGCTCGGCGAACCGGCTTCCCAGCAGGAAGTCGCGGTTGCCGTGCATCAGGAACACGGCGGTACCCTCGTCGGCCAGACGCCGCAGTGCCCGCGCGACACCCACGCCCAGATCGGCATGGCCGGTGGGGTCGCTGCCGGCCAGGTCGAGCAGGTCATCGCCGATCCACGCCTCGAAGATGTCCCCCAGCAGGTAGAGGGCTTCACATCCCCGGGCGTTTTCCTCCAGCCAATGCAGAAAGCCCGCGATGATCTCGGGTGCACCGGGGTGCAGGTGGAGGTCGGAAATCAGCCGGGTCGTCATCACTCCCCCTTGACGTAGGCCTTCTGGATCAACACGTCGTCGGCGGGCACGTCGGCGTGCATGCCGCGGCGAGTCGTGTCCACGTTCTTGATTTTCTCGACCACGTCCATGCCCTCGACCACGCGGCCAAACACGCAGTAACCCCAGCCCTGGATGGACTTGCCGGTGTGGTTCAGGAAGGCGTTGTCGGCGATGTTGATAAAGAACTGGGCGGTGGCGGAATGTGGGTCCTGGGTGCGCGCCATGGCCAGGGTGCCGGCCTCGTTCAGCAAGCCGTTGTCGGCCTCGTTCTCGATCGGGTCGCGGGTGGGCTTCTGGTTGAAGTCGGTGTCAAACCCACCACCCTGGACCATGAAGCCGTCGATGACGCGATGGAAGAGCGTGTCGTCGTAGAAGCCATCGCGCACATACTGTTCGAAGTTGGCAGCGGTCTTCGGGGCCTTTTCATGGTCCAGCTCGACGCTGATGTCGCCATAATTGGTCTGCAGAACGATCATCGATAAGTTCCTGTACGGTAAAGGGGCCTCGCCTTGGCGTTGCCCATGGGCGTGGCGCTATAATAACGGTTTTGCTTCGATGGGCGAAGTGACCCCGCCCGCACCTTCAACCAGAGGTTGTTTCTCCCGCCATGACCACCGATACCTCCAGTGCGCCGAACTTCATCCGCAACCAGATCCGCGACGAGATCGAGGCCGGCCGCCCAGGCAAGATCGTGACCCGCTTCCCGCCGGAGCCCAACGGCTTCCTTCATATCGGGCACGCCAAGTCGATCTGCTTGAACTTCGGCCTTGCCGAGCAGTTCGGTGGTGATTGTCACCTGCGCTTTGACGATACCAACCCGGCCAAGGAAGAGCAGGCCTATATCGACGCCATCCAGGAAGACGTCAGCTGGCTGGGCTTTCAGTGGGCCGGTCCGGTGCGCTTCGCGTCTGACTACTTCGACCAGCTTTACGCCTGGGCCCAGCACCTGATTCGCGAAGGCAAGGCCTACGTCGACGACCTCTCGCCCGACGAGATCCGCGAGTATCGCGGCACCCTCACCGAGCCCGGTCGTCCGAGCCCCTATCGTGAGCGTATGGCCGACGAGAATCTCGACCTGCTGGAACGCATGCGCACCGGCGAGTTCGCCGAGGGCGAGAAGGTGCTGCGGGCCAAAATCGACATGGCGTCGCCCAACATCAACCTGCGCGACCCGATCCTCTACCGCATTCGCCATGCCCACCACCATCAGACCGGCGACAAGTGGAAGATCTACCCGTCCTATGATTTCACCCACGGCCAGTCCGATGCCATCGAGGAGGTCTCACACTCCATCTGCACGCTGGAGTTCGAGGACCATCGGCCGCTCTACGAGTGGTTTCTGGACAACCTGCCGGTGCCCGCCAGGCCGCGCCAGATCGAGTTCTCACGACTCAATCTCAACTACACCCTGACCTCCAAGCGCAAATTGAAGCTGCTGGTGGACGAGAATATCGTTGATGGCTGGGATGATCCGCGCCTGCCGACCATTGCCGGTCTTCGCCGTCGCGGCTACACGCCGGGGTCGATTCGCAAGTTCAGCGAGATGATCGGCGTGACCCGTGCCGATGGCGGCCTGGTGGATATCGCCATGCTCTATCACGCCATCCGCGCCGACCTCGAAGACAACGCGCCGCGGGCCATGGCCGTGCTCAACCCGCTGAAGGTGGTGCTCACCAATGTTCCGGAAGGGCATGAAGAGGTCTTTGATGTGCCCGGCCACCCCGCCCGCGAGGACATGGCGGTGCGCAAGGTGCCCTTCACCCGCGAGATCGTCATTGACCACGACGACTTCATGGAGGAAGCCCCCAAGAAGTTCTTCCGCCTGGCGCCGGGCCGGGAGGTGCGACTGCGTAACAGCTATGTGATCCGCTGCGACGAGGTGATCAAGGACGCCAACGGCGAGATCGAGGCGCTCCATTGCTCCGTGGACTTCGACACCCTGGGCAAGAACCCCGAGGGCCGCAAGGTCAAGGGCGTGATCCACTGGGTCAGCGCTACCCACGGCGTGCCCATGGAAGTTCGCCTCTACGACAACCTCTTCCTCGAGGAGCAGCCCGACAGAGACAAGGAAGCCGACTTCCTCGACCACCTCAATCCCGAGTCCCTGGTGGTCTGCCAGGCCATCGGCGAGCCGAGTCTATCGGAGGTGACCCCCGAGAGCCGTTTCCAGTTCGAGCGGGTGGGCTACTTCTGCGCCGACCGCCATGCTTGCCGTGACGGCCGGCGGGTGTTCAACCGCACCGTGGGGCTAAAGGACACCTGGGCCAAGGTGCAGAAGCAGGAAGCTCAAAAGCAGGAAGCCCAGAAGCAAGATGCCGGTAAGAAGGGGTGAATGTGAGCGCTGAACTGCAGATCTACAACACGCTGACCCGTCGCAAGGACGTCTTTACGCCCATCGAGCCGGGAATCGTGCGCATGTACGTATGCGGCATGACCGTCTACGACTACTGTCACCTGGGCCATGCCCGGGTGATGGTGGCCTTCGACGTTATTACCCGCTACCTGCGCCATCGCGGCTATGACGTCACCTATGTGCGCAACGTTACCGATATCGATGACAAGATCCTTCGCCGCGCCGACGAGAACAACGAAAGCATCTCGTCGCTCACCGAGCGCATGATCGAGGCGATGCATGAAGACGAGGCGCGCCTGGGAGTATTGCCGCCGGACCATGAGCCCCGGGCGACTCGCCATGTCGACGACATCCTCGCGATGATCGAGACGCTGATCGCCAAGGGCTACGCCTACGCCGCCGACAACGGCGACGTCTACTACCGGGTGCGCCGCTTCGAGGGCTATGGCAAGCTCAACAACCGGGACCTCGACGAGATGCGCTCCGGGGCGCGGGTCGAGGTGGACGAGCACAAGGAGGACCCGCTGGACTTCGTGCTGTGGAAGGCGGCCAAGCCCGGCGAGGCCAGCTGGCCGTCGCCCTGGGGCGAGGGACGTCCCGGCTGGCATATCGAGTGCTCGGCGATGTCCAAGTGCTGCCTGGGCGAGACCTTCGATATTCACGGCGGCGGGCCGGACCTGACCTTCCCGCACCACGAGAACGAGATCGCCCAGTCCGAGGCGGCCAACGGCAAGCCCTTCGTGAATACCTGGATGCATGCCGGGGCGGTGCGGGTGAATCACGAGAAGATGTCCAAGTCCCTGGGTAACTTCTTCACCATTCGCGAGGTGCTCGAGCACCACGATGCCGAGGTAGTGCGCTACCTGCTGGTGGCCAGCCACTATCGCAGTGCGATCAACTATGCGCCGGAGTCCCTTCTGGAGGCGCGCAAGTCCCTGGAGCGCTTCTACAATGCACTTGAAGGACAGGCACTCGAAGGGCTGTCACTCGAGGGTCAGTCCCTTGAAGACGTGCCGGTGAGCGACCGCTTCGAGGCGCGCTTTGCCGCCGCCATGGACGATGACATCAACACCCCCGAGGCGCTGTCGGTGCTCTTCGACCTGGCCCGGGAGCTGAACCGCGCGAAGAAGGAATCGCCCGAGCAGGCACCGGCGCTGGCCGCCGAACTTCGGCGCCTGGGCGGCATCCTGGGGCTGCTGCAGCAGGATCCGGTCACCTTCCTCAAGGCCGGTTCCAGCGCGCTACCGCTCTCGGAGGAAGAGATTCAGGCGAAGATCGCCGAGCGCGCCGCCGCCAAGAAGGGCAGGGACTTCGCCGCCGCCGACGGCATCCGCGATGAGCTCGCCGCCCTGGGCATCATCCTCAAGGACGCCCGGGAAGGCACCACCTGGGTGTTCGAGAAGCCCGAAGTCTGAGGTTCTCATTTCCCGCCTCGATCAGAACGCCCGGCCCGCCGCGAGACGAGCCGGGCGTTCTGATGTCGGGCTCCATCAGCGTAGAGTGTTCAGCGGGTCAAGAGCGAGCGGTTGGCTTTCTGGATGACATCCAGCTGCTTCGCTATTTCCCGGCGCACTCGCGGGCTAATTCCCAGCGTGTTGGCCGCGTCGTTCCAGCCATGGACCGCCGTTACCACCTCCTCGATCACTTGCCTTGCCTCGCTCCAGCGCGTGAAGCCGGCCTGGTCGGCGAGAGCCTGAACGACCTTGAGCGGCGGCGTCTTGCCGTGTCCCTTGAAGGCGGTGGCGTGCTCGCCATAGGGACTGGGGCTGAACGTCAGGTCATATCCCGGAGAGAGGCGCCACTGGCCATCATCCAGCAGCAGATAGGCCCAGTTCTTGCTGTGGTCATCCTGGTTGCAGGCGAAGAGATTAAACAGTGCCCGACGAAAGAGCGCTCGTCCGACGGCGGGACTGCCGCAGAGGACCTGGCCGGCCTTGATGAGGTCCTCGTAATCGAGTGATGGCAGGCGGAAGTCGGCGTCCAGCAGTCCGCAGGCACTGCTCATGTGGTAGCGCCCCTGGTGGCTGCAGTCGAAGCGCCGCAGCGCCAGCCAGGCCAGTGCCGGTGAATTCTCGGGGGGGGTGATCAGCTGCCAGTCTGGCGTTTCGATACCGGCCTGCTTGGCCAGGGCCAGGTAGGCGGCTTCGCATAAGCCTTCTTCATGCCCCAGCGCCAGTGCGCTGGAAGTGAACTTGACCAGCCAGGGTTCAAGACCCTGGCGAGGGCGAGTACTGGCCTGATCGGTGGCGCCTGGGGACAGGTAGACCTGCACCTTGGGGCGTGCCCCCCCCGAGCTTCCTGCCTGGGCCAGGGAGGCAAGCACTGTATCGGTCTGGCCGTCGAAGAGCCGGCGAGCTTGCTCACCCAGTTCGCTCAGTCGGCTCCAATGGTCGATTTCTTCCTCAGCGAAACGCTCGGAATCCGGATGGTAGCTGAGCGCCCCCATGCCGTGCTCACCGATGAAAGCCAGGCGGTCCATGGGTGTCACGGCATGCGTTGGAATACCGTGCTGTCGAAACAGGCGGTCCATCAGCATCAAGCCCCAGCCGTCTGGCAGTGAGTCGGCGAACAGGCCGTGGAGCCCGTTGTGGGGAGATGGCGGGGCGGCATGCAGGCGCGTATCGAAGGGAAGGTGGAACGGGGACAGGCTATGATACTGGCGGCGATAAACGTCATCGTACTGAAAGAACGCGCCCTGCCTGTTCTGCGCCAGGCGGCCGACAAGCACCTGGCGGCCATCACTGAGGCGGCGCTGCACGTCCAACTGTCTGACGGGAGCGACATCACTCATCACGCAACACCTCGTCGATGCTGCTGGGCATGTAGGGCCTTGTCGCTGCCAACTTTGCCACAGGCTCCAGGCGATCCACGCTCTGCCACAGCAGCAGAAATTGACGCAGTGAAATCTGGCCGGTTGTCTCGAAACGCTTGATCGTGGGGGCCGGAACGCCGCTGCGTTCGGCCAGGGCGTCCCGTGACAGCTTAAGCGCCCGCCGACGCTGCCGAACGGCTCTTGCCAGGTCGTGCTGTACATCGCTGGCGGTGATGAGCGAGAGGCGCATCGTGGGCTCCATGCATAGACCATATGATATCTATTATGGCTATTTTTACGTTTTAAAAGACATTGTAGTATCTATTTTTTCCTTCCTTATCTATGGAGCCGGAATCTATGGAGCTGTAAGAGCGCCTAGCCCTCGAGGTCGGGCTTCTGCCACGTAAGAGACGCCTGCTCGAGCAGGCCCTGACGCCAAGCGAGTAACCAGGAGCGATCTTGGACTACACCCCCTTCAGCTATGTCACCGCCGAGAAGGCCGACCTCTACCGCAAGGTCATGGGCGCTTTCATGGAGGCCAAGTCGCACTGCCTGATGCCCCTGCGCCCATGGATTCGCTTCATCTTGAAATCCCGCTAATTATATAAACTGCTATAATTATCCTTAACGAAAAATAAAAGAGGGTAATTCGATGATCCAGCGCTTCCTGTTTCATCGGCCACAGCTGGCCCAGAGCATCCTCGACGGTCTGGATGGCAGTGGGCTGATCGACTACAGCGCCGGCCTCTTCTTGGCCGCGCCGAGGCGAACCGGCAAGAGCACCTTCCTGCGCAACGACCTGGCGCCAGCCGCCACGGAGCGCGGCTGGGAGGTGGTCTACGTGGACCTCTGGACGGATCGTGATGCCGACCCCGGCAGCCTGATCGATGGCGCCATCGTGGACGCCCTGCGCCGCCACGAGCCGCGGGTGAAACGCTGGCTGAAGTCGGCTGGCATCGCGGAGGTGTGGCTCAAGCAGACCCTGCGCTGGCGGCTTCATGACGAGCCGCGGCCCGAGGACGCCACCCTGACGCAGCTCCTGCAGGCGCTGCACCAGGCCGTGGGCAAGCCGGTGCTGCTGATCGTGGACGAAGCCCAGCATGCGCTGAACACCGAACATGGCATGAACAGTATGTTTGCCCTCAAGGCTGCGCGAGACGCGATGAACCTGGGCCCGGAAAGCGACGGGCTCCGGCTCATCTTCACCGGCTCCAGCCGCGACAAGCTCGCCACCCTGGTCCTTAATCGCGACCAGCCCTTCTTCGGCAATCAGGTCACCCCCTTCCCGCTGCTGGGGGATGATTTCGTGGCGGCCTACACGGAAGACATGAACGCCAAGCTGGCGCCGGGCAACACCTTCGATATCGGGGACATGCAGCAGGCCTTCACCCGTGTCGGCCACCGCCCCGAGCTGCTCACCTCGGTCGTCAAGCAGGTCGCCCTGGAGCTGGGCGCGGCGCCTGATCTGGGCAGGCTGCTCGCGCAGGGTGCGGCAGAGGTGGAGGCCGGCCTGTGGGCTGAATATGAAGGGCTCTACTCCTCCCTGACGCCGATCCAGAAGGCCCTGCTCGACGTGCTGGCATCCCACGCCAGCGGCCCGGCGCCACAGGCGCTTTTCGGCGAGGAAGCGAGCAGTCGGATCGCCAGGCGGCTGGAGGCCCATGGCGGCGACGGTCCAGTGCGCCCCCAGTCGATTCAGGCCGGGCTCGATGCGCTGCGCGCCAAGGGATTGGTCTGGAAGTCCGGGCGCGGGGCCTATGCCCTGGAAGACAGTGGGCTCAGGGATTGGCTGAACAGCGTACCCAAAGGGAGCGCGACCCGCTGAGTCGATGGCCGCGGCGGTGGCCGATGGCTCCCTTGACCGGGAGGTCCCTCAGCGAGGCGATACGCCTTCCCGGTCAATGCCTGGCGGCGGCAGCGGAATCTGGCGGGGCCAGTCGTCGGCCACCACAAACAGCCGCCGCCAGCCCATGTCGGCCTGCCACAGGGCGATCTGGACGGGAGAGGCAGGTGTGCGGAAATGGTGGACCAGCTGTCTCTCGAACTCGCCCAGGGGCAAGAGGTGTTCGGGGCGGGGCAGGGCGAGCCAGTGGGGCTTGTGAAGCCAGGCACCGTGGGTGCCGGCTGGCAGGCCATCGCGGTAGTCGCGCCAGGCCCGCCAGCAGAGCCAGGTGCCCCGCAGGTGAACCGGGTTCGCCTCCCGGGGCGGGGGTAACGGCCGCTGTCCGGGATGGCGCTGCTCGGGATCGCCCGGCCAGGGATAGAAAAGCACGCCCGGCATGGCCATCCGGCGATGGATCACCGGTAGGCGTTCACCCCCCACGGCAGCGCGCGCAAGCGCCTCGCCCAGGGTGTCGCAAAGGGCCAGGCGGGTCTCGGGCAGTTCGGTCAGGCGAAGCTGGTGCCGATGAAGGTGCTCGCGCTTGCCGGCCAGGCTGTCGGCGCCGCCGGGACCGATCCAGCGCGCCTGATCATGGGCCTCGCCCGGTCCCTCCCTCAGCCCCAGGTAATACTTGATGGCGACCTCGAGATGGACCAGGTCCGTCTCGCCGCGGCGGCGATAGAGCAGGTCCAACTCGCCGAGGGTCTGCCTGCCGCGATAGATGCGCAGGTTATGGGCCAGCAGCTCGGTGTCGGGTGCCGCGGCCAGCAGAAACTGCCAGAGCCGCTCATAGTAGAGCCCCATGCGGCCGGTGAGCGTCTCGCCGATGCAGCGTTCGAGTTCGCCGGGCCAGGCCTCGAGGTCGTCAAGCCAGGCGCCCAGGCGGACATCGTCGTCCAGCCCCAGTGCCTGGCGGCCGGGCCGGCCCGGCCAAGGAGTGTCGATCAAGTCCGGTGCCAGCAGCAGCCATGCCAGGTCGCGTACCAGCGGGTGATGGCAGCGGTCGAGCAGGGGCGGGGTGGCCGGTGGCATGCAGGGCGTCCTGTGCGTTGGTGGCGGGGTCTGCAATGACTCCCGCGACTCTTTATACTCACAGTACATTCATGATCCCTCAGGTGGTAATTCGCCATGCGTATCCCGTTCACTCGCCTGACCCTCCTCGCCGCCGCTTCCGCCCTGAGCCTCTCGGCGGTACAGGCCGATGACCCGGTGGTGGTCTCCTCCAAGATCGACACCGAGGGCTCGGTCCTGGGTCAGCTGATCCTCCAGCGCCTCGAGGCCGGCGGCATCGCGGTGCAGGACCGGCTGCAGCTGGGCGGCACCAGCATCGTGCGCGAAGCCCTGTTGACCGGCGAGGTCGATCTCTACCCCGAATACACCGGTAACGGCGCCTTCTTCTTCGACATGACCGACAGCGACGTCTGGCACAACGCCGAGGCCGCCTATCATACGGTCCGCGACAGGGACGCCGAGAACGGCCTGATGTGGTTGACCCCGGCGTCGGCCAACAACACCTGGGCGATGAGCGTGCGCGGCGAGCTGGCCCGTGAACACGGCCTGGCCACCCTCGAGGACCTGGCGGCCTACCTTGCCGAAGGCGGCGAGTTCAAGTTTGCCGCCAGCGCCGAATTTGTGGAGTCCGAGCAGGCGCTGCCGGCGTTCCAGGACGCCTACGGGTTCTCGCTGGGCCAGGAACAGCTGCTGGTGCTCTCCGGCGGCAATACCGCCTCCACCATGCGCGCCGCCGCCCAGCAGACCAGCGGCGTCAACGCCGCCATGACCTACGGCACCGATGGCGGGCTGAAAGCGCTGGATCTGGTAGTGCTGGAGGACACCCTTGGGGTGCAGCCGGTCTATCAGCCGGCGCCGGTGGTGCGGGCCGACGTGCTCGACGCCTATCCCGAGATCGAGTCCCTGCTGGGGCCGCTGTTCGAAGCGCTGGATCTCGAGACCCTGCAGCGGCTTAACGGCGACGTGGCGGTGAACGGTCTGGATCCGCGCCGGGTCGCCGCAGACTTCCTCGACGGCCTGGACGACTGAGGTCGGCGTGCACAGGGACGTGTCGACCCCCAATCGCGTGCTGCTGGCCCTGACGCTGGTCGCCGTTCTGGCCTGGCTGGTATTGCCGCTGGCCAGCATTGCCCCCAACCGTATCGTGCCCGGCAGTCCGCTGCATGCCCATGAGGCCTTCGGCTGGGCGGGTGCTCTGGCCGCTATTCCCGGGCTGCTTGGGCTGGCGGTGCTGGCCTGGCGCCCCTCATCGCGGCGGCTGTGGCTGGCCCTGGCGCTTGCTCTGCTGCTGCTGATGGGGCTGCCGCTCTGGCTGGCCGGGGCGGCCGCCCTGGCCATCGATCCCTCCCAGCCCCAGGCGCGCATGGGGCTGGGGGCGGCTTTCTGGGTGCTGCTCTTCTGCCTGGCGCTGATGGTGATCGAGCTGCGGACGCGGCTCGCCCTGGGCACCGCTGCGGGCTGGCTGATGGGGGCCGGGGTCCTGGCCGCCTGGTGGCTGGCCGCCCCCTGGCTGGAACCGCTGGCGCTATGGCGGGAGTACCAGGGGCGCAGCGACCAGTTCGCCGAGGCGGTGGTTGACCACCTGCTGCTGGTGGGCGGTGCCGTAGGCGCCAGCCTGGTGCTGGGCACCGGCATCGCCCTGGCCATGCGCCGGCATACCGGCGTGGAGCGGGTCGGCTTCGGGGTGCTCAACTTCCTGCAGACCATCCCCAGCCTGGCGCTGTTCGGCCTGCTGTTGGCACCGCTGGCTTGGCTCTCGGCCAACGTGGGCTGGATTCATGCGCTGGGCATTCGCGGTATCGGCTGGGCCCCTGCCTTTTTAGCGCTGCTGGGCTACAGCCTGCTGCCCATGGTGCGCAATACCTTCGTGGCGCTCTCCGGCGTCGACCCCGGCGTGCTGGAGTCGGCCCGTGGCATGGGCATGAGCCGCGGCCAGGTGTTCTGGCAGGTGCGACTGCCCCTGGCCTTGCCGGTGGTGCTCGAAGGCGTGCGTATCACCACGGTGCAGGCGATCGGGCTGACCGCGGTGGCGGCGCTGATCGGTGCCGGAGGGCTGGGGACCTTCATCTTCCAGGGGCTGGGCCAGGCCGCCATGGATCTGGTGCTGCTGGGCGCGCTACCGATCCTGGCCATGGCGCTGGTCGCCGATTCCCTGCTGGGGGCCCTGACGCGCCGCCTCGACCCCCGACTCGTCTCAGGAGCCAGCGCATGATCGAGCTGATTGGCGTCACCAAGCGTTTCGGCAGCGAGACCGCCGTGAACGACATTTCGCTGCGCGTCGAGCGGGGCGAGCTGTGCGCCCTGGTGGGCACCTCCGGCTGTGGCAAGTCCACGACCCTGCGCATGATCAACCGCCTGATCGAGCACAGCGAGGGCGAGATCCATCTGGAAGGGCGCCAGGTGCGAGAGTTCGACGAGCAGGTGCTGCGACGGCGCATCGGCTACGTGATCCAGAGCACCGGGCTGTTTCCCCACTGGACGGTGGCGCGCAATATCGGCCTGGTGCCAAGGCTATTGAAGTGGCCCAGGGCGAAGGTCGAGGCGCGGGTCGAGGAGCTGATGACCCTGTTGGATCTGCCGATCGCGCAGTTCGGCGGCAAGTACCCCCACCAGCTCTCCGGGGGTCAGGCCCAGCGGGTGGGCGTGGCCCGTGCGCTGGCGGCGGACCCCGATATCCTGCTGATGGACGAGCCCTTCGGTGCCCTGGATCCGATCACCCGCGAGTCGCTGCAGCTGGAACTGCGCGAACTGCAGTCACGGCTGCACAAGACGATTGTCTTCGTGACCCACGATATGGACGAAGCGCTGGTGCTGGCCGACCGGCTGGTGGTGATGCACGGTGGACGCATTGTCCAGCAGGGCACCCCCCTCGAGCTGCTGCGTGATCCCGCCGACGACTTCGTGGCGTCCCTGCTGGGCGGCAACGACCGCGGCCTGAAGGAGACCACGCTGCTCCGTGTCGGCGAGCGGATGCTGCCGCTCTCGCCGCGCCTGCTGCCCCAGGCGCGCATCCATCGAAACGCCAGCCTGCGCCAGGCGCTGGCGGTGATGTTCCGCGAGCATGCCGACCGGCTCGCCGTGGTGGACGACAACGACATGCCGGTGGGGGAGCTCTCCCTGCGCCGCCTGGTCGGGGCGCGGCGCGATGACTGAGCTGAGCGCTTCCCGACCCGTGCGATCCGGCGCCTGGCGCATCTGGCGGGGGCCGCTGGCCTGGTGCGGCCTGCTGCTGGCGCTGACCCTCGGCATGGCCTGGCTCGAGCCGCTGTTTCTGTGGATCGAACCCGGCTCCCGCCAGGTGATCTATCCCCACGCCGACTTTCTGCCGCTGCTGGGCCGCCACCTGCTGGTGGTGGCCGTGGCCTCGCTGCTGGCTATCCTGCTGGGGGTGGCGGCGGCGGTAGCGGTGACGCGCCCGGCGGGGCGCGACTTCCTGCCGCTGGTGGCCCAGTTCGCCTCCATGGGGCAGACCTTTCCGCCGGTGGCGGTGCTGGCCCTGGCGGTGCCGGTGCTGGGGTTCGGCACCTGGCCGATCATCGTGGCGCTGCTGCTCTACGGCCTGCTGCCCATCGTGCGCAATACCCTGGCGGGGCTCTCCGGCATCGCCCCCGGCGTCATGGAGTCGGCCCGGGGCATGGGCATGAGCGACGCCCAGCGGCTATGGCAGGTAGAGCTGCCCCTGGCCGCGCCGGTCATCCTGGCCGGCATCCGCACCTCGGTCACCGTCAATATCGCCACCGCCGCGCTGGGCGCCACGGTAGGGGCCAGCAACCTCGGCGCGCCGATCATCTCCGGCATCGTCAACGGCAACACCGCCTACGTGCTCCAGGGCGCGCTGCTGATCGGCTTGCTGGCGCTGACCGTGGACAGCGCCTTCGAGCGCTGCCAGCGGCTGCTGCAGGGGCGCCGAGCCTGAGCTTGACTCGCCGTCCAGCAGCGTCTCGATGGCGCGTCTTATCGCCGGGGCCCGGGCCTCATCTACCGGGTTCATGGCAGTGGAATCCACTAGCCTTGATCGTTTTTCTGGCATGATGGATGCGCGGCTTCGCATTTTACGTTAACGTCAACTCGGGGTGCGTTGACCCGCCAGGGGAAATCCTTCTGGTAAAGGTCGAGGCAAGCGACAACACTGCCCTCAAAAGGGGTAGAGGACACCGAGATGACAACGACAACAGATATCCATACGCCCGACTTCCTGCGTGGCGACGAGTTTTCCATTCCCACCTTCCGGCTGCTCAGGCAGGACGGCACCCTTCACGAGGGGGCCGAGGCGCCGGCGCTTGACCGCGAGCAAGCGCTCGAGATCTACCGCACCATGGTCGCGACCCGGGTGCTGGATGAACGGATGATGGCCGCCCAGCGCCAGGGTCGGCTCTCCTTCTACATGCAGTGCACCGGCGAGGAGGCCGCGGTGGTCGGCGCGGCGGCGGCGCTGGATGACGCCGACATGATCATGTCCCAGTACCGTGAGCAGGGGGCGCTGGTCTATCGCGGCTTCAGCTATGACGAGTTCATGAACCAGCTGTTCGGTAACGAGCTCGACTATGGCAAGGGACGCCAGATGCCGATCCACTACGGCTCGCGCAAGCTGCACTACATGACGATTTCATCGCCCCTGGCCACTCAGATTCCCCAGGCAGCCGGCTATGCCTATGGCCAGAAACTGGCGGGGGAGGGCCACTGCACCATCGTCTTCTTCGGTGAGGGCGCCGCCTCGGAGGGCGACTTTCACGCCGCGCTCAACATGGCGGCGGTGCATGAAGTGCCGGTGATCTTCTTCTGCCGCAACAACGGCTATGCGATCTCGACCCCCTCCATCGAGCAGTTTGCCGCCGACGGCGTGGCCCCGAGGGCCTTCGGCTATCGCATGCACGTGATCCGCGTGGACGGCAATGACATCCTCGCGGTGCTTGCGGCCACCCGCAAGGCGCGTCGTATCGCCGTGGAAGAGAACAAGCCGGTGCTCATCGAGGCGATGACCTATCGCCTCGCTGCCCACTCCTCCTCCGACGACCCTTCCGGCTACCGCTCGAAGAAGGAGGAAGAGGCCTGGCGCGACAAGGATCCCATCCTGCGCATGAAGCACTGGCTGGTGGCCGGAGAGTGGTGGAGCGATGAGGAAGAGACCTCGCTTCAGGAGTCGCTGCGACGCGAGGTGTTGGAGACCATGAAACGCGCCGAGAAGCGGCCGCCGCCTCCGCTGGACAGCCTGGTCACCGACGTCTATGCGGAAGTGACGCCGGCACTCCAGCGCCAGCTCGACCAGTTGAAGACCCATATCCGCCAGTACCCGGAGGCCTATCCCCGGGGGGCGCGCTCCCTGGACCCGGATGTGAAGCCCCGTGACGACGCCAGCGATGCAGACAACCGGGGAGGGGAGTGAGATGCCGACCATGAACATGCTGCAGGCCATCAACAGCGCCCTGGATATCGCCATGGCGGAAGACGACAAGGTGCTCTGCTTCGGCGAGGACGTCGGCGTCTTCGGCGGGGTCTTTCGCGCCACCAGCCACCTGCAGGAGAAGTACGGGCGTGCCCGCTGCTTCAATACGCCGCTGGTGGAGCAGGGCATCATCGGCTTCGCCAACGGTCTGGCGGCCCAGGGCTCGGTGCCCGTGGCGGAGATCCAATTTGCCGACTACATCTTTCCGGCCTTCGACCAGATCGTCAACGAGACGGCCAAGTTCCGCTACCGCTCCGGCGATCTGTTCAACGTCGGCGGCCTGACCATTCGTGCGCCCTACGGTGGCGGCATCGCCGGGGGGCTCTACCACTCCCAGTCGCCGGAGGCCTATTTTGCGCATACGCCGGGCCTCAAGGTCGTGGTGCCGCGCAACGCCTACCAGGCCAAGGGCCTGCTGCTGGCGGCCATTCGCGACCCGGACCCGGTGCTGTTCTTCGAACCCAAGCGACTCTATCGCGCCTCCATCGGCGAGGTGCCCGAGGCGGACTATCAGCTGCCCATCGGTGAGGCCGAGGTGACCCGCGAGGGCACCGACGTCACCGTGCTCGGCTGGGGCGCCCAGATGGAGGTGATCGAGCGCGCCGTTGAACTGGCCGAGAAGGAGGGCATCTCCTGCGAGGTGATCGACCTGCGCTCGATCCTGCCCTGGGACGAAGACAGCGTGGTGGAGTCGGTGCTCAAGACCGGGCGTCTGGTGATCACCCATGAGGCGCCTCTCACCGGCGGCTTTGCCGGCGAGATCGCCGCCACCGTCCAGGAGCGCTGCTTTTTGTATCTGGAATCGCCCATCGCCCGGGTGGCCGGCCTGGACACTCCCTTCCCGCTGACCTTGGAGAAGGAGTATCTGCCGGACCACCTGAAGATCTTTGAAGCGATCAAGGCCTCCGCGGCCTTCTGAGGGAGACAGGACGATGAGCGATTTTATGCTGCCCGATATCGGTGAAGGTATCGTGGAGTGCGAGGTGGTGGAGTGGCACGTGGCCGAAGGCGACGTGATCGAGGAGGACCAGCCGATCGTCGAGGTGATGACCGACAAGGCGCTGGTGGAGATCACCGCCCCGGAGGCGGCTCGAGTCACGCGGCTCTACGTGAAGAAAGGCGAGATCGCCAAGGTGCACGCGCCGCTGTTTGGCTATGTCGCAGAGGGCGAGGCCGAGGGCGAGGCCGAGAGCGAGACGCCGGATGCGTCGGCCAAGACGCCTGACGAATCGATGCCGTCCGCCAACGCGGACGCAGGCGCGCCCCAGCCCTCCCAGAGCCAGGGCGCCGCCGATCGGGCCCCGGCTCGGGAACACCGGTCACCCGACGGCGATGCCGACGCGACAGACGCGCCGGGCCGGGGGCCCTACGGGCGCATTCCGGCAGCCCCCGCGGTGCGTCGCCTGCTGCGCGAGCACGATCTCGCCCTTGACGAGGTGCCGGGCTCGGGCCGCCAGGGGCGGGTGCTCAAGGAGGACGTGCTGGGCTATCTGGACGCTGGCGACGCCGCCCAGGAAAGCAACGACGATCGCCGGGCCATCGAGGCGCCCGCCGAACCCGCCAGCGGCGAGGTGCGCATCGAGCCCCTGCGCGGCGTGCGCGCCGTCATGGCCAAGCGCATGGTGGAGGCGGCCAGCACCATCCCGCACTTCCAGTACGGTGAGGAGATCGACGTCACCGCCCTGCTGGCGCTGCGCGAGCGGTTGAAGCCGCTGGCGGCGGCCGAGGAGACCCGGCTGACCCTGATGCCCTTCTTCATGAAGGCGGTGGCGCTCGCCGTGCGCGAGGCGCCGGTGGTCAACGCCCGGCTCAGCGATGACGCCAGCGAGATCCACTACCTGCCCTCGGTCAACGTGGGCATGGCGGTGGACAGCCGCGCCGGCCTGCTGGTGCCCAACGTCAAGGGGGTGGAGCGGCGCAGCCTGCTGTCGGTGGCCGCCGAGGTCCAGCGTCTCACCGAGGCGGCCCGAGCCGGCAGGGTGAGCCAGGAGGATCTCAAGGGCGGCACCCTCAGCATTTCCAATATCGGGGCGCTGGGCGGCACCTATGCCGCGCCGATCATCAACGCCCCGGAGGTGGCGATCGTGGCCATCGGCAAGACCCAGTGGCTGCCGCGCTTCGACGCCGAAGACCGCGTTGTGAAACGGGCGATCATGACCGTCACCTGGGCCGGCGATCATCGCATCATCGATGGCGGCACCATCGCCCGCTTCTGTAACGCCTGGAAGGGCTACCTCGAGGATCCCGAGACGATGCTGCTCCACCTGAGCTGATGCCGTGACCCAGACGCCCCTGCAGCAGTTCTATATCCCGGAAGAGCAGTCGATCTACCTGCTCAGCCACGACGACGCCCGCAAGCTCAAGGCGTGGGTGGCGCTGTGCCAGGCCCAGCTCGAGCAGCTGGGCTATCGAGAGATCGCGCTGATCGGCAAGGGGGCCTACGGCTTCGTGTTCGCCGGGTTAACCGCCCAGGGTGATCAGTACGTCTTCAAGTTCACCCGGATCAACCTGCCCCAGCACCTGCAGGACCGCCTGGAAGAGGAGGCCTTCATGCTGGAGCAGGTGGATCACCCGCGGGTGCCCGGGCTGATCGCCTACCAGCGGGTGCGCAACCAGTCGATCCTGGTCATGCAGCGCGCCCCCGGCCTCAACCTCGAGGAAGTGTCGCTGCGCGAAGGCCGGCTGTCGCCGCGTCTGGTCGTGCGTATCGCCGGCCAGCTGGCGGATATCCTGGGCGCCCTGCGAGAGGAGCGGGGGCCGGCGGGGCGCCCCATCGTCCACGGCGACATCAAGCCCTCCAACCTGGTGTTCGACGCGAAAACCGAGTCCGTCGCCCTGATCGACTGGGGCTCCTCGGTATTCGCCCAGCTCGATGCCAACCAGCAGTTCGTGGCGGCCAACGTCATGGAGCTGATGTCGGACAACCTGCAGCAGACCAACGCCCGTCTGGGCGACGTCTATTTTATCGGCGAGGAGCAGCTCAACGGTGCGCTCTCCTCGCCGCGCTTCGACGAGCAGGGTGCCGCCGGCACCCTCTACGCGCTGGCCTCGGCGCAGTCCTGCCGCTTTGGTCACCGCGCGATTCCCGCCACCTCCCTGGGCCTGCCGGTGGAGTTCGCGCGCATGCTCGACGGCATGCTCGACCCCGACCCGCGCCAGCGCATGAAGGCCGGCGACCACTTCCTGCGCGAGATGCCGCGCCTCGCCCGGCTGGTGATGATCGACCTGCCGGCCCCTTCGCCCCAGGCGCTGGTGCCGGTGTGGGTGCGCCCGGCCGAACGCGAGATCGACACCGTGGTCTACAGCTCGCGCAAGGCCTTCCTGCGCGAGGAGGGCGCCCCGGACACCCTGAACGACGTCAACGACGTCCAGCTCGACCGCTACTACAAGAATTTCATGCAGGGCATGGGCGAGACCGAAAAGGCCTTCCTGGCGGCGGTGAGCCGGCTGGGGCGCTATCCGGTGGTGGGCGGCCTGGCGGTGCGCTGGGAGGCCGACGGCGTCTACATCGACACCTCGTTGAACCTGCACGATGCCGAGCGGCGCCCGGCCTTTATTGCCGCGGTCAACAACATGGTGCATCTGGCCCGGGCCATCTATCGCCAGGGCATCTTCAAGAGCTGCCTGTTCAACGCCCGCGACACCCTGCATCTGGATCGCGAAGGGCCGGAGCACGCTTTTCGTATCGATCCCGATCTGCGCCTGGCCTACGAAGTCAGCGCCATGCCGGAGCGGGAGGACCGCTCCCGGCTGCACAGTTATTTCGAGGATGGCCCCGACCCGGAAGAGTTCCTGGTGCTGCCGGAGACGATCATCACCGCGCTTGAGGCGCTCAACGAGATCCACCACACCGGGATGATCATCTTCGAGGCGCTCCCCCAGCACCTCAAGATCCACAGCTACTACCGCCTGCTGGACCCCTCCCGGGAGGCAGACTTCCAGCGCCGGCTGGAGGAAATCCTCGGCGCCGTCGACCAGATCGAGGGGCTCGGCGTCTCCGGCTTCATGAAGATGCCCTACAAGGACACCCGCGTCTTCCCCCACGTGGAGCGCCAGCCGGAGCGCTTCTACCCCCGCAACCCGCGTGCCTTCCTGCATGCATCTGAGCGAGAGCCCGGGGGAGAGCCCGGCAGTGAACCCGAGAATGAGCCCGGGAGCGAGCCCGTGCGCGAATCGGCGCACGGGGCAGCCGGCAAATGACACCGGCGAGAAGGATCCTGTCTCAGCGGTTCATCGCCTCGGGCAGGTAGAGCGCGATCCCGGGGAACAGGTGCATCAGGGCGATGGCCAGCAGCATCAAAAGGAAGAACGGCAGGGTCGCCCGGGTGATGGTCAGGATGTCCTTTCCTGTCAGCCCCTGGATCACGAACAGGTTGAAGCCCACCGGCGGGGTGATCTGCGACATCTCCACCACGATCACCAGGTAGATGCCGAACCAGATCAGGTCGAAGCCGGCCGCGCTGATCACCGGCATGATGATCGCCGTGATCAGCAGGATCAGCGAGATACCGTCCAGGAAGCAACCCATCACCAGCAGCAGCAGGGTCAGCATCACCAGCAGCAGAGTGGGCGATAGCCCCATCTCGCCGATGGCCCGGGCGAGCTGCATGGGCACCTGGGTGAACCCCATGGCCGAGGTGAGAAACGAGGCGCCGGCGATGATGAAGGCGATCATGCAGGCGGTGCGGATGGCGGCGAACAGCGACTCCTGGAAGACGGCCATGCCGAAGTGCCCGTTCATGCGGGCGATCAGCATCGACAGCACCACCCCGACAGCCGCCGCTTCGGTGGGCGAGGCCAGCCCGCCGTAGATGGAGAAGATGATCCCGCCGATCAGCGCCAGGATGGGGATCAGCGCCCAGGTCTGGCGAAGCTTCTGGGCCAGCGGCATCGAGGATTCGTCCTGGCCGGTCAGACCCTGGCGGTTGCCCTTGAGCAGCGCCCAGACGATCAGGTAGGTCATGAAGAGCCCGAGGATCATCAGCCCCGGGCCGACGCCGGCCATGAACAGCCGCGTGATGGACTGCTCGGTGACCACTCCGTAGACGATCAGCACGATCGAGGGGGGGATCAGCAGCCCCAGGGTAGAGGCGCTGGCCAGGGTGCCGATGGCCATCTGCGGGTCGTAGCCGCGACGCTCCAGCTCAGGCAGCGTCATCTTGCCGACCGTGGCGCAGGTGGCTGCCGAGGAGCCGCAGACCGCGGCGAACATGCCGCTGCCGATGATGTTGGTGTGCAGCAGCCGGCCGGGCAGGCGGTTCAGCCAGGGCGACAGGCCCCGGAACATGTTGTCGGCCAGTCCCGAGCGAAAGAGGATCTCGCCCATCCAGATGAACATCGGCAGGGCCGTCAGATCCCAGCCGTAGCTGGCGCCCCAGAAGTCCGAGGCCAGGATGGGGCCCGGGGCGAAGGGGGTGAAGAATTCCAGGGCGACCCAGGCGGTACCGATCAGGGCAAAGGCGATCCAGACGCCGCTGCCGAGAAGAAGCGCCAGGGTCAGGATGCTGGCGAGGCTGAGGATCAGCACGTTGGTGTCTCCCGTTCGGCAGGGGTCCTGGGTTCAGCCAAGGTCATGGCAGGTCGCTGTCGTCGTTGGCGGTGAGCTCACGGAAGCTGTCCGGGTCCCTGGCGGCGATGCGCAGGGTCATGACCAGGGCCTCGGCCAGCGCCAGGCAGAGCAACCCGACGCCGGTCGCCAGCACGGTCTGGGGGATCCACAGCGGAATCGACAGGAAGCCCGAGGAGACGTCCTTGAAGTGCAGGCTCTCGCGTGCCAGCTCGATAAGGCCATGGGCCAGCAGCAGGCTCAGGGCGAGGGCCACGATCAGGCACGCCACCTCGAACCAGACGCGGATCCGGGAGGGGAGTCGGGAGATCAGCAGGGTGACGCGGATATGGGCGTGGTGCACGAAGGTGTAGGCCAGCCCGAGAAAGGTGGCGCCCACCAGCAGGTAGGAGGCGATCTCCGACACGCCGGTAATGCTCAGGCCGAGGCGCGGAATGCCGACCAGGGTCAACAGCGCGTCGACGACCCGAAAGGTGACCTGCAGGGCCACCAGGGCGCAGATTGTCACCATGCAGGACGCCGCTCCCCAGGCGCCCATGCGGTAGAGCAGAGCGAATTTGAAGACCATCACTCCTCGAGGCCGGCGCGGTAGGTCTCGAGCAGCTCAAGGGCCTCCTCGCTGGCACGGTCCTGCCAGTCGGCGAACAGCCGGTCACCCGCGGTCTGCAGGGCATCGGCGACCGCCTCGTTGGGCGCGACCACCGAGACGCCGTTCTCCTCGAGGGCCTGCAGGCTGGTCTCGTTATTGTCGCGGCTCATCTGCCAGCCTCGCGCCTCGGCCTGCGCGGCCGCCTCCATCAGGGCCTCCTGGGTGGCCTCATCGAGCCTGTCGAAGGCGCGCTGGTTGATGAACACCAGGTTCTTGGGCAGCCAGAGGTTGGCATCGGTGTACCAGGAGATGTAGTCCCAGGCGGTCATGGCATTGCCGGTGGCGCTGGAGGTGATCATGGCGTCCACCCGGCCGGTGCTGAAGGCGGTGGGAATGTCCGACTCCTCGGTCTCGGTGGGGTTGCCGCCCAGGTTCTGGACGAAGCGCTGGGTGTTGATGTTGGGCGCCCGCACGCGCAGGCCCTCGAACTGCTCGGGGTCGGTGATCTCCGTGCGGGTGTAGAGGCCCTGGGCCGGCCAGGCCACGGCGTAGAGGGGTATGAGGCCCTCCGCCGCGAAGAGCTCCGCGATCATCGGTTGGGTGGTCTCCCACAGCGTCATGGCCTCTTCATAGCTGCCGGCCACCCCGGGCAGGGTGTCGATCTCGAAGATCGGATCCTCGTTGGAGAGGATCGACAGGAAGACCTCCCCCACCTCGATGGTGCCGCGGCGCACCGACGACTTGATCTCGCCGTGGGCCACCAGCGAGCCCCCGCTGTGGACGTTGATACGCAGTTCGCCGTCGGTGGCCTCGGCCACGTCCTCGGCAAACTGCTTGATGTTCTGAGTGTGGAAGCTGGCGTCCCCGTAGGGCGTGGCCATGTTCCACTCGGCGGCCTGGGCCGTGCCGGCAATGGCCAGCACGGATAGTGGGATCAGCAGCGGCTTGAAGCGAAGTGGACTCATCACGCAGACCTCATGTGGGAAGCTTGTTGTGGAAAGCTTGTGGCAGTGGTCGGGACACATCGAAGCTTAGCAGCTGGCCGTCCGCTCGCACCGCGGGCGGTTTCTACAATGTCTAAACGGTAGCCGCCGGATGTCAGCGTGTGTGATACGTTTCTTCAATCATTTCGGCGGCAGGTGATCGACGTTTCCTGTCGGCAAGACCCGCCGTCACCGGGATTTCGCCAGGCGAGCAGGTGGCCGATGAACATCAAGACGTTGGAAACGTTTGTGTGGATTGCCCGGCTGGGCAGTTTCAGAGCCGCCGCCAAGCGGCTCTACGCCTCCCAGCCCACTATCTCCGCCAGGATTTCCAGCCTGGAGGATGAGCTGCGCATCGAGCTGTTCGATCGCACGGGCAGGAAGGCGGTCCTCACGGCAAAGGGGCGCCAGCTCCTGGCCTATGCGGAAAAGATCCTCCAGCTGCACGCCGAGCTTCTGGAAACGGTCGCGCGCCCCGATGCCATCCACGGGACCATCCGACTGGGCGTATCGGAGACCATCGCCTACACCTGGCTGCCCAGGCTGATCGAGAAGATCAGCGAGGCCTACCCGGCCATCAACCTCGAGCTGGACGTGGATATTTCCGTCAACCTGGCGGACAAGCTCATCAGCCGGGAGATCGATATCGCCTTCCTGATCGGCGATGTGACCCAGGCCGATTTCGTCAGCCGCCCCTTCTGCCGTTACTCCCTGGTCTGGGTGGCCAGTCCGGCGATCCCGCTTCCCGAGGAGCCGATCAGCCTGGCGGACCTGGCCAGGATCCCGATCATCACCTACCCGCGGCGCAGCGAGCCCTATGCCAATATCCGCTCGCTGGTCAACCCTACCAATCACCCCACCCAGATCCATTCGAGCTCGTCGCTCTCGACCATCATCAGGATGACCGTGGACGGCCTCGGCGTCAGTGCCCTGCCGCGCGAGATCCTCACCCGGGAGCTGGCCTCCGGAGTGCTTCGGGAGTTCCGGGTCGACGCCTCTCTCCCGGACCTGGTGTTCAGCACGGCTTTTAGCGCCTCACCCGGCGCCGGGGTCGTCCGCGCGGTGGCCGAACTGGCGCTCGCCACGGTGGCGGAAGGGGACGAGGCTCGGGTCCGGCAGTAACTGATCAGCTTTTCCGATCAAAAGTGATCTTGATTATCGATTTGATATGATCATTTGTTATGTCCTACCTTGTCAGGACCGCAAGGAGAGACATAACAATGACCCCAACACGACTCCTCCAGGGCGATGACGGCCCGCTCGCCGTGCGCCTCGCCGCCCGCCGGGGCACCCTCGTCGGGCCCACCGCCGGGCTGGCCAAGGGCTATGTTCAGGTGAACCTGGTGATCCTGCCCGAGCCCCAGGCCAACGGCTTTCTGCGCTTCTGCCAGTCCAACCCCAAGCCTTGCCCCCTGCTGGCCGTCAGCGAGCCCGGTGATCGCGGCTGCCAAGTGCTGGGGGAGGATCTGGATATCGCCCGGGACGTGCCCGCCTACCGCCTCTACCGCGACGGTCGCCTCGACGAAACGGTCCACGATGTCGCGGGCGTCTGGCGCGACGACCTGGTCACCTTCGCGCTGGGCTGTTCGTTTACCTTCGAGCATGCGCTGGCGCTGGATGGCCTGCCTGTCCGCCATGTCGACGAGGGGCGAAATGTCCCGATGTACAACACCTCCGTGGCGCTTACGTCGGCGGGAGGGTTCGGCGGGCGGCTGGTGGTCTCCATGCGACCCTACCGGGCGGCCGATGCCATCCGGGCCATCCAGATCACCACCCGCTACCCCCAGGCCCACGGGGCGCCGGTGCACTTCGGCGATCCCGCACGGATCGGTATCCAGGACATCCGCTCGCCCGACTACGGTGACGCGGTGACGATTGGCGAGGACGAGATTCCGGTGTTCTGGGCCTGCGGGGTGACGCCGCAGCAGGTGCTGATCGAATCCGGGATCGAGTTTGCCATTACCCACAGCCCGGGCCACATGCTGATCACGGATATTCCCGACAGCCGCCTGGCCCTGCTGTAATCCCCACCCTGCAAGACCAGCAAATCCAGCAACTCCAACAACTCCAACATGAGGTATGTCCCATGATGACAACCAAACGCCTTGCGTCTGCCGTGGCTGCCGGCATGCTGGTGGCCGCTTCCCAGGTCCCGGCACAGGAACTCGACGAGACCAGCATCGCCTACGTGGGCAGCTGGAGCAGCCTGTCGCTCTACCAGAACTTCGAGCGCCCCTTCTGGGAGCGTCACCTGCCGGAGGCCTCGGGGGGGCGGATCACGACCAGCGTCACCACCTTCGACCAGATGGGCCTGGGGGGCGGCGAGGTATACCGCCTGATGAGCCGCGACGTTATCGAGGTCACCTCCACGGTCGTCAACTATGCCGTGCAGGATGCGCCCGAACTGGAAGGCCTGGACATGCCGATGATCGCCCCGGACGTCGAGACGGCTCGCAAGGTGGCCGATGCCTACCGTCCGGTGCTGGCCGATGCCTTCACGGAGCGCTTTCGCAATGCGCATCTTCTCGCCGTGGTCCCCTATCCCTCGCAGATGGTCTTCTGCAACGTCGCCATCGACGGGCTCTCCGACCTGGCCGGCAAGAAGGTCAGGGCCAGCGGCAGGACCACCGCCGAGTTCCTGGAGGCCCTGGGTGCCGAGGGGATCACGCTGAACTTCAGCGAGGTGCCGGGCGCGCTTCAGCGGGGCGTCATCGACTGCGCCGTGACCGGCTCCCTGTCCGGCTACAGCTCAGGCTGGTATGAGGTATCCACCCACCTCTACCCGCTGCCCGTGGGCGGCTGGGATCATGTGGTGACCGCCATGAACGGCAACAAGTGGGCCTCGCTCTCCACCGAGACCCAGGCGTGGCTGACCGCCGAGATTCGCGATAACTACGAGAATCCCGTGTGGGAATCCGCCGTCGAGGAGACCCGAGAGGGGGTCGCCTGCCTGACCGGGGAGGGCGAGTGCACCCGTGGCGATCCGGGCAACATGGTGCTGGTCGAGGCCACTGATGAGGACTACACCGAGGCGACCCGTCATCTCGAGGAGACCCTGCTGCCGAACTGGGCCAACCGTGTCGACCAGGAGTGGGTGGATCGCTGGAACGAGACCATCGGCAGCGTGACCGGCCTGACCGCGTCCAAGTAAGTGCCCTCGGACACGCGCTGCAACAGCGCGTGTCCGATCCCTCATTGGCGACCGGGCCCATGGCGGCCCGGTCTCGCCCTGGAGAGTGACATGCTGCAAACGATCAATACCACTCTCGACCGGGTGCTCGGCGGGGTGCAGGTAGGGTCGCTATGGATGGCACGGGCAGGGGGCGTGTTGATCCTCATGACCGTGGTGCTGGTGACCATCGAGGTGTTCTCGCGCCAGCTGATGGGGCGTTCTGCCGTCCACGCCACCGAGCTGACCGGTTACGTCATGGCGATCAGCACCAGCTGGGCGTTCGCCTACACCCTGATGCGCAAGGCGCATATCCGTATCGATGCGCTCTATCTCACCTTCCCCATTCGCGTTCGCGGCGTGCTTGACCTGCTCGCCCTGCTGGCCATGGCCTGGTTCTGCATTCTCGTGGTCGGGGCCGCCTTCGAGGTCGCCAAGGACTCGTTCACCGGCGGCGCCAGAGCCAATACGCCGCTGGGAACGCCGGTGTGGATCCCGCAGTTCCTGTGGGTGATCGGGCTTGCCTGGTTCAGCCTGGCCGTTGGCCTGACGGCACTGCGCGTCCTGCTGGGCCTCCTGGCGGGTGACCTGGACGGCGTTCAGCGGATTGCCGGCAGCCCGACACTCGACGAACAGATCAGCGATGAAAACCACGAGGCTCGCTCATGATTCTTACCACTCTGCTGATCCTGCTTGTGCTGCTGGTCTTGAGCATCCCGGTGGCGGCCACGCTGATTGTGCTTGGCCTGTTTCTTGATGAATTCTTCTCCCCGTTTCCTCTTTCACGGGCCATGGGCGACGTCATCTGGTCGGCGTCGGACAGCTTCCTGTTGATCGCCATTCCCCTGTTCATCCTGCTGGGGGAAATCCTGGTGCGCACCGGCATCGCCAAGGGCACCTATCGGGCGCTGGAAAGCTGGCTCTCCTGGCTGCCGGGTGGCCTGCTGCATGCCAACATCGGCACGGCGACCCTGTTCTCGGCGACGTCCGGTTCCAGCGTTGCCACCGCGGCGACCATCGGCACCGTGGCGCTCCCCCAGGGCAAGGAGATGAACTACGATCCCAAGCTGTTTACCGGCTCGATCGCGGCCGGGGGCACCCTGGGCATCATGATTCCTCCCTCGATCAACCTGATCGTCTACGGCTTTCTGACCGAGACCTCGATTCCCAAGCTGTTCGCCGCCGGGCTGGTGCCGGGTCTGCTGCTGGCGCTGCTGTTCATGGCGGGTACCGCGCTGCTCTGCATGTGGCGCCCGAGCCTCGGGGGTCCCAGCAGTTCGCACACCTGGGCGGAGCGCATGTCGGGCCTCAGGCATCTCGTGCCGGTGCTGATCCTGTTCGGCGTGGTGGTGGGATCGATCTACGCCGGGTTGGCGACCCCGACAGAGGCGGCCTCCCTCGGGGTGATCGGGGCGCTGCTGATCGCCGCGTTCATGCGCAAGCTGTCGATCTCGATCATCGTCCAGGCGCTGGATGGCACCATGCGCACCACGGGCATGATCATGCTGATCATCATCGCCTCCTATTTCCTCAACTTCGTGCTCGCCTCCACCGGGGTGACCCGCGAGCTGACCGGGTTCCTGGAATCGGCAGGCCTGGGGCCCTATGCCACGCTGATGCTGGTGATCGCGCTGTATATCGTGCTTGGCTTCTTCATCGAGACGCTGTCGCTGATGGTCATCACGATTCCGATCGTGGCTCCCATCATCATCGGCATGGGGTTTGATCCGGTGTGGTTCGGCATCCTGCTGATTCTGCTGATCGAGATGGCGTTGATCACCCCGCCGGTGGGGCTCAACCTCTACGTGGTCCAGGGGGTGAGGCAGGGCGGTTCCTTCAACGATGTGATGCTCGGCGCCATGCCCTATGTCGGCTTCATGTTCGTGATGGCCATCCTGTTGATCCTCTTCCCGGCGCTGGCGATGTTCCTGCCGAACCTGCTGAGCTGAGCTCGACGCGATGCGCCGTTGCCTCTGATATATGCCTCTGACATATGCCTCTGACATACCGATAAAGATAAAGGAGCCACCCCATGAAAGGAGCCACCCCATGACGACATTTCACCTGGCGGATCGCGGCGAGACCCTCGAGGTCGAGACCCGAGAGCTGATCATCGCCGGCTGGGCCGGCCGCGAGCAGGCGGCCATCGACGAGCATATCGAAGAGCTCCGGGAGATCGGGGTCACCCCGCCCTCCAGCACGCCGCTGTTCTACCGCGTCTCCGCGGACCAGCTGACCACCGCCGACACCGTTCAGGTGCTCGGTGAGGCGAGCAGCGGTGAAGTGGAAGTGGTGCTGATCGGCTCACCCCGGGGCACCCTGGTGGGCATCGGCTCCGACCACACCGACCGGGAAGCGGAGGCCTGGTCGGTGGCGCATTCCAAGCAGGTCTGCGCCAAGCCGGTGGGTCGTCAGGTGTGGCCCCTCGAGGAGGTCATCGACCACTGGGATACGCTCACCATGACCGCCTGGGCCACCATCGATGGCAGCGAAGTGCTTTACCAGCAGGGCGGGGTGACCGGCCTTTTGCATCCCGCCGACCTGCTGCAGCGCTTTGGTCTGGAGGAGCCGTGCCTGGCACCCGGCCAGGTCATGCTGTGCGGCACTCTGCCGGTGATCGGCGGGGTGCGCGCCGCCAAGGCCTTCCGCATGCGGCTCGAGGACCCCGTTCTGGGCCGCACCCTGGCGCATGCTTACCGGGTGCAGACGCTGCCGGTGATCGCGTGACCCCCCGATGCTGATAGTCCTGCTGACCAAGCTGATCGCGACGGCCGTCGTGGTGATCGGGGTCTCCCTGGCGGTCGGCAGGCTGGGTCCGCGGCTGGGCGGCATCATTGCCGGTACCCCCATCATTCTGGGGCCCGGCTACTTCTTCATGCTTCAGGAGCATCCGCCGGCGTTCATCCAGACCGCGGCCCTCTCGACCCTGCACGCCCTGGTTGCCACTCTGCTGTTCAGCATCAGTTTCGTGGTGACGGCCGGGCGCCTGAGTGCCCTGCGCAGCCTGGGCATCGCCACGCTCTGCTGGGTACCCGCGGCGCTGCTGTTCTCGCGGGTGCCGGGGGGCGTCGGGGTCGCGGTGCTGATGTATCTGGCCATGCTGCTGGTGGCCGAGGGGGTCAGGCGGGTGCTGCGGCTGCGTCAGCCGGTCATCGTGGCCCGCTCCGGCTGGTTCGACCTGGTGCTGCGGGGACTGCTGGCCGGCGTGCTGGTGAGCGTGGCGACCACCCTGGCGGTCAAGTCGGGGCCGCTGCTTTCCGGCATGCTGGTGGGGTTCCCGGTGGGGCTCTTCACCATCGGCTGGACCCTGCACGAGCGCTACGGGCCCGACGTGGCCCGGGCCACGGTGAGCATGGCCCAGAAGGGCATGCTGAGCCTGGTCGCCTTCGGCGCGGCGACCGCCACCCTGGTCGGGCACCTGCCCCCCATGGCAGTCTTTCTGCTCTCGCTGCTGGCCTCCATGAGCGTCAGCGCGACCCTGTTCATGATCAGCCAGCGGCGATTCCGGCGCGCCTACGCCAGCCGGTACGGCGTCGTCGATCGCTGACACTGTAGACAGCAAGCTGACACAAGAACGCTGACACAATAACAAGGAGGCCATTCATGACACCTATTCTGCTCAACGCCGACATGGGCGAAAGCTTCGGACCCTGGGTGATGGGAATGGATCACGAGGTGATGCCCCACGTCCATCTCGCCAACGTCGCCTGCGGCTTTCACGCCTCGGACCCCGACGTCATCCGCATGACGGTGCGCCTGGCGCGCAAGCACGGGGTGCGGGTGGGCGCCCACCCCGCCTATCCGGACATGGTCGGCTTCGGGCGCCGCTCCCTGGCCTGCACCGCGGAGGAGATCGAGAACCTGGTGCTCTACCAGCTGGGCGCCCTGGCCGGCATCTGTCGGGCGGAGGGGGTCGAGGTCAGCTATGTGAAGCCCCATGGCGCGCTCTACAACGACATGGCCCGCGACCCGGAGATCATGATGGCGGTGATGCGGGCCATCCTGGCCTTTGACCCGTCGCTGCCGCTGATGACCATGGCCACCCGGGATACGGCGGCGGTGAGCCAGCTGGCCGCCGGACTGGGCGCGACCCTCTGGTTCGAGGCCTTCGCCGACCGCGCCTATGACGGCGAGGGTCGACTGGTCTCACGCCGCGAGGTGGGCGCCGTCCATCACGACCCGGAGGTGATCGTCGATCAGGCCACGCGCATCGCCCGGGGGCTTCCCCTGACCGCCAGCGACGGCAGCGAGCTCGTGCTGGCCGCCGACACCCTCTGTGTTCACGGCGACAACCCGGAGTCCATCGCTGCGGTGAGGGCGATTCGAGAGGCCCTGGACGCGCTCGAGGCGGCGACATGAGCGGGGAGGGCGCGCGCCTGCCAAGGCTCGAGTCGGCCGGGCTGGATGGTTGGATGGTGCGTCTGTTCGAGCGCATCGAGGAGACCAACCTGGCCTGGATCACCCCCCTGACCCGGCGCTGCGAGGCTACCTTCGGCGATGCCCTGGTGGACTTGGTGCCCTCCTATACCACCCTGCTGGTGGTCTTCGATCCGCTCAGGCTCTCGCCCGAGGAGGCCCGCCGTCGGTTGCTCATGCTGCTGGGCGATCTCACGCCCGATGCGCCCACCGAGGGCGGCGAGGTCCGCGAGCTGCCCACCTGGTACGACGAGAGCGTGGGGCCCGATCTGGCTCGGGTCGCCGAGCACACCGGCCTGTCGGTGGCGGCGGTGATCGACTGCCACGCGGGCACGCTTTATCGCGTCTTTGCGCTCGGCTTCGCCCCCGGGTTTGCCTTCATGGGGCTGCTGGATGAGCGCCTGGAGATGCCGCGGCTCACGACGCCGCGCCAGCGGGTGCCGGTGAACAGCGTGGCCATCGCCGGCCGCCAGACGTCGGCCTACCCGGCGGTTACCCCGGGCGGCTGGAACCTGCTGGGGCGCACCTCGGCGCGGCTGTTCGACCGCGACCGCGAAGGCTTCAGCCTGCTCGCGGTCGGCGATCAGGTGCGCTTCGTGCCGGTGGATCGGCAGGCCTTCGAGGCCCAGGGGGGCGATACCACGCCCATGGAGGCGAAGCGATGAAACGCGTGATGAACAGAGAGAAAAACAAGACACCCGATATCGGCTTTCGCGTCGAACGTGCCGGCCCCCTGGCGCAGCTGGAAGATGCAGGGCGTTTTGGCGTCAGGCGTCTGGGCGTGACCCAGGGCGGGCCGGCGGATCTTCACGGCTGGGCCTGGGCCAACCGTCTGGCGGGCAACCCCTGGGGAGCCGCCGCCCTGGAGATCACCTTCGGCGGGCTGACCCTGGTGGCCGAGCGGAACCTGACGCTGGCCGTGGCCGGTGCCGATCTGGGCGCCACCCTCGACGGTAAACCGCTGCCGCTGTGGGAACGCGTCTCGTGCCGCGAAGGGCAGCGCCTGATCTTCGCCGCGCCCGCCAACGGGCTGCGCGCCTATCTGGCGGTGGCCGGCGGCTTCGACGCCGAGCCGGTGCTGGGCAGCGTGGCCTGCGTGGTGCGTGAAGGGCTGGGGGGATTCGACGGGCGCGGCAGCAAGCTGGCCGAGGGGGACCGCCTGGCCGTGGGCAATCGATTGGCAGCGGAAAATCGATTGTCAGCGGAAAATCGATTGTCAGCGGGAGCGCCATCAAGCGCCGGCGCCTCGCTTACCGCGGCCCCCGACGAGGCGCGCATCGACTACCGCGCCACCGCCAGCCTGTCGCTGCTGCCCGGCGCCCAGGTCGCCGACTTCAGCGGGCAGAGCCTGTTTCAGGCCTTCAACGAGGCGTGGCACGTGGACGACCGCGCCGATCGCATGGGCGTTCGGCTGACCGGGCCGCGGCTGCAGTGTCGGATTGGCTCGATGGTGTCGGAAGGCATCGGTCTGGGCGCGGTGCAGGTACCGCCGGACGGCCAGCCCATCGCATTGCTCAACGACCGTCAGACGATCGGTGGCTATCCGCGCCTGGGAGCGCTGACGCCACTGGCCGCCTCGCGACTGGCCCAGTGTCTGCCCGGCCAGGAAGTGCGTCTGAAGGCCGTCTCCAGCGAGGGGGCGCTGCAGGCGTATCGCCGATTCTGCGCGACCTTCTTCACGGATTCAGGTCGTTAAAAAAGACGACTTAGCAAGCTATCGCTTGGATGCCTTTCTTCTCAATTACGGCCAAAAGCCTCAACGCTGGTCCTCCCGGACGCTTCACTCCACGTTCCCAATCAGAGACGAGATTTTTACTGACGTTGAGGTAGCGTGCGAACACTGGCTGGGAAAGGTGCTCGCGCTCGCGGAGCGCCCGGATGGCCTCGGGTGGTATCGACTCTAATGGGGTCAGGCAAGCTTCATTGAAGTCGTGCATTGTCTGCTTATCGACGGCACCGACCTCGTGCAGCGCCTCCATGGTTTCATGGATTGCGGCCATTGCATCACTACGATATTTCTTAGCCATCGTCATCCACCTCCGAAAACTGGCCCTTCCGTATCATCTCGTCCAAGTGTTCTTCTGACAGGTCGAGGATGTGCTGTGCGGCCTTCTTGAACGCGGCCTTCTCATCGCCGCTGATGTTGCGCCGCTGACTCTTGGCGAAGCCATAAATGAAAAAGGCGCGATGTGCCTGTTGGTAGAGGATGATCGTGCGGTAGCCACCCGACTTGCCTTGCCCAGAGCGAGCCACCCGCTGCTTAATGACTCCCTCACCCAGGTCGGCATCGATCAAGCCTTGTTCGGCCCGTGTAATGGCGTCACGGAGAGCGGCGTCCTCGAGTTTCTGCTTCCTGGCGAAGCGCTCGAACCAGGCGTTCTTGAAGATCCTCACCGGTCGCGTCCCTGTCATTCAAAGTATAATACTTAGTGTGACACTGTGCTAGCTGACGCTGCAATCCTAATCGTGGTGGTAGTACTGTTCGGTTTATCCCAGTATCGGCTGGTCAAGCGATAGGGTCAGGCGCCAAGAAGGTCGGGCGTCAGGCGCCCAGGCCGCTCTCGCGCAGGATCTGGTCGATGCTGCGCTCGGTGCGCGGGGCGGCGCCGCCATCGGGCAGCAGCTGGTGCTCGAGGGCTTGGATACCCCCTTCCACGCAGCGGGTGATCAGCTCGGTCTTGCCCAGGCCCGTGGCCTCGGCGATCACATCGAGTCGATCTTCCAGTTCGCGGGAAAATCTCAGCAGGTGGGGCATCTCGTCGTCTCCGGCGTGCCCATGCTCGGGCGGTGATGGTATGGCATCGGCTCACATCAGCTTAAAGCGGCAATATCAGCCTGTCACCCAAGGATGACGAGTGTATGACAGCAAAAGACGCCTGAAAGATCCGCCCGCGGATCGAAGACGGTCACGCCAGCCCTTGGCGCTGCATGGCCTCGGTGATGATCGGCACCGGCGTCATCAGGTGTTCGCGCATCATCTCGGCGGCGCGATCGGCGTTGCGGGCCAGGATCACCTCGACCAGGGCGGCGTGCTCCTCGCGCTTGCGCGCCAGGGCCTCCTCAGAGAACACGGTTTCCCGCAGCCACAGGTGGCGGTAGCGCTCCACCTGGTCGAACAGGCCCTCGCGTACCTGCAGCAGGTGGGGGGAGCGGCAGCCGCTGGCGATGGCGGTATGGAACGCCTTGTGACGCGCGTCCCAGACGTCGAGCAGCTCGTCGGGGGTGTTGACTCCCACGACCTTGGAGAGCGTGTGGGCCCGGGCCAGAATGCCGGCCTCCCAGGCGTCGTCGCCACGCTCGATGGCCAGCCGCAGCACTAGGCTCTCGAGCTGGGCGCGGGCGTCATAGAGGTCGGCCAGCTCGGCCAGGGACATGGGCGCGACGCGGTAGCCGCGCTGGCTGATCGCCACCACCAGGCGCTCGGCCACCAGCTGGGAGAGGGCCTCGCGCAGGGGGCCCACGCCCAGGTCGTAGCGCTCCTTGAGTCGGCTCATCAGGAGCTTCTCGCCGGGCTGAAAGGCCCCGCGGATGATGTCCTGCTTCAGCCAACGGTAGGCGCTGATGCCGAGGTTCTGCCTCGGAAGAGTCGTATCCATATCGCCTGTGATCCTCGTCATTTACCGATATCATAACGGAACATCGTCGATCAGAGTAATCGACGGCATCCTTCGGAAATGGCCCCCCATTAGCTCGTTTGTCGTCAGCCTTTTGTCATCGTCCGTCCGGGCTTGGCGTGTCCGGTATCAGCGCCTCTCGAGAATCCCCTCACTCCACTCGGCGACTTCCCGGGCCAGGGTATCAGCGGCTCTACCGAAGGCCTCCACCACCTGCTGCACGTCGGTGCCCGTGGTGGGTTCTCGCGCCTCGAAGCGCCGTTCGGCCAGCCGCTGGCGCTGGGTCTCATCCACCAGGGTGGCGTCCAGGCGAATTTCTACCACCGGCAAGCCCGGTTCCATTCCCGGTTCTATGCCCGGTTCTATTCCCGGTTCTATGCCCGGTTCTATTCCCGGTTCTATGCCCGGTTGATAGACGCTCTGAAAGGCGCGCAGATCGCTGACCAGCGCGACATCGGCCCCCAGCGGGCTGTTGTCGTCCTGGGCGCTCAGCCGCCCGCGGTCGCGCAGCCCCTCCACCAGGCGATCGCGCAGCAGCAGCGGGATGCGGTCGCTCCAGCGGGCGCCGGCATAGGCCTGCAGGCGGTTGGGCGCCGGCATCACCAGAATCCGTGCCCCGGAGAGCAGCGCCGACGCCTGGGGCGTGTCGACCCGCAGGCGCACCGCCAGCGGCGGCCCGTCGACGGGCGCAAGCGAAGTGGCCGGCAGCAGATAAAGGCGGTCGGGCTCGCGCTCCGGCAGCAGGGTGCAGGCGGAGAGCATTCCCGCCAGGGCCAGCAGGGCCAGGCGTTGAAGCATGGGGCGGCGGCGTCTCACGGTGAAAATTCCTCGATCGGTTCGCGGCCCAGCAGGAAATCGGCCGGGTTCTCTTCCAGTCGGCGGGTGATCCGCCCCAGATTGTCCAGGGTGTTGCGCAGCTCACGGAATATCGGGCCCAGGTCGCCCAGGCCCTGCATGCCCCGGCTCAGCGCCTCCTCGTTGTTGCCAAGCAGCGTATCCAGGCGGCGGGTCATGCCCTGCAGGCTGCCCATGGCCTGGCTTGCGCTCTCCAGGGCCTGGCGACCTTCCGCATCGACCAGGGTCTCGGCGCTCTGGCTCAGGCCGGCCAGCGCCCGAAGCAGCTCGCTGGCTTCTTCGCCCAGGCGGTCGGCGATGTCGACCACCGCCCCCAGTTCTCCGCTGCGCGCGGCCAGCTGCTCGCTGAGCTGTTCCAGGTTGACCAGTATCTGCTCGACCCGGTCGGTGTTGTCGGTGGACAGCAGGCGGTTGGCGTTGATCAGCAGCTGGTTGACGCCGCTGACCAGGGTCTCGCCATCGGCCAGCAGCGAGCTCAGCGGCGAGGGCTCGGCCTGGATCAGCGGGGGATGCTCATAGCTGCCCTGCAGGCGTGGCCGATCTGGGCCGCCACCCTGCAGCTGGATGTTCATGCTGCCGGTGATGTTGGCCAGCACCAGGCTGGCGCTGGTGTCCTCGCGGATGGGAATGTCGGCATCGATGCGGATCAGCGCGCGCACCAGGCGCGGATCGTCCGGGTCCAGGCGCAGGTCGGCGACATCGCCGACGCGGATGCCGCTGAACAGAACGGCGTTGCCGGTATCCAGGCCGCCCACCGGGCGGTCGAAGCGGACCTCGTAGTAGGTCATCTCGCGGTCCGTGGCGGCCTTGCCAAGCCACAGGGCGAAGCCCAGGGCGGCGACAACGGCAACGACGGTGAACAGGCCGATCACCAGGTGGTGGGCGCGGGTTTCCATCAGGTGTTCTCCCCGGGGGTTGTCGGCGTGTGAGACTCGGCTGCCTGGGCGGCCGCACGGCCACGCGGGCCATGGAAGTAGTCGCGAATCCAGGCGTCGTCGCTGGCCTCGACCACCGCCAGCCGGTCGGCCACCAGCACGCGACGCTGGGAGAGTACGGCGACGCGGTCGCAGGCGGTATACAGGGTGTCGAGGTCGTGGGTGACCAGGAAGACGCTGAGCCCCAGGGCGTCGCGCAGGGTCATGATCAGCTGGTCGAAGTCGGCCGCCCCGATGGGGTCCAGCCCGGCGGTGGGCTCATCCAGGAAGAGCACCTCCGGGTCCAGCGCCAGGGCCCGGGCCAGCGCCGCCCGCTTGATCATTCCCCCGGAGAGTTCCGAGGGCATCAGCAGCGCGGCGTTGGGCGGCAGCCCGGTCAGGGCCAGCTTCATGCGCGCCAGGTCCTCGGCGTCGCGGCGGCTCAGCCCGGCATGCTCCATCAGCGGCAGGGCGATGTTCTCCTGCAGGTCCAGCGACGAAAACAGCGCGCCGCGCTGGAACAGCACGCCGAAGCGGCGCTCCAACTCGGAGCGTCGCCGAGCCGGCAGGGCAGTGAGGTCCTCGCCGAACATCTCCACGCGGCCGGCATCGGGGCGCTTGAGCCCCACGATGCTTCGCAACAGCACCGACTTGCCGGTGCCGGAGCCCCCCACCACGCCGAGGATCTCGCCCCGGCGGATGTCCAGGTCCAGATCTTCGTGGACCACGTGGGTACCGAAGCGGTTGGAAAGCCCGCGCACGCGAATCACCGCCTCCGCCCCGGTTCCTGTTCCAGCGTCTGTCGTTTCAGCGTTTGCCGTCAGCCCCGAGTCGACCATCACCATCCCATCTCCATAAAGAACAGCGCGGCCACGGCGTCGAGCAGGATCACCATGAAGATCGACTGCACCACGCTTGACGTGGTGTGCTCGCCCACCGACTGGGCGCTGCCGGTGACCTTGAAGCCCTCCAGGCAGCCGATCACCGCGATCAGGAAGGCAAATATCGGCGCCTTGACCAGGCCCACCAGGAAGTGGTTCAGGGGGATGTCGCGCTGCAGGATGCTGAGAAACTGGGCGGTCGAAATATCCAGCATGAAGATGCACACCATGGCACCGCCCAGGATCCCGGACAGCATGCCGATAAAGGTCAGGATCGGCAGGGTGATCATCATCGCCAGCAGGCGCGGCAGCACCAGCAGCTCCATGGGGTCCAGGCCCAGGGCGCGGATGGCGTCGATCTCCTCGTTGGCCTGCATGGCGCCGATCTGGGCGGTGAAGGCGCTGGCGGTGCGGCCGGCCAGAAGAATGGCGGCCAGCAGCACCCCGAACTCGCGCAGAAACGCGAAGGCCACCAGATTGACGGTAAAGATCGTCGCGCCGAAGTCGCGCAGCACCGTCGCCCCCAGAAAGGCCACCACGGCGCCCACCAGGAAGGTGAGCAGGGCGACGATGGGCACGGCGTTCAGGCCGGTCTGGTGAACGTGGGAGACCAGCGCGGTCATCCGCCAGCGCCAGGGGCGCAGCAGGTTGGCGAAGAGGGTGGTGAGGGTCAGGCCGATAAACGCCAGCAGCAGGCGCTGCTGGTGCCACAGGGCGCCGACGCGCTCGCCCACGTCAACCAGCCAGTCGGTCAGCGGCGCCCGGGGCGGTGTCTCGGGCTCCAGCGGTTCGCGCAGCACCTGGGCAACGGTCTCCAGCAGCGCCAGGCGAGAGCGGGGCAGATCGGCGGCCCACTGGCCCACGTTCGCCATGCGCTCGGCGCCGACCAGCTCCACCAGCAGGCGGGCGCCGGCGGTGTCCAGACCGGCCAGGTCGCTGAGGTCTACCGCGTCGTCGGTGTCAACGCCGCCGGAACGGGCCCGCACCTGCTGTCTCAGCGCCCCGTGGTGCGCCAGGGTCCAGTCACCGCTGATCTGCAGTCGGCCGGCCGTTTCGTTGAGTCGGCCGGGCGAGGCGTCGTTCGAGGCGTCGTTCGAAACCATAGTGCAGCGACTCCTTCTCAGTCGATCGGCGTTCCCCGGGCGTAGCGCGCTGTCCCATCATAGCCTTTACCTACAGGCTTGTATGCCCGGGCGGCGAACGCCGAGGACTATTCGGGCGGGTTGCCCAGCGCCTGCCAGGCGGCGTAGGTGCTGAGGAAGACGCGCCCGGTCAGGTCATCGAGGAAGTCGCTGCGCTTGAGGCGGTCCATCACCGGGCCCTTGATCTCGGCCAGGTGCAGGGTGACGTCAGACTCCTTCAGGCGGGCATTGATGGCGTCCAGGCTCTCCAGGGCCGAAGCGTCGATCAGGTTCACCGCCGAGCAGATCAGCACCACGTGCTCCAGGCCGGGGCGGCGCACCACCATGGCGTGGACGGTATCCTCCAGGTAGCGGGCATTGGCGAAATAGAGGCTCTCGTCGATGCGCAGAAAGGCCACGTGGCTCAGGGTCTGTACCTCGTGGCGCGTCACGCTGCGAAAGTGCTCCGTGCCCGGAATGCGGCCCACGATGGCGCTATGGGGGCGGCTGGTGCGGTAGAGGAACAGCCCCATGGAGAGCAGCACCCCGCTGATGATGCCGGCCTCGACTCCCTCCACCAGGGTCAGCAGGATGGTCACCGCCATGGCCGAGAAATCGGCCCGGGAGTAGCGCCAGGTCTGGCGGATCATCGGGATGTCCACCAGGGTCAGCACCGCCACGGTGATGGTAGCGGCCAGGGTCGCGATGGGCAGGTGCTGCAGCAGCGGCGTAAAGGCGAGGGTCACCAGGCCGATGCCCAGCGCCGCAAACAGCCCCGCCATGGGGGTCTGGGCGCCGGCCTCGTCGTTGATCACGGTGCGCGACAGCCCCCCGGTGACCGGCATGCCCGCCGAGAAGGCCGCCGCCAGGTTGGCCCCGCCCAGGCCAATCAGCTCCTGGTTGGGCGAGATGCGCTGGCGCCGCCGGGCGGCCAGCATCTGGGCCATGGAGATCGACTCCACGAAGCCCACCACGCTGATCAACAGCGCCGGCACCAGCAGCGCGCGCCACAGCGAGATATCGACGCCGGGCAGGGTGAGAGGCGGCAGCCCGCCGGGAATGTCGCCGACCACCGCCACGCCAAGTTCGGCCAGGCCGAGCTGCCAGCTCAGCGCGGTGGTGGCCGCCACCGCCAGCACCGGGCCGGAGCGGGCCAGCAGGGCAGCGCCGGTCTCGGCCAGGCCCAGGTGGCGCAGCATCCCCTTGGCGTAGCGCCGGCACAGCAGCAGGAAGATCAGGGTGCCGGCGCCCAGCGCCAGCGTAGGCCAGTGAACGGCACCCAGGCGAGTCGCCAAGCTGCCCAGCAGGGCGATGGCGGTATAGCCGCTGGCCTCGACCCCCAGCAGGTGGGCGGCCTGGCTCACCGCGATCAGGATCCCCGAGGCGGAGAGAAAACCGGCGATCACCGGGTGGCTTAGAAAGTTGGTGAAAAAGCCCAGGCGCAGCAGGCCCATCACGGTCAGAATCAGCCCGGAGAGCAGCGACAGCACCAGCGCCGCCTGCAGATACTCCGGCGACCCCGGGCTTGCCACGCTGGACAGCGCCGCCCCGGTCATCAGCGCGATGATCGCCACCGGCCCCACCGCCAGGGTGCGGCTGGTGCCCAGCAGCGCATACAGCACCGCCGGCAGGATGCTGGCGTAGAGCCCCACCACGGCGGGCAGGCCAGCGAGCAGCGCATAGGCCAGGGACTGGGGAATCACCATCACGGTGACAATCAGCCCGGCCAGCAGGTCGGCGGCGCCCAGCCGTCGGTTGTAGTGGGGTAGCCAGGCGAGAATCGGCAGGTAGCGCTTGAACATCCGCATGTGCCTCCGTGGGGCCACCGTCAGGGCGTGGTCAGTCGTGAAGGGTTGTGGTCAAGTTATAGCGACAGAGACTAAACGATATTAGTGGCGCGAGTCAGAGTTGGTTAGCATTGGGTGACTTGTCACCCCTTCAATCCAAGGACACGTTATGCAACGCGACACCATCGCCCTGCACCATGGCTACACCCCCGACGATCAGCACTCGGTGGCGGTTCCCATCCACCAGACCACCTCGTTCTCCTTCGACAGCGCCCAGCATGCCGCGGATCTCTTCGACCTCAAGGTCGAGGGCAATATCTACTCGCGGATCATGAACCCCACCTGCGGCGTGCTGGAGCAGCGCGTCGCTGCCCTTGAAGGCGGCATCGCCGGCCTGGCGGTAGCCTCGGGCATGGCGGCCATCACCTACGCCATCCAGACTATTGCCGAGGCGGGCGACAACATCGTCTCCATCAGCGAGCTCTACGGCGGCACCTACAACCTCTTCGCCCACACCCTGCCGCGCCAGGGCATCGAAGTGCGCTTCGCCGACAAGGACGACATCGACGGCATCGAAGGGCTGATCGACGCGCGCACCAAGGCGGTCTTCTGCGAAACCGTGGGCAACCCCTCGGGCAGCGTGGTCGACCTGGCCCGCCTCGCCGAGGCGGCTCATCGCCACGGCGTGCCGGTGATCGTCGACAACACCGTGCCGACCCCCTTCCTGTGGCGGCCCATCGAACACGGCGCCGATATCGTCGTGCAGTCGGCCACCAAGTACATCGGCGGCCACGGCACCACCGTGGGCGGCGTGATCATCGACTCCGGCAAGTTCCCCTGGGCCGAAAACGCCCAGCGCTTCCCGCTGCTCAACGAGCCGGACGTCTCCTACCACGGGGTCTGCTACACGCGGGACCTCGGCGAAGCGGCCTTTATCGGTCGCGCCCGCGTAGTGCCGCTGCGCAACATGGGGGCGGCGCTCTCCGCCCAGGCGGCCTGGAACCTGCTGCAAGGCCTGGAGACGCTCTCGCTGCGCATGGAGCGGATCTGCGCCAACGCCCAGCGCGTGGCTGAATACCTCGAAGGACACGCCGCGGTCAGCTGGGTGAAATACGCCGGCCTGCCCAGCCACAAGGACCACGCCCTGGCGCAGAAATACATGAACGGACGCGCCTCCGGCATCCTCAGCTTCGGCATCCAGGGCGGCCGCGAAGCCGGTGAACGCTTCTACGACGCCCTCAACTTGATCCTGCGCCTGGTCAACATCGGCGACGCCAAGACCTGCTCCTCGATCCCGGCCTCCACCACCCACCGCCAGCTCAACGACGAAGAACTGGTCAAGGCCGGCGTCACCCCGGACATGGTGCGCCTCTCCATCGGCATCGAACACATCGACGATATCCTCGCCGATCTCGACCAAGCCCTCACCGCCAGCCAGCGCTAAACCGGGAAGGGCTGCCCTGAAGCGGGTGGGGGTGCACTGAACCTGGTGGAGGTGCACTGAACCTGTGGGAGTGAAGGGCCCTTTGTGGGAGCGCAGCTCCGCTGCGCGAAGGAAGACGCCACCGAGGCTTGCTGCTTAGGGTAAGGGTGAAAGGCCCTTTGTGGGAGCGCAGCTCCGCTGCGCGAAGGAGAGTGCCACCTAGGCTTGCTGTTTCCAGTGAGGGTGAAGGGTCCTTTGTGGGAGCGCAGCTCCGCTACGCGAAGAAAAACGCCACCGAGGCTTGCTGCTTCCAGTGAGGGTGAAAGGCCCTTTGTGGGAGCGCAGCTTTGCTGCGCGAAGGAAGAAGTCACCGAGGCTTGCTGCTTCCGGTGGGGGTGAAGGGCCCTTTGTGGGAGCGCAGCTCCGCTGCGCGAAAGAAGACGCCACCGAGGCTTGCTGCTTCCAGTGAGGGTGAAGGGCCCTTTGTGGGAGCGCAGCTTTGCTGCGCGAAAGAAGACGCCACCGAGGCTTGCTGCTTCCGGTGGGGGTGAAGGGCCCTTTGTGGGAGCGCAGCTCCGCTGCGCGAATGGAGCCCGCAGGGCTCTCGGGTAACACCGACCAAGACCGGCGACTACCGCCGGGTTTTGTTGGTGTTACCGCGGTGTCAGCAGTCCTATGCGCGTGAAGCTGAAAATCCGGCATCCATTCAGGAGCCGGCTTCTTTCTTGATGGCCAGGGACCGCCGGCACCGTTCCAGGCCATCTGCAGCGCCTTCGGTGATGATTACTCGTGGCACCCAGGTATGTCCTTTTCGTCATCGCTGCCCCAGGTGTTCAACCAGATGCGCACTTCCTCGCCGGTCAGGTGGCGACCGGTTTCCTTGTAGGCCTCCCAGGAGGCCAAGGCTTCTTGCTTGAAGTTCTCGCGGGCTTCCTCGCGTTCAACGTACTGCTGGATGGCTTCAAGCATGATCCAGTGTGGCGAGCGACGGCGCTGACTGGCAAGGTGTTGGACACGTCCCTTCAACGCATCGTCGATCCTGAGCGATGTTGCCATTGCGGTTTCCCTATCACTTGGTAATACCAAGTGATACTTTGGATCTTTTGATCTAGTTCGTCAAACGATCGTTAGACGCCCAACCTGGAAAAAGTCCGAGAACAGACCTGTATGATGGGGTTTCGGGTAATGCTGCGCGAAGAAAAACGCCACCGAGGCTTGCTGCCTCCGGTGGGGGTTGAGGCCCTTTGTGGGAGCGCAGCTCCGCTGCGCGAATGGAGCCCGAAGGGCTCCCGGGCTTGGGCAGCCAACCAGCTTCGCTTATGCAAAGCCCAGGAAGACGGCCAGCGCTCTGTTGACGGCCACTATGGCGCTGTCATCGAGGTGGCCGAAGGCCTCCCCAACTCTCTCTCGCCTCACCGTCATGGGCTTGTCCACCATGATCTGGGAGCTTCTCTGCAAGCCATTCTCGGGGTTGGGCTCAACATCGAGACGGATCAATGGCGCATCGACCAGGGTGCTGGATAGCAGCAGCACCGTCACGCTGCCGGTTCCGGCAAACTGATCCGACTGGACGATGAGGGCGGGACGCGGCTTCCCGAAGTCACCCGACAGGGCAATGGTCACCAGGTCACCACGCCTCATGCGTCAACCTCGTCATCGTCCAGGTCCAGTAGTGCTGCGTCCATGAAGTCCTGCAGGTCCTGATCCCCGGCGTCGGCAGCGGCTACGACAGCGCACTGGCGGCGGGCTTCTTCGGCGAAACCGGGTTGTCGGGTATCCGGTACCCAGATCTGGATCGGGCGCAGGCCGGCCGCACGCAAGGCTGCCCGGTGCTTCTTCACCCGATTGTTCACGTTGTCGGTTGTCACCATGGCGAATCCTCCGTTCGTTTCATGTAACAGGGTAGTGCGCTCCTCCGTTACATGCAACGGAAAGGGTGTCCAGAAAACGATCATCAGACGCTCAACCCGGAAAAAGTCCGAGAACAGACCTGTATGATGGGGTTTCGGGTAATGCTACGCGAAGAAAAACGCCACCGAAGCTTGCTGCCTTCGGTGGGAGTGAACGGCCCTTTGTGGGAGCGCAGCTCCGCTGCGCGAAGGAGAATGCCACCAAGGCTTGCTGCTTAGGGTAAGGGTGAAAGGCCCTTTGTGGGAGCGCAGCTTTGCTGCGCGAATGGAGCCCGAAGGGCTCCCGGGCTTGGGCAGCCAACCAGCTTCGCTCATGCAAAGCCCAGGAAGATGGCCAGCGCTCTGTTGACGGCCACCATGTCGCCGGTCTCGGCCAGCGAGTACTTGGAGGGGCGGTTTTCTGCAAAGAAGCCACGTAAACCTTGTCGTGCGCAGGAAACGGACCTTTCTTGCCCCGCAGTAAGCGTGATTGGTAGCGCCTCTGATGGTACGTCACACTGTCCAGCTTCTAGCTGGAAGTCGGACAGTTCCTAGAGACGCGCCGGGCAGCCGATTGCGCTGTGCGTAGCGATGAGTTATATTTTTATATAACTAAATAGCGCGACCCGCTCAGGAGGTCAACATGAGCACCACCAATCTTCGCCGCGTCGGCGGCTCCGTCATGATGGCGGTGCCGCGGGCACTGCTCGATCAGCTGCATCTGCACGCCGGCTCTCAGGTCGAGATCGAGATCGAACACGGACGCCTGGTCGTGGAGCCGGCGAAACCCCGTTACTCCCTCGAGGAGCTGCTGGCCCAGTGCGACACCACGGCGGACATGTCTGCCGACGAGCGTGAGTGGCTGGATGCCGAGCCCGTCGGCCGTGAGCTGCTGTAATGCGGCGCGGTGACATCTATTTCGTCTCGCTCAACCCCACTCGGGGCCATGAACAGCAAGGCATGCGCCCGGTGTTGATCGTGTCACCTGACGCGTTCAACCTCGCCACAGGCACGCCCCTGGTCACGCCGATCACCAACGGTGGCGGTTTCGCTCGCTCCCGGGGCTTCACGGTGTCGCTGGCCGATGCGGGTACGACCACCACCGGCGTCGTGTTGTGCAGCCAGGTGCGCACCTTGGATATCGAAGCCCGTCAGGGGCGATGGGTGGAGAGCGTTCCGCCAGAGGTCATGGATGACGTACTGGCCAAGCTGGCGACCCTGGTGAGCTGAAACCATCATTAGACGGCCAACCCGGACATTGTCCGAAAATAGGCTTGTTTGATGGGTTTTCGGACAATAAGGTAGGCGGACGGATTAATGGACAAAAGGGCGGTCACTGGCGCTGATCGGCTATGCGCGGGTCTCGACGGCGGAGCAGGACACTGCCTTGCAGACCGATGCGCTCCGCAAGGCGGGGTGCGAGCGAATCTTCGATGACACCGTCTCCGGGGCCACGGCGGAACGACCCGGCCTGACGGTCGCTGACCGAAGCCGTCGATACCACCACGCCGGGTGGGCGGCTGATCTTCCACGTGTTCGGCGCCCTGGGGCAGTTCGAGCGCGACCTGATCCGGGATCGCACAAAGGCGGGGCTAGCCGCTGCCGCCGCCCGTGGGCGCAAAGGGGGACGCAAGCCCGTCGTCACCGACGAGAAGCTGAGGCGAGCAAGGGAGCACCTGGCCAATGGGCTGAACGTTCGCGAGGCCGCAGCACGGATCCGGGTCAGCAAGACGGCGCTTTACGCCGCCCTGAAGGCCAGCCAGCCCGACACTCCGGCTGAACGTGCCGCGCGTATCCCCCTTCTGGGCAGCCCGGCGCTACTGGTTTGGGCGCGATATGCTATACTTGTATATCAAATTGCCTATTGGAGGGCTCGAGCATGTTGGCGTTACGCCTACCTAGCGAAATTGAGGAGCGTCTTGAGGCCCTGGCCAAGGCCACCGGCCGTACCAAGAGCTTCTATGCCCGCGAGGCTATCCTGGAGCACCTGGATGACCTCGAGGACATCTACCTGGCCGAGAAGACCTTGGAGCAGGTCCGTCGCGGTGAGATGACGACCCACAGCCTGGACGATGTGGAGCGTGACCTTGGCCTGGCGGATTGAACTCACCGATGACGCGGTCAAGCAGCTCAAGAAGATCGGCCATGCGGACGCCAAGCGCATCCGAGACTACCTGCGTGGACGCATCCAACCACTGGAGGATCCCCGTCAGCTCGGCAAACCACTGGTAGGACAGCTGGGAGAGCTGTGGCGGTACCGCGTGGGCAGCTATCGGATCATCGCTAACATTGAGGACGATGAAATTCGCATCCTGGTCGTGCGCATCGCTCACCGGAGCGAGGTGTACCGGTAGCACCGAGGAAGGGGGCCCGCATTACTGCTGGGTCAGGCTTGCTCGGCCTCCACTGCCTGATCACGCTTCTTCTGGAGAAGACGTAGAGCCGCATCCTCATAGCTCTCACCGGGGCGCGCCTCCTGCTCGATGAACTGGCGGGGGATACCGAACAGTACGTCTTGGCTGCCCTGGTCTGCGGACGTTGCACGTTTACTTACGTTGCTTTAGGTTTTCTTACGCGGCGTCGAGTACGCGCATTTCGATATGCAGCCCCGCTGCTACCACCATGTTCACCAGCGTATCGAGACCAAACAGGTGGATTTTTCCACGCATCAGGTCGGACACCCTGGGTTGAGTAACGCCCAGCCGCTTCGCGGCTTCGCCCTGGGTCCAGCCCTGCCGGGTAATGTGCTGCTCAAGGGCCATCATCAGACCGGAGCGAAGCTTCATGTTTTCCGCTTCGGCGGCAGTGTCCTCGATGGCGTCCCACACGCTGTCGAATGTCTCATTGCTCATTGTTTCACCTCGTTCAGCAAGGCGCGGTATCTGGCTTCGGCCAGCTCGAGATCCGCCTTACTCGTCTTCTGGATTTTCTTCTGGAAGGCCAGCGTGTGGATAAGGCGGGAGGCCTTCCGGCGGGCACACTCAGTGCCTGGGAGGACTACCAGGCTACCGGCGACCGCTGACGAAGTGGAAGAGTGGCTGGCTAATTGGAGAACGGATTACGAGGTGAAGGCCTCCTACATGTCATAGTCAAGGTTCATCTTCCTCCTCTGCTCCCAGAAGCGTTTTGATGCGTTCGCCATCACTGATGGCCGCTCTCCGTAAGTCATCCCAGCTATCCGGTGGGTTACCGTTCCTGAGCATCTTGCGGAAGACAGCATAAGCATCGTGTTTGCTTTCATAGGCGCGCTTGGTAGATTCGTCGTTGACCCAAGCGTAAATCAGGATCTTGTTAGCAAAGTCGTAGCGAAAGAACAACCGGTACTGCTGGTAGAACTTTGCCCGGTGCCAATGGGTATGCTCTGTTCCGAGCGTGTTCTCTTGACGATACTGAGGGCCTGAGGGGTCCTGTGGTATGTCGTTTAGGGCCAGCTTCACAATCGCTGCCAGGCGCTTGGTGGCTGGCTTGCTGCGATATCCGTCCGGATCTTTTGCTTGCAGTCGCTTCACCTTGCCGGTGAGCGCATCGACCTGCTCTAGGAACAGCGGATGTGCGTAAATCGTCCATCCGTTTATCTCTAGAGGGCTCATTCGTCGTCATCGTCCTCTGGCAGCGCCTCATCGAGGTCTACCTCGACGCCTGCAGTCAGGCGTTCAGCCTCGGCAAAGGTGCTGGCAGTGACAGAACGAATGTTTTCCGGGTGCTCCTGTAGATCGCTCTCCAGGAAGGCCAGGAAGCTGGCAATTACGGGGTCTTGACTGGACTCATCGCGGGCTCGAGTGAGCACTACTTCCCCATTGGGGCGAATCACATAGTGAATCCGATCGCGGCGCTTCAGCTTCAGCGCACGGCGAACCGATGCCGGAACAGTCGTCTGGTAACGATTCGTCAGGGTGGAGTCATCCTCAATAGCTGTGTTCACGATTGGCCTCCGCTCAATGGTAATGCAAAAGTAATGCATTAAAGGTAATGCAACTGCATTGCCTCGTCAATGGCAGGGAAAGCAATCAATAGGTCTCTAGTGTGACACCCTATTCTTGCGTATTCCGGCGAACGTGACCGGTCATTCCGGCGATCGTGACCGATTTGCTCACCGGTCTCTCGCTGGCTCTGGTTTTGTAAGCTGACCGGTCACGATGGGTCAACTGTTGCCGCCGGCGCTGCGGCGCGGTCATCTTCTGCATGCCGTATAGGTTATCGCGCCCAGTGAAGGCTCCTACCGCTCCTTACCTTGGCGGAACTGCTCCGGCACCAGGTAGCGCGTACTGCGGCCCCCTCCAGGCAGTTTTATCAAGCAGCCCTGCTCGACCATGTCAGCAAGGTGGCGGGTTGCGGTTGCCTTACTGACCTTGGCGACTTTCTGGTACTGCGACGCACTGATGCCGTGCTCAAAGCCTCTCTCACCGCCATCCAGCAAACGGTTCAGCACCTTCACCTGCTCGGGCAGCAGACGTGCCTCCCGGGAGTGCTGCCAGAAGCGGGCTTTGGCCAGCGTCCGCTCTACCTGGTTCAGAACGTCCAGCAAGGTGGCATTCAGAACCTCCAGGAACCAGACAAGCCAGGCGGTCAGGTCGGGCGTGCCCCGCTGGCTCGCCTCTAGGCAACGATAGTAGTCGTCGCGACGCTCCAGGATGGCCGCCGACATGGCATACAGGCGGATACTCTGCTGATCCGCCTGCGCCAGGGCTCGGTCGGCGATGGCTCGGGCAATCCGGCCGTTACCATCTTCAAACGGATGCAGCGTCACAAACCAGACGTGTGCCAAGCCCGCCCGAACCAGGGGATCCAGCGTCGGATCATGCCGGCTGGACTCGAACCATGCGAGGAACTGGTCAACCTCGTGTTCCAACCCCTCTCGCGGTGGTGCCTCGAAATGCACCTTGGGACGATCGAGGCGGCCCGAGACCACCTGCATGGGCTCTACCCCGCGCCACTGCCCGGGTCTCAGCGTCGTCAGGCCGACGTCAGCATCAGGGAGCAACCATCGATGCCACTGAAACAGCCTCTCGGCGTCCAACGGCGTCTCAGGCTTGAGGGTGGCATCCAGCATCAACTCCGCAAGGCCTTCGGAACGTGGTGAGGTCGTTCCCTCCGCTTCTTCTATGCCAAGGCGCCGGGCCAAGGACGAGCGGACTGAGGCGACATTGAGCCGCTCCCCTTCGATGGCCGAAGACGTGACGATGCTCTGCAACAGCGTGTCCAGGGCGGCTCTCGCTTCGGCGTCCTGATCGTCCGTGGGCGTCAGGGCCCCAGTCCGGCCGACAAGGATACCGAGATCCCGCCAGCACGCCTGCACTCGAGGCTGGATCTCAGCGGCTCGCCATATGAAGCATGGCCAGTCCGGGTGCTGCCAGATCCACGTCGTGGTGTGATCGGTCATCCCAGATCTCCAGAGGGGCGGTAGAGCCGGCTTGCATCTTTACGACTCACTTTATGAGCCGAATAATGATTGTTTTCGACTCACCGGGCAAGTCTCTTGAGCTTTCAAAGAAAACGAGGGACTCATGATCATGCTGCCGTCAGCGCAGCGGTCATGCGGACGATGCCGAGATGGCTGCCCGCCAGCGGCGGCAAGCGTTACGCCGCGTTTCCCTAGGCCTGGGCGCGCAGCCGTCTTCTGACAAGACATCCGTGCTCTGGTCAGTAGTGCGCCGCCAGGAGAGAGCCATCTCATGCCTCGGCATAGCCCTCCAACGCAAACGGATTCAGAAACTGTCTGCCCCAAAGGAAGTTGCGGTCGACCGGGCTCAGGTCGGCCTCGTCGCACATGGCACCCCAGCTATCATGGATTGTCGCGATTTGGTGATTGATGATTTCACGGGCCTGGGCATGGCTCAGTCCGAGCCGCTCCGCGGCTGCCAGGCAATGGACGAGCTGACTGCGGCGTTCCTGGCCATGCAGCAGCATGGCCTGGGTGGCTTCGCCACCGGTTCGCGACTGAGGACAGATGTCATAGGCCGGCGTCAGTCGATAGCTTGCGCCATCCCAGAAGGCAGCATGGTTACGTGCATGGTCGTCGGTATTGCCGCAGAGCACGTTGAAGACGATGCGACCGAACAGCTCGCGCAGCGTTTGCCTTGGCTGGTCGAACTCGCCTCGGATCCGATGGGCGAGATCCTCATAGCTGGCATAGCGGGCCATCATCTCGTCCAGACCGAGTAGCGTGAGGGCCGACAGCACAATGCGCCGACTCCAGCCGTCTTTGGCCTTCACTCTGTCGAAGCGTTCCACCAGCAGGACATCCTTGCCCAGTGAGCGAGCCATCTCGACGGGAGCGACATAGAGCCCCACCTGCCTGGCGAGCCGCATGGCGACGAACTCGGCCTTCACCACGCTGTAGAGGTCGGTGCTGGAAGAAAATTTTGCCACCAGCTTGCGATCCCGATCGTCCAGCAGGGCCTTGGGGCGGGCACCGCCGATACTGCTGCCGTGCTGCATGGCCTGGTCAAGCGCCGGAGGCAGCGGTTCTCCTGCCTCCACATACGCTGAGGCTTCCTGCAGTTCATCCAGGGTGGCGGTTTGGCTCTCTCGCGGCCGATAGTCGGTGGCAGACTCCTGGAAATCCAACGCACCGATCCTGTCCGAGCCGGACTCCAGCAGGTAGACCAGCTCGTTGAAGTCGACACCATCAGCCGCATCGCCTTTCTGCCCGGTCAGGCGGTTGATGATGACGCGACGCCCCCATGCATCGGGGGAGGCGTCACGCAGGCAGGAGGGCAGTGCACCGTCGGCCTGAGTCTGGTTCCCGGGCTGAAGGGGAAGCTCGTCTGGGAAGAGCCCGATCGCATCATCGCGCGCGAGGTAGCGACGACCATAGGTAAAGCGATAGCGGTCCTGATCATCGCGCTCGACAAGACCGGCGACCACGGGAGATGTCTGCCCGGGAAGCCAGATCCAGACATAGGCGCGTCGGCTAGAAGTCATCATCGAGGGACTCCTGGGTCTGGCGGCGAACGCGCTTGGGGAGCAATGTCAGCCGTTCCCTCTGGGTCGCCTGTTCTTGCTTCAATGTGTCCAGGTCATCGGTAAACAGCGACACGCCAACCAGCGCCGCCGCTTCAAGGTATGTGCCGATGGCCACCCGGGGGGAGCCCTTGGCGACCTGACGGATGGTGACCACGCCGACACCCACCCGCTCGGCGAGCTCGTCTCGGGTCCATCCCTTGCGAAGCCTTCCCTCTTCGATCAGCTCGGCAAGCAGGCGCAGCGAAAGGGACGCTTTAGGGCTTAGGGTAACGTGTCTCGTTTTCATGGCGACATTATAGTATCGGTATGGCCTTTTATCGATACTATAATGTCGGTTTCGTGAATATCGGTTTCGTGCCAAAGCTGCCCGCCAGCTACGGCAAGCGTTACGCCGCGTTTCCCTAGGCCTGAGCGCGCGTCCGGCTCTGCCAGGCCGACCAGGTGTAGAGCGCAAGCCCGGTCCAGATTAGCAGAAAGGTAATCAGCTGTGCCGCGGTAAGGGGCTCGCCGAACACCAGCAGGGCGATGCCGAACTGGATGGTGGGGTTGATGTACATCAGAAAGCCCAGGGTGGCCAGGCGCAGCCGCCGCGCCGCGCCGGCAAAGGCCAGCAGGGGCAGGGCGGTGATCACCCCGCTGGCCACCAGCAGCAGAGTCGTGCGGGTTTCGCCCAGGAAGTGGGAGAGATCGACCTGCACCAGCCAGCCCAGCGTCAGCAGCGCCACGGGCAGCAGCAGCAGGGTCTCCACGAACAGCCCGGAGAGGCCATCCAGCGGCACCTGCTTGCGCATGAGCCCATAGGTGCCGAAGGAGAACGCCAGCACCAGGCTGATCCACGGCAGCTCGCCGAGCATCAGCAGCTGGATCAGGATCGCCAGCGCGGCCAGCCCCACCGCGATGGCCTGCAGCCGGTGCATGGTCTCGCGCAGCACCAGCATGCCCAGCGCCACGTTGACCAGCGGCGTCATGAAGTAGCCCAGGCTCGCCTGCAGCACCTGGCGGGTCTCCACCGCATAGATATAAATCCCCCAGTTGATCGCGATCAGCACGGCACAGCCCAGCACCGTGCCCAGCCGGCGCGGCTCGCTCAGGGCCTGGCGGATCGGTGCCCAGCGCCGCAGCAGGGTGACCAGCCCCACCAGGAACAGACAGGACCACAGGATCCGGTGGATCAGGATCTCGTAGGCCGGCACCCCCTGGAACAGAGCGAAGAACAGCGGAAAACAGCCCCACATGATGTAGGCGGAGAGGCCGAAGGCGACCCCCTTGGCGGGCTCCCGATCGGGGGCGGTAGTGGGCGATGGGCGCATGGAGCCTCTGAAGGGCGGGGAATCGAAGTGAGTACGTTAGCAGGCTATTGGGCACGCCGCCACGGGAGCGGCTGACGTGGCGCCGGCCCTGGGGTACGCTAACGCCCTGACACCTACCTGAGCGGGAGCACCCCATGAGCGAACTGAGAGCGACCCTGGTGCAGTGCGACCTGCGCTGGGAAGACCCCGACGCCAACTGTCGGATGCTGGAGGAGACCCTGGGCGATCTCGGCCAGGCCGACACCGACCTGATCGTGCTGCCCGAGATGTTCGCCACCGGCTTCACCATGAACTCCCGGGAAATGGCCGAACCCATGGCCGAGAGCCAGACCATCGCCTGGCTGCGGGAGCAGGCCTGGCAGCGCCGCTGCGTGGTCACCGGCAGCGTGGCAGTGGTCGAAAACGGCAATTACTTCAACCGCCTGGCCTGGGCGCGCCCCGACGGCTCAATGGCCACCTACGACAAGCGTCATCTCTTCCGCATGGCCGGCGAGCACGAGCGCTACGCCATGGGCCATGAGCGGGTGATCGTCGAGCTCAAGGGCTTTCGCCTGCTGCTCAGCGTCTGCTATGACCTGCGCTTCCCGGTCTGGCTGCGTCAGCAGCCGGCGCCGGACGAGCACTTCGAATACGATGCCCTGCTCTGCGTGGCCAACTGGCCGGCGCCGCGGCGCCACCCCTGGCGCACCCTGCTGCAGGCCCGCGCCATCGAGAACCTCTGCCCGGTGATCGGCGTCAACCGCGTCGGCGAAGACGCCAACGGGCTGCCCTATGCCGGCGATTCCATGCTGATCGACGCCAAGGGCGAAGCGCTGATCGACGAGCCCGAGGGCAAGGCCTTTATCAAGACCGGGACCCTGTCGCTGGAGGAGCTTCGCGCCTTCCGCGAGAAATTTCCCGCCTGGCGCGATGCCGATCATTTCACCCTATCCGATGGAGTCGGCTACTGATGCGTCTGGACCGTTTTCTCGCCGAGACCACCGAACTGACCCGTAGCCTGGCCAAGAAGGCCCTGCACCGCGAAGAAGTCAGCGTCGACGGCGAGATCGTCAAGAACCCCGCCATGCAGATCGGCGATGACAACCGCGTGACCTGGAACGACCAGCCGCTGGCGCTGGTGGGGCTGCGCTATCTCATGCTGCACAAGCCCGCCGGGGTGGAGTGCACCGCCCGGCGCACCCTCTACCCGCGGGCCATCGACCTGGTGGCGCTGCCCAAGGCGGAACGCCTGCAGACGGTGGGCCGCCTGGACGTGGACACCACCGGCCTGGTGCTGCTCACCGACGACGGCCAGTGGTCCCACCGGGTGACCTCCCCGAAGCATCGCTGGGGCAAGGTCTACCGGGTGACCCTGGACGAGCCGCTGGAAGGGGAAGCGCTGGCACGCGCCGTGGCCGCCTTCGCCGAAGGCGTCACGCTGGACGGCGAAGACAAACCCACCCGCCCGGCGGAACTGGCCATGCGTGAGCCCAGCGTGGCCGAACTTACCCTCTTTGAAGGCAAGTACCACCAGGTAAAGCGCATGTTCGCCGCCATCGGCTGCCACGTCGCCGCCCTGCACCGCGAATCCATCGGCCCGCTGGCGCTGGGCGGCCTGCCCCCCGGCGAATGGCGCGAACTCACCGCCGACGAAGTCGCCGCGTTCTAACCCCCACCTTAACTCCCCCTCGGGGTCAGACCCTTAAGTGAATTTAGGGGTCTGACCCCGATTGACCAACCCCGATTTACCAGGCGGTGGCGTGTTCGTCCCAGTAGCCGTCCAGGTCGCGTTCTTCGGTAACGTCATACAGGTTGTAGCGACGTTCCAGGGTGGCGCCGCCGTCTCGGGTCAGCGGTTGCCAGGCCACGTCGGCGCGGTCGCGGCTGGAGCGGGTAAACAGCGCGTTGAAGGGCACCGAGAGGTAGAGGCCCTTGTCGAAGCCGCCTTCGCCGAAAGCGTCGCCGGCGTCGGTCCAGGTGCCCCAGGCGCCGACCCGCACGCCCGACGCGAACTCCCGAGAGAGATCCAGCGTTGTGCCGACGTCCCCGGCCAGGTAGCGGCCTACGCTCACCTGGGCCAGCACGTCCTCGATGCCCGTCTCGAGGTAGGCGGTGAGATGCCCGGTCCAGGCGTCGTAGTCGCGCAGGCCGAAGCCCTGGTCGAATTCGCGCTGGCGCACCCAGTTCATGTCCACGCCCAGCGCCAGGGGGCTGTTGAAGGGACGATACATCAGCTCGCCGCCGACACCGGCGTACATCATCTCAAGCAGGCCGCCATACCCCATGGCGTACCAGTTATCGCCCAGCTTTGCGGTGCGGGTGTACTGCAGCGATTCGATCCCGAAGGTCGATTCGGACAGATAGTCACCGATAAAGGTGCGCACCCGCGGGAGATCGGAATCGGCGATGTACTCGTAGTCGTCGAGGTTTTCCAGGGCGGTCCATGCCAGCTGCCCGGAGAACCAGCCGTTGCGGTCGGTGCGATACTCCGCCTCGAGCACCGCCAGCAGCCGGTAGAGGTAGCCGTCCGGGCCGCCGAAGTTCTGGTCCAGCCGCGGCCCCAGGCTCCACTGGAAGCGCTGCGGCGGATTCGCGTGCAGCACCTCGGCGCCGGGGTTGTCGCGCAGTTCGGCATGGGCATAGACCCCGTAGAGGTGGTCCTCTTCGCGATCCTCGGCGCCTGCCGCTGCGACCAGCGCCTGGCGGTCGTGCACACCCTCGCGCAGGGGCATGCCGCGATTTTCCCAGCGGAAGCGGAAACGCTCCACCTGGTCGTCGGCCTGGGCGTTGAGGATGCGTCCGGCGCGCACCTCGCTGTGCATCAGCGAGGGGTAGGTGGTCGGCTCGCCGGTCACGGTGATGTCGCCCCCCTGGCGGGTGATTCGCGACACCAGGATGCCGGCGTCGTCCTCGAGCTCCTGGCTCACCGCCGACCAGCTTTCCCGCGGCGGGGCGGCCGGGTCGGCCAGCGCCGGGTCGCCCTTGACCTGGCTAAGCCCCGCCAGGTCAATGTTATAGCTCAGCCCGGCCATGGCGGTGTTGCCGCGCTGCCAGCCGGCCTTTAGCTCCAGGTTGTCGGAAAGCGCCAGGCGCGCCCCCAGGTTCATTCGGCTGTCCTGTTCCTGATCGTTGTTCTGCGGCTCGTTGGCGTAGTCGTTGCCTTCCACTTCAAGCTGCAGCACCAGCGGCTGCCAGGGGGTCTGCCACTCCACGCCGCCAAACAGCGCCATGGGGCCCCGGAACAGCGCATCCACGGCGAACTCGCCGCCCTGGTCGCCGCCGGCCCGGCCCGGTCGCTCATCGAAACTCTCCGCCACCCAGCCGAAGGGGGAATCCACGTCGGACTGGTTGCCCAGATAGCCCCAGCCCAGCCCCAGGGTAAGGTCGAAATCGTACCAGCGCTTGCTGGCCACCAGGTACTCGGCGCCGAACAGCGTGGTGCCGCCCACGTCGCGCAGGCCCAGCGCTACCTGCGGCCAATAGCGGGTCTCCTCGAGCAGGCGCAGCTTCATATCAAAGCCCTTGTCGAGATTGGCGCGCCCGTCGCCGGCGGCTACGAACTCGCGGTTCTCCACCTCGACATAGCGAAACCCGCCCTCGAACCACTCGGTGGGCTGGAAGAACACGTTGTAGCGACGATAGGGCTGCGTTCGGCTCCAGGTCACGCTCATGGCGCCCAACGGCGCCATTCGAGCGGTAGGCGTCTGCATCAGCCCCACGCCCCCGAAATCGCTCTGGCCAGCGCCCAGTTCCCCCGCCAAGCCCTCAGCCAGAACCGGCCCGGCCACCCCGGCCAGCAGCACCGCCACCGGGGTCAGACCCTTAAGCGGATTTTGGGGTCTGACCCCAACGGTGAGCTTGTTCCTCATGGTTCGTTCCTCTGTTCGTCCTTGATGCCTTGCAGGCGGCATGAGTCGCCCGGGAGCCGGGTGGCGAGGTAGGCGGGCAGGCGGGCGTTGATCAGGTCGCTTTCCACCGTGGTGCCGGGGAAGGGCAGGGCGCTGCGAAGGCCCTGCCGGCTGGGCAGCTGCACCATCAGGCGGCTGCCGGGGGCCAGCGGGGTGTTGTCGCGATTCCAGGCAGCGATGCCGAGACGGCGTATCTGCCCGAGGGGGTCGATCACCGCGACCGTATCGGCGTTCTGAATGGCCGCCGCGGGCAAGGCATTGACCAGCTGCGTCAGGTCCAGCCCGCCTCGCCAAGGCCGGCGCTCGACGCCGTCCAGCCCCCACACTTCCACCCAGCCCGGCACCTGGCAGTGGCCCCAGTGCGTCAAGCTGGCCAGGGGAGGGTTGCTGCGCAGATTGGCGCCTAGCCAGGCCAGGTCAACGCGGCCCGGGGTGCGTCCGGTCAGCGGCGCGTCATCCGCCAGTGCCTGGCGCCAACTCACCAGGCCAGCGGCAAGCGCCACATTGCCGGCGATGGTTGCGCTGGCCATCAAGGTATCGAGCTCCGCCAACAGGCGGCCCTGGCGCGCCGGCAGCGTTGCGGCGGTATCCTGGCGGAGCGCCACGCTGTAGCTCCAGGTGAGCGGCGAATTGTCGGTCTCAAGCTGGGCGAGCCACGCCTCGGCCAGGGTGCTTGGCGCCGCTGGCGTCTGGGCCAGGGCCGGGGTAGCGGCCATGGCCAGCCCCGCCAAGGCCAACGACAGGCGGCGCCTGAGCGGCGTTTGCCTTACCACCATGGTCTCGCGACCTCCCATTCGATTCGTGGTCCATCGGGCCAGGGAGTCTCGGCCACCGCCCACAGCCTAAGCGTCTCGGCATCCCGCCACAGGGTGGCGCTCGTTACCCGGCCATCCTCCCAGGTCAGCTGCTGCTCGCAGCGCTGAAGCGCCAAACGAGTCAGCGGCATCTCGCGCAGCTCAGGCACACCGCACGACAGCTGACCCCTCGCGCGCTGGCGGGCCACGCCGCCGTTGGGCGTCTGCCAGCTGCGCGAGAGCTGGAAGGCGCCAGGTTCGGCCTCCTGCCAAGGCACATAGCCGGCCGGTGCCGGGTCGCCAGTGGCCGGGTGGTAGCCGGTGTCCAACAGATCCTGGGCCAGCCCGGCGGTGGCCTGCAGGCCGTCGCGATACAAGGCGACCAGCCCCTGGTTGCCAGTGGGCCACAGCGTCGTGTCGCCGGCCTGGGCGCCCATGACCACCAGGCCCCGGCGGTCGCCGGCGTCCAGCTGCAGGCTGGCAAACGAAATCGATTCCGCCCGGGCCGCAATGGCGTCGCTGGACATCCGCCCGTCCTGAATGGCACCGATCACGGGAGAGGTCCCGGCACTGGTGCAGCCCGTGAGCAACAAGACGCCAGCGACAAGGGATAACCGCCAACGTAAAAGAGCCGCCCCAGGGCGGCTCTCGATCGTAGCGGAATGCGTGACATCAGATGGCATGCGCAGACCCGATCAGTTGGTTCCGGAAGAAGACGAGGAACTGGTTGCCGCTGCGGCGACACCTGCCGCGACAACAACACCACCCACGACCAGGGCAGTTGTGGAAAGGCCAGTGGCCGCCGCGAGCCCGGTGAGACCGCCGGTAGCTGCAGCGCCCCCAGCAGTCGCGGTGCCGGCGCCTGTCGCAGTACCGGCGCCAGTAGCGGTGCCTGTAGCGGTACCGGTACCAGTCGCGGCGCCAGTGGTTTCTTGCTGAGCAATGGCCAGGGGCGAGGCCAGCAGGCTGGCGATGGCGGCAATTGCGAAGGTTTTCTTGATCATCGGGTGACTCCGTGTCGATGAGTGACTCAGCACCCAGTGGTGCAGTCAGTAAAGAATAATGCTCAGAGTGAAGGGTAATGCTTGAGTGACGACAATGGTAGTGCGAGCCACGGCTGTTCGCCAATATTTACGCATGCTTGTAAGAGATTGCCGACAATTGATGCCAGTCAATGCTTCCGCATGGGCTCCCGGGGGTGGGCGTGCTAGAATACGCCCCCTATATGGGCAGGATATCATCCTCGATGTAATCGTTATGTCACTGTTACGTTAGAGCTTTTTAATTTGCTGCTTGAATCATCAACTTGAATGATCAAATAGTCACGCCTGTCACTGCGGTGGTGGGCATCATGCCGGCCTCGGGGATGCGCCTTGTCACCTCGGGGCGGTAGCGTGTCCGGACGAACCCTATTTCGAGAGGCCCCACCATCATGCGCCACGTCATCATGCGCCAAGTCATCACGCGCCAAGTCATCATGCGCCACTCCCGACGGTTGATCGCAACGCTCAGCCTCGCCTCCCTGGGCCTGCTGGCCGGCTGTGCCTTCGCCCCCGGCAGCCATATGGATTACCGCTCCGAAACCGCGCCCATCGATGAGCTGGTGAACGTCGAGCCTATTACCCCGGGGCTTCTCGCCAGCTGGCATGCCGAAAAGGTTGACCCATCCGCCAGCAATCCGGCGCTGCAGGAAGCGCTAGCCGACTACGAGTATCGCATTGGCTCGGGGGATGTCCTCAGCATCATCGTCTACGACCACCCCGAACTCACCAACCCCGGCGGCACCGAGCGCAGCGCCGCCGAGGTGGGCAACCGCGTGCAGGCCGACGGTACCTTCTTCTATCCCTATATCGGCCGGGTGACGGCCGAGGGCAAGACCATCGACGAGATCCGTCAGGAGCTGACCCGGCGCCTGGCAAGCTTTATCACCGAGCCCCAGATCGAAGTCAGCGTGGCGGCCTTTAACGCCAAGAAGGTCTACCTCAGCGGCGAGGTCAGCGAGCCCAAGAGCCTGCCCATTACCAGCGTACCCCTGACCCTGGTAGACGCCATCAGCCAGGTAGGCAGCGCCAACCCCGGGGCCGATTGGCATGCCGTCTACCTCAACCGCAATGGCCAGCAGGAACAGATCTCGCTGTATGCACTGATGCGCAACGGCGACATGACCCAGAACCGCCTGCTGCAGCCGGGCGATATCCTGCACGTGCCCAGCGCCGAGAATCAGGCCGTGGCGGTGATGGGGCAGGTCCGCCTTCCGGGCAACATCTCGCTGGGCAATGAGCGCATGAGCCTGACCGACGCCCTGGCCCGCAGCGGCGGCATCAACGAAACCAGCGCCAGCGCCTCCGGCATCTTCGTGATTCGCAGCAATGACCCCGGCAGCGCCAAGCTCGCCACCGTCTACCAGCTGGACGTGCGCAACGCCGCCGCGTTTACGCTGGGTAGCCGTTTCGCGCTGGAGCCCCAGGACGTGGTCTACGTGACCACCGCCCCGGTCGCCCGCTGGAACCGCGTGATCAGCCTGCTGCTGCCGTCGATTCGCCTGCCCGGCGCCACGGCGGAAAGCCTGACCGACGCCCGCGACCTCTAACCTCCCTGACGTCCCTATCCGCCATGTTTCAGCGACTTCTTGTTGTTTGCACCGGTAATATCTGCCGCAGCCCGGTGGCCCAGGCCATGCTGACCCGCGCCCTGCCTGGGCGCGATATCGGCTCTGCCGGGCTGGGGGCGCTGGTAGGGCACGGCGTGGAACCCACTGCCCGGGCCCTCGCCGAGGCCGACGGCCTGGACGTTGCCGACCACGCCGCCCGCCAGCTCACCCGCGAGATGCTCACCGCCGCCGATCTGATCCTGGTAATGAGCAGCGGCCAGCGCCGCGCCGTGGGAGAGCTCGCCCCCGAGGCCCTGGGCAAGACCATGATGCTGGGCCAGTGGCTGCCCGGCAGCTCGGACATCCCGGATCCCTATCGCAAGAGCCGAGAAGCCTTCGAGCATGTGCACGGGTTGCTGCGCAACGCCACTGACGCCTGGGCAACGCGGCTCTAGCACGCCCCCTTTCTTGACTTCTTAGCTACGGAACGCGCACCGTCAATGACTGACCCCACCCAGACTCCTTCCCGGGCCGCCGCCGCTGCGCCGGCGGATGATGAAATCGACCTCGGTCGGCTCTTCGGCCTGCTCCTCGACCACAAATGGCTGATCATCCTGGTCACGGCGCTGTTTGCCGTGGTCGGTGCCGCCTATGCCATCCTCGCCGCGCCGGTCTATCAGGGCGATGCGCTGGTGCAGGTCGAGCAGCGGTCTTCCCTCAGCCCGCTGGGCGACCTGGGCGATGTGTTCGGCCAGGAAACCGAATCGTCCACCTCGGCCGAGGTGCAGATCCTGCAATCGCGCATGGTACTGGGCCAGGTGGTCGATCGGGTCGAACTCGATACCGTGGTGCGGCCCCGTGCCCTGCCGATCATCGGCGACTTCGTGCTTCGCCGACAGATACCGCGGCCCGATGTCATGGCCGGCAAGCCCTATATCTGGGGAGGCGAGCGCATCGAGGTGGGCCGGTTTGGCGTCAGCGACGCCCTGCGCGACACACCGATCTTCCTGACATCCACAGGCGACGGCGGCTACCGGCTGCGCATCGAGGATCGCCAGCTGGGCACCGGTGAGGTCGGGCAGCTGACCCGCGCCGACAACGGCGCCATTACCCTGCGCGTGGCCGAACTCACCGCGCCGGAGGGTGCCGAATTCATCCTGACCAAGCGCACCCGCTCCACCGCCATCCGCGCCCTCAGCAATCGCCTCAGCGTCAACGAGGTGGGGGGAGGTCGCAGTGCCAGCACCGGCATGCTGCGCCTGACCCTGACCGGCACAGATCGCGACGAGATCCGCGCATCACTGGACGCCGTCACCGAAACCTTCCTGACCCAGAACGTCGAGCGTCAGTCCGCCGAAGCCGAGCAGAGCCTGGATTTCCTGGAAGAGCAGGCCCCCGAGCTGCGCGCCCAGCTCTCCGTGGCGGAGGACTCCCTCAACGACTATCGGGTTCAGCAGGATAGCGTCGATCTCTCCAGTGAAGCTCAGGCGGTGATCCAGCAGTTCATCGAGGTCGAGCGCCAGCTCAACGAACTGGAGTTCCAGGAGGCCGAGCTGGCCCAGCGCTTTACGCCCAACCACCCCAGCTATCAGTCGCTGCTGCGCCAGAAGCGCCAGCTGCAGACGCAGCGCGCTGAGCTCAACGAGCGGGTCAGTCAGCTGCCCGCCGCCCAGCAGGAGATCGTCAGCCGCACCCGCGACGTGGAAGTGACCCAGGCCATCTACGTCAACGTGCTCAACAAGATGCAGGAGCTGCAGGTCGCCCGCGCCGGCACCGTAGGCAACGTGCGCATCATCGACGAGGCGCTGGTGGGCAGCGAGCCCATCGAGCCCAAGAAACCGCTGATCGTGGTGCTGGCCACCCTGCTGGGCGGCATGCTGGCCGTGGGGATCGTGCTGGTGCGTGGCCTGCTCAACCGCGGTGTAGAATCGCCGGAGCAGATCGAAGACGCCGGCATGCCCGTCTATGCCACCGTGCCGCTCTCCGACGACCAGAACAAGCTGACTCGCCGGGTCAAACACAAGCGTGACAGACACGCCAGCCAGGTCGCGACGGCGGTGCTGGCCGAGCGTGCCCCGGCGGATAATTCCATCGAGGCGCTGCGCGGCCTGCGCACCAGCCTGCACTTCGCCATGCTGGAAGCCACCGACAACCGCCTGGTGATCACCGGCCCCAGCCCCTCGGTGGGCAAGAGTTTTGTTTCCATCAACCTGGGGGCCGTGTGTGCCCAGGCCGGCCAGCGGGTGCTGGTGGTGGATGCCGATATGCGCAAGGGGCATATTCACAACGCCTTCGGCGGTCGCAGCAAGGAAGGGCTTTCCGAACTGCTAACCGGCAAGCTCGGGCTCAACGACGTCATCCGCAGCAGCAACATGGAAGGGTTTCACTATATCGCGCGTGGCGAATCGCCGCCCAACCCTTCGGAGCTGCTGATGAACGCCCGCTTCAGCGAGTTCATGGAAGCGGTCAGCCAGCAGTATGACCTGATCATCATCGACACCCCGCCGATCCTGGCGGTGACCGACGCCGCCATCATCGGGCACCAGTGTGGCACCACCCTGATGGTTGCCCGCTTCCAGCAGAACCCGGTGCGTGAACTGCAGATCGCCACCCGCCGGCTGGAAAACGCCGGCGTGACCGTCAAGGGCGTCATCCTCAACGCCATGGAGCGCAAAGCCGCCACCTATTACGGCTACGGCTACTACAACTATTCGTATAAGTGAGGAGCGAGGGGCGAGGGGCGAGGGGCGAGGGGCGAGGGGCGAGGGGCGAGGGGCGGGGCATCCCTGTGGGAGCGCAATTTATTGCGCGAAAGCGGTGCCACGTGTCTTTGTGGGAGCGCACGCCTCGACTTGCCAGGGGTCTCACCCAAGTGAGCCACAAGCAGCCATGCGACTGAATCAACACGACATCGATGTCATCAAGGCGGCCACTGCCGATATCTTCGGCAAGGAGGCCGAGGTCCGGCTCTTTGGCTCGCGCGTTGATGACGCTGCCAGGGGCGGCGACATCGACCTGATGGTCACGGTCACCCAGCCCCTCGATAACCCGGCCTGGGACTGTGCACGCCTCGAAGGGTCTATCATCATGAAACTCGGGGAGCAGAAGATCGATGTTCTGCTGGAGGCTCCCGGGTTAAAGCGTTTTCCGATCCACGAGATCGCCCGGGAGCAGGGCATCCGGCTGTGAGGAGCAAGCAATGACGCTATCGCCGGAAACTGCCGAAAGACTGTCCTTCCTTGTGAGGGTCGCCGGTAAGGAAATTACCCACCTCGAGTATGCCGATGAGCAGGCTTTCAGCCCGCCTCTGACGCGTGAATCAGTCGAAGGCCTGGATAACAATCCCGCACTGGCCTTGACAATCGAAGCCTTCACTAGTCGTTTCTGTCGTCTACAGGATACGGTCGGCGACAAGCTGCTCCCGGCCCTTCTCAAGGCATTGGGAGAGCCAGCAAGTGCTCTGTTGATCAACCTCAACAAGGCGGAAAAGTACGGATGGCTTGACTCAGCTGATCAATGGGTAAATTTGCGTCAGCTGCGTAATAAGATGATTCACGAATATATCGAGGATTCTGACGTACTATATGTGTCACTGATGACGGCACATGACAACCTCTCGGTCCTGAAACGGTTTGCCAGAAGTCTTATTTCGCAAGTTGAACAGCTACAAACGCTGTGACGCCTTAGCCTCACCGCCAATACACCCAGGGCAGCGCCTCCTCCACGCCGCCGTAAAAATCCCCGGCATGGTCCTCAAACGCATCGCTACGCCGGATATAGCGCTCGAAGGTACTCTGGGAACGGTGACCGCTGACGCGCTTGATATCCACTGCCTCCTTGCCGCGACGATGTGCCTCGGTGATAAAGCCGGCCCGAAAACTATGCGGAGAGAAGCCACGATCGGCCATGCCGGCCGCCACCAGGTGATGCGCCAGACGCTGGGCCACCACGCCGCCGGTCAGCCGACCGGCACCCAGCTTCCCGCTCAGGCTGATGCTGCGAAACACCGCACCTCGCCAGATACCCGAGGCCGCAAGCCAGGCCTCCAGCATCCGAACGGGGCAGTAGGGGAAACCGTCAGGCGCGCGGAGGATGGCCTTGGTCTCTTCGGCCCCCTCCTGATTGGTCTTGCTGCGCCGCAGGCCCACCAGAATACCGCGGGCCTCCCACTGGATATCCTCCAGGTAGAGCGCCACCACCTCGCTACGCCGAAAGGCGCCGTGGAAGGAGAGAGCAAAGAGGGCGCTATCGCGCTTGCCGCGCAGGTCAGTGCGATCGATATGATCCAGCAGGTAGTGCAGGTCCTCAAGCAGCAGCGGCGGCGCCTCCTTCTGGCGGGTACCGGCGGAGCGGCGAATGCCGCGCATCACCGCGCGCACCGGCATGCTCTTCACCGGCGAGGGCAGATTCATATAGCGGTGCCACATGTGCAGGGAACAGAAGGAGCGCAAGCGCCATGGCACGTCCTATCAACCACGACCAGAACTTCAAGAACCTGATTCTCGACTATCCGCGTGAGGCGCTGGCCTTCTTCGCCGCTAACGAGGCGCAGGATATCGATGCCAGCGTGACCATCACCCCGCTGCGCCAGGAGCAACTCAAGGAGCGGCTAGGCGAGCGCTTTCGCGAGTTGGATGTACCAACGCTGGAACCCGATATCGAGAAGCGGATCAAATACTTGGATTTTGTCGATATTTACACGGGATTGAGTGATGCCGAGTGGCAACTCTACGAATCCCGCTATCCGCAGGAGAGCACCGCCATGACTGGATTGGTTGAGCGTTTGCAAACAGAAAGCATGCAGCAGGGCATGCAGAAGGGCATGCAGCAGGGCCGCCACGAAGGAGTCGAAGGCACCCTACGCAAACAGATCGAGATGAAATTCGGTGATCTTCCTGCCTGGGCCGATGAGCGACTGGCACAGGCCAGCGACGAACAGCTAGACGCCTGGGTGGCCAGAATCCTCACCGCCGACACCCTCGACGCCCTGTTCACCGAGCAGTAAGCAGGACTCTTGTAGCAGCGCACGGTTCGACGCCTCGACTTGCTGCGCGAAAGCGGTGTCACCAACCCCAGCCCTCGCCGGGTCAGACTCCCGGCGGTGGGCACAGCGCCGGCACGCAGCACAACATAGGCACCCCGACTTGTCAGGGGTCTGACCCAAGAGGCCACGAGGCCACCAACCCCAGCCCTCGCCGGGTCAGACTCCCTGGCGGCGACTCCCGCCGCGCGGTACCTTGATAGCGACAATCTTGTAGCCCGCCTTAACCTGCCTAACATGCAGTGGACCCCGGAACAGTAGGTCGACATCTATGCCAAGGCGATCGAGGGCCTGCTAACGCTGGAACCCGACATCGAGAAGCGGATCAAATACTTGGATTTTGTCGATATTTACACGGGATTGAGTGATGCCGAGTGGCAACTCTACGAATCCCGCTATCCGCAGGAGAGCACCGCCATGACCGGACTGGTAGAGCGTTTGCAAACAGAAAGCATGCAGAAAGGCCGGCACGAAGGGGTGGAAGGCACGCTACGCAAACAGATCGAGCTGAAGTTCAGCGAGCTTCCCGCCTGGGTCGATGAGCGCCTGAAGCAAGCCAGTGACGAACAGCTGGATACCTGGGTAGCCAGGATCCTCACCGCCAACACACTCGATGAGGTCTTCAACCGCTGAGCTATGCGTCTGAATCAGCACGACATCGATGTCATCAAGGCGGCCGCTGCCGATATCTTCGGCAAGGAGGCCGTTGTCCGGCTCTTCGGCTCCCGCGTTGATGACGCCGCCAACGCCGCCAACGCCGGCAACCTGATCCCCGCTGCCGACGTCGAGGCCAAGTTCGCTGCCAAGCGTTTAGCAACGCGTCGGCGGCTTGAAAACAAAAAAGAAAAGGCCAGTTCTCGTTGATAAGGGTGACCCATGAATAACCACCACAGTCAACACCAATCATCGGCATCAGAGCTGCGAATCGAAGGGCTGCGTGGTGTGGGTCACGTCGAACTTCAGTTAGACCAAAGTCAGCGGGTCACGACTCTTATTGGTGCTAACGGCATCGGCAAGACCAAGGCCCTCGAAGCGCTTTTCCAATACCATTTCTTGAGCAATCGCCTGGTAGGCAAGGTGTTAGAAAGGCAGGTGATACTCCAACCTGACACGTTGGTTTTCGATCGGCTTGATGACCAAGAAAATAAGTTGGTTCGTGCTAAAAGTGCGACGCAGGTCTCGCGCTGGCAAGCAGAGAACCAGCTCGCCATGCATGAGCAGCCGGTGATATTCCTGGGCTCCCAGAACCGCGGTTTCATCCAGCATGAAAGCCACCAGCCGCCGGCGATTCGCACCCTGCAGCAGCGCCGCGAGGGGTACCTCAAGCAGGTCTTCCAGGGCATGGCCAGCCAGTTCACCAGCCTCAACATGCAGGTGGGCATAGAGCAGTGGTTTATTAGCCTGGCCCAGTCGGCCAACCCCTATCAGAAGAAGGAAGACAACCGCGAAGTCGAGATTCATACACTGCTCAGGCTGCTGAACCAGATCGATGATCGAATAGATCCCGAGTTTCTGGAAATCAGCGGCGACAGCCGGGTCAGCCTGAAGGTGGAGGGCCAGAAGCGTGAACTTTCGCATCTCAGCTCTGGCTTCGCTTCGCTCCTTAAGCTGCTGCAGGCCATTGTTTCCGGTTACGGGTACTTCACCAACGAAACGCGGCTGCAGCATGTCAAGGGCATCGTGTTGATCGACGAGATCGAAAGCCACCTGCACTTGGCCTGGCAAGTGCGCATCATCCCGTTGCTGAAGGCGCTGTTTCCCCATACCCGTTTCATCGTCTCGACCCATTCTTCGCTGGTGATCTCGCAGCTGCATGAAGGCGAAGCCTACCGCCTGCAGCGCGATGAGTGTGGCGTGGTGCGGGCCGGTCGTATCGCCGCACCGGACAAGGCCGCCATGATCGACGTGCTCAAGGATGCCTTCGGCATCGACCTCAATCGCATGAAGCGCGAGCGGATGTCAGCTGAGGAGCAGAAGCAGGCCTAGCAGCGTCTGCTGTCGCTGATCCAACAGCAGGGAACGGTACCGCCTTGACAAGTTCCATGCTGAAGATAGCCGCGAAAAGCGCAATCTGGAAAAGCACAAGTTCGATGTCTTCCACCTGGCCAGTGCCAAATGTAACGACCTCGAGCTGGCCTCCCAGGACACCGACATCGCCAAGCTCGAAAAGCTTCACCGAACGTATCGCCTACTCAATCCATGAAAGCCAACAAGTCGTTGCTCATCATCAGTTTCCAGCTAAATCAGAAAATTAAACGCATAGCGGAGGCCAAGGAGCCTCACCGCGCCGCGCCGATCTGGCAAGCGGATAACCCCGCAGAGTCAAGTTTCTCCCTTGTGGGAGCGCAATTTATTGCGCGAAAGCGGTGCCACTAACACCAGCCCTCGCCGGGTCAGACTCCCGGCGGCGAGCACAGCCCCGGCATGCTGCGCAACACAGGCACCCCGACTTGCCAGGGGTCTGACCCAAGAGGCCTCGAGGCCACCAACACCAGCCCTCGCCGGGTCAGACTCCCAGCGGCGATTTGCCAGGGGTCTGACCCAAGAGCCCACGAGGCCACCAACACCAGCCCTCGCCGGGTCAGACTCCCGGCGGAGACCACAGCCCCGGCACACTGCACCAACACAGGCACCCCGACTTGCCAGGGGTCTGACCCAAGAGGCCTCGAGGCCACCAACACTAGGCCCTCGCCGGGTCAGACTCCCGGCGGCAAACACAGCCCCGGCAGTATGCACAACACAAGCACCCCGTTTTGCCAGGGGTCTGACCCAAGAGCCCACGAGGCCACCAACACCAGCCCTCGCCGGGTCAGACTCCCGGCGGCGAGCACAGCTCCGGCACACTGCACAACACAAGCACCCCGATTTGCCAGGGGTCTGACCCAAGAGCCCACGAGGCCACCAACCCCAGCCCTCGCCGGGTCAGACTCCCGGCGGCGAACACAGCCCCGGCAATCTGCACAACACAAGCACCCCGATTTGCCAGGGGTCTGACCCAAGAGGCCACGAGGCCACCAACACCAGCCCTCGCCGGGTCAGACTCCCGGCGGCGAGCACAGCGTCAGCACACTGCACAACACAGGCACCCCGACTAGCCAGGGGTCTGACCAAAGAGGCCATGAGGCCACCAACACCAGCCCTCGCCGGGTCAGACTCCCGGCGGCGAGCACAGCGCAATCACTCAGCGCAACACAGGCACCCCGACTCGTCAGGGGTCTGACCCAAGAGCCCACGAAAGTTTGAAAGCCTCTCTATGTTCACAAGCCTGAAAGAACTCTACTCCCTGCTCACCACCGAGCAGCGCAAGAAACTTCTGCGCCTGCAAATCCTAGTGATGCTGATGTCCTTCGCCGAGATCGCCGGCGTCATCTCCATTGGGCCATTTATGGCGCTGGTGGGTGACATGAGCCAGCTGCAGGGCGAAGGGATGATGGCCGAGCTTTACCGGGCCAGCGGCTTCGAGGAGCCCCGTACTTTCCTCTTCTGGCTAGGCATTGGCGTGCTGGTAATACTGACTGGTGCGGCGCTGACCTCCATGTACACCATCTGGCGGCTCTCCATGTATGGTGCACGGGTGGGGGCAGAGCTCAGCAGTCGGCTCTACCGGCACTATATGCATCAGCCCTGGCTATTTCACGCTAGTGGCAGCAGCAGCCAGCTCACAAACCAGATCGCCCAAGAATGCCAGCGCATCACAAACAACATCATTAACCCGCTGATGCAGATGAACGCTAAGCTGGTGATGGCGCTGTTCATGACGGTGGCAATCTTTCTCTACAACCCGGTGGTGGCGCTGGCGGGGCTGGCAATCTTCTCCCTGGCCTATGTGTTGCTCTTTCGCACCGTACGCCGGCGCCTGATCCGTAACGGCAAAAGTATTTCAGAGGCCCAGCAGCTTCGTTTCAAGCTTATGGGGGAAGGTTTTGGCGGCATCAAGGATGCGCTGCTGCTGGGCCGTCAGCAGGTCTTCACCGACCGTTTTGATGGCGCTAGCGAACGCTTCGCCGAAGCCCAGGGCACCACCCAGGCTATGGGCCAAGTACCGCGGTATGCCATGGAACTGGTCGCCTTCGGCAGTGTGATCTTCCTGATCCTCTATCTGCTGGCCTCGCATGAAGGCAATCTGGGTTCAATTCTTCCAGTGCTATCTGTTTATGCCCTGGCCGGTTTCAAACTGCTGCCCGCCTTCCAGCAGGTCTATACCAGCCTATCGCAGATCCGCGGTAACTTGGCGGCCTTCGATGCCCTGCGAGATGACCTCTATGCCAGTAGCCGGGAGAGCATCCGGAAACCGCTTACCGAGCAGGAACGCACAGAGCAGCGCCTGGCGCCCAAGCAGACTATCCAGCTGACCAACGTCACCTTTACCTACCCTGGTAAACAAGAGCCGGCGCTGAAAGGGCTGAATCTGGAAATCCCTACCAATAAGGTGATCGGCCTGGTGGGGGCTTCCGGCTCGGGTAAGTCCACCGCCATCGACCTGCTGCTGGGCCTGATTGAGCCCCAGCAGGGTCAGATTCTGATCGACGGCCAGCCGCTCACCGACGCGAACCGCCGCGCCTGGCAGAATAGTTTGGGCTTCGTGCCCCAAGCGATTTTCCTCGCTGATAGCTCTATCAGGGAAAATATCGCTTTCGGCCTCCCGCCGGAGTCTATCGACGAGGGTAAAGTGCGCCAGGCGGCCAGCATGGCGCATCTCGATGAACTTCTGGCTGAACTACCCGACGGCCTGGAAACTCGCGTGGGTGAGCGCGGGGTGCAGCTCTCCGGCGGCCAGCGCCAGCGTATCGGCATTGCCCGAGCGCTTTATCACGATGCCGATGTGCTGGTGCTGGATGAGGCCACCAGCGCTCTGGATGGCATCACCGAAAAGCTGATCATGGATGCCATCCATGATTTCTCCGGCAAAAAAACCATCATCATGATCGCCCACCGCCTGGCCACGGTTAAGCAGTGCGACTCGATCTATCTGCTGGCCGAGGGCCGAGTAGTTGATCAGGGCACCTATGGCGAACTGGCCGAGCGTAACACCATCTTCCAGCGCATGGCCGAGCATGCGTAACATGTTATCGAGACGGAATTTTTCGTAATGAAGCAAACTGTGTTGATTACTGGCGCTGACGGTTTCATCGGCTCCCACCTGACCGAGCTTCTCGTCCGTCAAGGCTATAAGGTCAAGGCGCTTTCCCAGTACAATTCTTTCAACAACTGGGGTTGGCTGGAAGATGTTGACTGTCTCAACGAGATCGAGGTACTCAACGGAGATGTACGTGACCCGCACTACTGCAAGCACATCACCAAAGACATCGATGTTATTTATCACCTGGCGGCGCTGATTGCGATTCCCTACTCCTACGTAGCACCGGATAGCTACGTGGATACCAATATCAAGGGCACGTTGAATATCTGCCAGGCGGCGCTCGAAAATGGCGTTAAGCGGGTGATTCACACTTCGACCAGCGAGGTATACGGGACGGCTCAGTACGTCCCAATCGACGAGGACCATCCGCTGCAGCCGCAGTCGCCTTACAGCGCCTCGAAGATCGCCGCAGACGCCATGGCGATGAGCTTCTACAATGCTTTCGATCTGCCGGTGACCGTGGCGAGGCCCTTCAATACCTATGGGCCGCGCCAGTCGGCGCGGGCGGTGATTCCGACCATCATCAGCCAGATCGCCAACGGCATGAAACAGATCAAGCTTGGCGATGTCTCGCCGACCCGCGACTTCAACTATGTCGAAGATACCTGCCAAGGGTTCCTGGCGCTGGCCAACTGCGAAGCCGCCGTGGGCCAGACGGTTAATATCGCCTCGAACTACGAGATCTCGGTGGGCGATACGCTCAACGTCATTCGTGAACTGATGGGCAGCGATGTCGAGTTCATCACCGATGAGCAGCGCCTGCGGCCGGGCAAGTCCGAGGTCTTCCGACTGTGGGGGGACAATACCCGGATTCGCGAACTGACCGGTTTTTCTCCGCAGCACGATATCCGTGCCGGACTGCAGAAGACCATTGACTGGTTCACCCAGCCGCACCATCTGGCCAAGTACAAGGCCGATCTCTACAACGTTTGAGTGCTGCAATGCTGCAACCATTGATCGACTTCGTGCGCGACCACTATCGCACCAACGCCTTCATCCCGCTGCATGCCCCGGTATTCAGCGGTAATGAAAAGGCCTACGTGGGCGAGACCATCGATTCCACCTTCGTCTCCAGCGTTGGTGCCTTCGTGGACCGCTTCGAGCAAGATATGGCGGCCTACACCGGCAGCCCGCGGGCGGTGGCCACGGTCAACGGGACGGCGGCGCTGCACGTGGCACTGCGCCTGGTAGGCGTGGGGCCGGGCGACTATGTGATCACCCAGCCGCTGACCTTCGTGGCGACCTGCAATGCCATTGCCTACTGCGGCGCGATGCCGATCTTCGTCGATGTGGACCGACACACCCTGGGGCTATCGCCTACCGCGCTGGCAACGTGGCTCGAGGCCCACGCCTACCGTGACGACAATGGCGACTGCCGCAGGCGAGAGGATGATGGCGCTATCCGCGCCTGTCTGCCGATGCACACCTTTGGCCATCCGGCAGACCTAGACGGCCTGATGCGTGTGTGCCGCGACTGGGGCTTGCCGCTGGTGGAAGACGCCGCCGAGTCGCTGGGCAGCACCTATTATGGGCGGCATACCGGCACCATCGGTGATCTGGGCACGCTGAGCTTCAACGGCAACAAGGTGATCACCACCGGCGGTGGCGGGATGCTGCTGGCCGACCAGGCGCTGGGCGAGCGGGCCAAGCACCTCACCACCACCGCCAAGCAGCCGCATACCTACGAATACGTGCATGACGAGCTGGGCTACAACTATCGGCTGCCCAATCTCAATGCGGCGCTGGGCTGTGCCCAGCTGGAGCAACTCGATGCCTTTATCATCGAGAAACGCCAGCTGGCGGCGGACTACGCGGCATGCCTGGCCGGCAGCGAGTTGGCCTTTGTCACCGAGCCGGAAGGCTGTCGCAGCAACTACTGGCTGAATGCCGTCATTTGTCCGGATCGTAGCCAGCGCGACCAGCTGCTGAAGACCACCAACGAACAGGGGATCATGACCCGCCCGATCTGGCAGTTGATGAACCGCTTGACCATGTATTTCAATGCCCCCGCGGGCGAACTGCCCAATGCCCTGTGGCTGGAAGCGCGGGTGGTCAATTTGCCCAGCGGTATCCGCGCAGCTCAGGGAGCCGTTGATGCGTAAGATTGCGATCTTCACGGGCACACGGGCGGAGTATGGCCTGCTGTACTGGCTGATGAAGGAAATTGAACAAGATGAGTCATTGGAACTTCAGCTTATTGTAAGCGGTATGCATCTGTCGCCGGAATTTGGCGAGACCGTTACTGCGATTGAACAGGATGGTTTTAGGATTGATGCGCGGGTAGAAATGCTGCTTTCGTCGGGAACCGGTGTCGGTATCGCCAAATCCATGGGGCTTGGAACCATTGGCTTTGCGGATGCCCTAGACCGCTTGCGCCCTGACTGGTTGGTCGTCTTGGGGGACCGGTTTGAAGCCTTGGCTATTGCCCAGACAGCCATGGTTATGCAGGTTCCGCTGGCTCATATTCACGGCGGTGAACTCACAGAAGGCCTGATCGATGAGGCCATCCGTCATGCCATCACCAAGATGGCTCAGCTGCATTTCACAAGTACAGAAAGGTATCGTAATCGGGTCATTCAGCTTGGCGAACAGCCAGAACGGGTTTTCAATGTTGGTGCTCCAGCGCTTGAGAACATCCGTCGTCTTAAGCTGCTTGATCAAGCAGAACTAGAGCATTCTCTGAACTTCAAGTTCGGACAGTGCCCGCTTCTGGTAACCTATCATCCGGTCACACTGAAAGAGAGTGGGGGGATTGAATCGTTGCGGGACCTTTTAACGGCGTTGGAGGAGCTGCTACCAGACACCAAGGTCGTATTAACCTTTCCGAATGCAGATGCCCATGGCCGTGAGCTCATTCCTGTTTTGCAAACCTTTGCGAAAAAACACCCGGAGAGTGTCCTGCTCACCACATCACTTGGCCAGATTCGTTATCTTAGCCTCATGAAAATTTGTGGCGCTGTTGTTGGAAACTCATCTAGCGGACTTCTTGAGGCTCCGGCTATGGGTGTGCCGACAGTGGATATCGGCATCCGGCAGAGAGGGCGGCTAAAACCCGAAAGCGTTGTCCAGACTGAGGACGACCTGGAAGCGATCCGTCGGGCATTGAAAATAGCACTTTCACCCGCCCACCGTCAGAAATGCACCCAAGCTGACAATCCCTACGGAGACGGAAAAGTGGCTGAAAAGATCATTAATTATTTAGGGAATGTTTCCGGAAAGGAAAGTATCTTCAAGGCTTTTTATGACTTGGAATTGTCATGAGAATTTGTTTTATTGGCTGCGTTGAATTCAGTGGCCAGGCTCTTAATAAGCTATTTGCGATGGAGTCTACGGGGGTCTGCACGGTCGTTGGCGTTATCACAAAGAAAACTTCATCTTTCAATGCCGATTTTTGTGATCTTTCAGGCTGTATGGAAAAGGTGAACGCAGATCCGTCCATTGTCCACTTTTACGAAAATCAGGAAACGGCGAAAGCGTTTATCAAGAATGTCAGAGCGGACATTGTTTTCTGTTTTGGCTGGAGCTCGCTGTTGGGCCCGGAGCTGTTGTTGGCTGCACCTAGAGGTGTAATAGGATTTCATCCCGCGGCCTTGCCCCAAAACAGAGGAAGGCATCCAATTATCTGGGCGCTGGCGCTGGGGTTGGATGAAACGGCTTCCACGTTTTTCCAAATGGATGAAGGGGCGGATTCAGGGCCTATTATCTCGCAGAAGACTGTCCCCATTTCACCACCAGACAATGCCGGGACGCTTTACCAAAAAATCACCGAAACGGCCTTGGGGCAGATTGAGCAATTTACTTCAGTGCTGGCCCGGGGCAGGGGAGAATTTCAGCCCCAGGATCCTACTCAGGCGACTTACTGGCGAAAGCGTAGCGCAGTAGACGGCATCATTGACTGGCGAATGGATGCCAATGCCATCCATAACCTTGTCCGGGCATTACATCATCCATACCCGGGCGCTGAATTCCAGACCAGCAACCACGGCGTGGTAAAGGTATGGCAGACCAGCCTCACGGATACATCCTTTCCCCGGAATTTCGAGCCTGGCAAGGTCCTAGATGTGCAGCCTGGGCGGATTCTCGTCAAATGCGGTAGTGAGAGTGCGATTTGGCTGGAAAATATCGAGTCGGGATTAAGTTGCGTTGAGGGTGACTATTTATGACACAAGCATCACTCACGGCACTTGTTATTGCTCCCCACCCGGACGATGAAACCTTAGGGTGCGGTGGTACGCTCCTCAAGCTGAAAGCCCAAGGCGCAAACGTCCACTGGTTGATTGTTACGACTATTGCTTGCGTGCCAGGCTTTTCCGACGCTCAGGCACACAAGCGCGCCCGCGAGATTGATCAGGTCGCAGCAGAATATGGCTTTGATGGGGTGCACAAGTGTGAACTGCCAACCGCCAGGCTGGACACTTTGGGTAAGGGCGCGCTCGTGGGTGCGGTGGCCGAGGTAATCAATCATTTTAAGCCAGATACCTTGTTCTTGCCATACCGTAACGACGTGCATAGCGATCATGCGTCGGTGTTCGATGCCACTGTATCGGCCAGTAAAACTTTTCGGTCACCGTTTGTGCGATCGATCTATGTTTATGAAACATTGTCTGAAACGGACTTTGGTCTGCGCTCAGATGATCCAGGTTTTCGTCCCAATCTTTATGTTGATATCAGTGATTATTTAGAGAAAAAAGTTAATATTATGAAGCTTTTCGATGGAGAAATGGGCGAGTTCCCGTTTCCGAGAAGCGAAGAATGTATTCGTGCTCTGGCGACTCTCCGTGGTGCTCAGGCAAATGCCCAAGCAGCAGAAGCTTTCATGATTCTCAAGGAAATTCGATGAGTGTACGGCTATACGTCATCGCCGAAGCTGGAGTCAACCATAGCGGCGACCGCCAACGCGCCTTCGACCTGGTTGATGCGGCCGCCGATGCCGGTGCCGATGCGGTCAAGTTCCAGACCTTCAATGCCAAACGGCTGGCCGCGCTGACCGCACCCAAGGCCGCCTATCAGCAGCAGACCACCGCCTCCGATGAGAGTCAGCTCGAGATGCTCGAGGCGTTGGAGCTGCCCCTGGAATGGCACGCTCCGCTGCAGGCTCATGCGCACCAGCGGGGCATCGAATTTCTGTCCACGGCGTTCGACACCCAGAGTCTGGCGTTTCTGGAAACCCTCGACTTGCCGTTCTACAAGGTGCCCTCCGGTGAGCTTACCAACGGCCCCTTGCTGTGGGCTTTCGCGCGCACCGGCAAGCCACTGGTGCTCTCCACCGGAATGGCCACGCTCTCCGAGGTCGAGCAGGGGCTGGCCGTGATCAGTCATGCGCTGACCCATGATCAGCCGCCGACCTCACTGAATGCGGTTTGGCGGTGCTGGAGCGGCCCTGAAGCGCGTGCGGCGCTGGTTGGCCAGGTCAGCCTGCTGCACTGCACCTCGCAGTACCCCACCCCGATGCACGAAGTGAACCTCAAGGCGCTGGATACGCTAGCCGAGGTGTTCCGGTTGCCGGTAGGCTATTCCGATCACACCCAGGGCACGCTGATTCCGGTGGCAGCCGTGGCGCGCGGTGCCACCATCATCGAGAAACATTTCACCCTCGATCGCCAGCTGCCGGGGCCGGATCACAAGGCCTCGCTGGAACCGGATGAGCTCAAGCGGATGGTGGAAGAGGTGCGCGCCATTGCTGTCGCCCTGGGTGATGGGCAGAAGGTGCCCCAGGCGAGCGAATGGGATACCCGTGGGGCTGCACGGCAGAATCTGGTCGCGGCTGCCCCCATTCAGCAGGGCGAGCGCTTTACTGCGTACAACCTCACCACCGCGCGGGCCGGGCAGGGTGATCTGGCTATGGCCTACTGGGATCATCTCGGTCAGCCTGCTGCCCGCGACTATCAGGCGGGAGAAGCGGTGTGAGCCCTTTGCCCGTCATATTGCTGGGAGCCGGCGGGCACGCCAAGGTGGTACTCGACCTGCTCCATGCCCTCGATCGTCAGGTTCTGGGCGTCTGTGATCCGGGGCTGGCCGACCAAGGCATCTCACAATGGCGGGGCCTGTCGGTACTGGGTGATGACCATGCGGTCGGGCAATACGCCCCGGCTGACATCGAATTGGCCAACGGCACTGGTAGCCTGCCGGGCAACACGCTGCGGCGCCGCCTGCACGCTAAATTTACGGGGCTGGGTTACCGCTTTGCTACGCTGGTTCACCCCAGCGCCATACTTGGCTCGGGTGTCGAACTTGGCCAGGGCGTGCAGATCATGGCCGGGGTGATCGTGCAGGCGGATACCCGTATCGGTGATGACGTCATCCTCAACACCGGGGCACGCATCGATCATGATTGTCTTATCGGCGACCACGTGCACGTGGCTCCTGGCGTCGTTATGTCCGGTGATGTGACGCTGGGCAACGGATGCCATATCGGCGCCGGCGTTACTCTGCTGCAGGGAATTGCGCTCGGCAGCGAGGTCGTGATCGGCATCGGCACGACTGTGCTCAATAACGTGATGAGAGGGCATCAACAGACAGGCCAGCCGCCACGTGCACCACGCCGTATCAATCAGGAATGAGTTGACGATGAAAAATTGGGAACGCGCTTTGGTAAGCCCCGCGACCACGCTGGGCGAGGCGATCGAAGTGCTGGATCGTGAAGCCCTGCGCATTGCGCTGGTCGTCGATGATCAGCAACTCTTGCGTGGTACCTTGACCGATGGCGACGTGAGGCGTGCCCTGTTGGGCAAGCAAACGCTTGAGGCGACCGTCGAGGCCATCATGTTTCGGCATCCCAAGGTGGCGCATCGGGACTGGAGCAAGGCCCGCATGCTGGCCTGGATGGAGGAGCATGATCTTCTGCAGTTGCCCATCGTCGATGATGACCATCGTCTCATCGGGCTGGAAACGCTGCATGGTTTGCTGCAACGGCCGCGTCAGGACAACCCCGTCTTTCTGATGGCTGGCGGCTTTGGCAAGCGGCTTCGCCCCCTGACCAACACCTGCCCCAAGCCGATGTTGCGGGTTGGTGATAAACCGATCCTCGAGCTGATTCTCGAAGGTTTCGTCAATGCGGGCTTTCACCGCTTCTATATTTCCACGCATTACATGCCTGAGCAGATCCGCGATCACTTCGGTGACGGCAGCCAGTGGAACGTCAGCATCCAATACATACATGAAGAAACCCCGCTAGGCACCGGCGGCGCACTCGGCTTGCTTCCCCACGACGAAATCGACAAGCCGCTATTTATGATGAATGGTGATTTGCTTACCAATATCAACTACCTGGCGCTATTGGCATTTCATGAAGAGCACAGCGGTAACGCCACCATGTGCGTACGTGAATTCGAGTATCAGGTGCCTTACGGCGTGATTGAAGCCGACGGGCACCGCGCCAAGGCGATGGTCGAGAAACCCGTTCATACCTTTAATGTCAACGCCGGTATCTATGTGCTGTCCCCTGAGTTGGTCAAAAGCGTAGACCCAGATACTCGGGTCGACATGCCCACGCTCCTTGAGAAAGAAATATTGGATGGCCAAGGCGTAAATCTCTATCCGCTGAAAGAGTACTGGCTGGATATCGGGCAGGTCGATGATTTTCAGCGTGCACAACAAGATGTCATGAGTAAAGCGAGTGATTGAATTCGAGAAAATAATTTTTGTTTTCTGTCCAGAACGTGCAATGCCACTTCTTGGTAATTCGCGTGTGAGTGAAGCGGCCCTTTCGCCAGAGGAAGCATCATGATTTGTCGAGCGCTTGTGGTCGGTCTTGGCAGTATCGGGGCTCGACACCTGCGCTTGCTTCGCGAGGCTCTTCCTGAAGCCGAGATAATGGTGCTACGTCACAGTGACTGTGATGAGCCAATTCCCTTTGCGGATGGCTGCACGACACATCTGGAAGAGGCCTGCGCTTTTTCTCCGCAGGTGGCCATTATCGCCTCTCCCGCTCCCTTTCATCTCGAGACGGCACAGGCGCTGGCAGCCTGTGGTACGCACTTGCTGATCGAAAAGCCACTCGCGGTATCAAGCAAGGGAGTGGCGGCATTCCTGGCTGATTGTGCGACACTCGGCGTGCTCGTTCAGGTGGGTTATAACTTGCGCTGGCTGGAAACGCTGCAACGGTTTCGTTCCGAACTGCACGCGGGCCGCATTGGTGATGTGCAGGCGGTGCATTGTGAAATTGGCCAGTACTTGCCTGGTTGGAGGCCCGGTAGTGACTATCGGCAGACGGTTTCTGCCAGGCGTGAGCTGGGCGGCGGTGTCTTGCTGGAGCTGAGTCACGAGTTGGACATGCTTCGCTGGGTTTTCGGCGAGGTTGATTGGATAGGCGGGTGGATTGGCCGCTTGGGTAAGCTTGAGATTGATGTCGAGGATTGTGCCCATCTGAACCTTGGTTTCGCCGGAGGCTGCGTGGGGAGCTTAGGCATGGATTTCCTCCGGCAAAACACGACGCGTTGCTGCACAGCCATTGCCGAGGCTGGCTCGCTGCGGTGGGACGCTGTGGCTGGTGAGGTTTCTCTGTTTATGCCCGAGATCGGCCATTGGCAGGTCTTGATGCAGCAGACGTCACATCGCGATGATAGTTACCGTACTCAGATAACCCGATTTCTTGATGCGGTTGCAAATGGCCGGATCGACACTCTTGCCGCCACGGGTGAAGATGGGCTAGCGGTGCTTTATATGATTGAGGCGGCCCGTCAATCTGCTGAAGACAATGGGCGGCGCTGCCGGATTTCCAAAGGGGCAAAAGTATGAGCGGTATCACGGCCTTCGTTTTTGCGCGTGGAGGTTCAAAGGGCCTGCCAGGCAAGAACATCCGCTCCCTTGCAGGCAAACCTTTGATCGGCTGGGCCATCGAACAGGCCCTTGCCGTGCCAAGGATCGAACGGGTCATCGTTTCGACCGATTCGCAGGACATCGCGGACGTTGCGTGTGCCTACGGCGCGGAAGCGCCATTTATTCGTCCCGTTGCATTGGCCAGTGATACCGCTTCTGAACTGGATGCCTGGCGGCACGCGCTAGCGTTTTTGCAAGAGACAGAAGGCCAATTGCCCGAGGCTTTTGTTTCAGTTCCCGCTACGGCACCGATGCGCTTGCCTGAGGATATCGAAGCTTGCCTTGACCTCTATCAAGAGGGTCGCGCAGATGTTGTACTGACGGTTAGTGATGCCCACCGCAATCCATGGTTCAACATGGTCAGGCGTGCCGCAGATGGTACCGTTGCCTTGGTGAACAACCCTGAAGGCAGCATCACCCGGCGGCAGGATGCGCCTGAGGTTTATGATATTACGACCGTCGCCTATGTGGCTGACCCGCGCTTTATCATGGCGGGAAATCTTCTATTCTCAGGACGAGTGCGAGCAGCAACAATTCCGGTTGAGCGTTCCATTGATATCGATACGCTTCATGATTTCGAAATCGCCGAGTTTTTGATGAAAAAACGTTTGGAGACTTTATGACAACCCTGACCAAGCTTATGGATTTACGCGGCAGGCGGGCTTTGGTAACCGGTGCCGCCGGGGGGTTGGGGCGTACCATGTCCGATTGTCTGGCCGAGCTGGGCGCGGACCTGGTGCTAGTGGATCTTCCCGGCGTCGACATTGCCCCCCAAGCCACCGAACTGGCCGAATGCCACGGGGTAAGCGTACAACTAGAATACTGCGATCTTGAAGATGCCAGCCAGCGCGAGGCATTGGCCGCACGGGTTCTTGGCAACGGATCGGGATTGAACATACTGGTCAACAACGCTGCCTTTGTCGGTACCTCGGGCCTGAGCGGTTGGGCCGTGCCCTTCGAGGATCAAAGCGTGGAGACCTGGCGCCGCGCGCTGGAGGTGAATCTCACCTCGGTCTTCCATCTGTGCCAGCTCTTTGCGCCGGCGCTGAAAGCAGGAGCAGGCAGCAGCATTGTCAACATCGCCTCTATCTACGGCGAATACGGACCGGACTGGTCACTCTATGAAGGCACGTCTATGGCCAACCCTGCGGCCTATGGCGCGTCCAAGGGTGGAGTGATCCAGTTCACTCGCTGGTTGGCTACCACCCTCGGGCCTGAGGTCCGTGTAAATGCGATCTCGCCTGGTGGGGTGGCGCGTGATCAACCCGAAAGCTTTGTGGAGCGTTACGAAGCGCGCACCCCCCTTCGCCGTATGGCTACTGAGGATGATTTCCGCGGCGCCATCGCCTACCTGACTAGCGATATGTCGGCCTATGTCACGGGCCAGGTGTTGCGGGTAGATGGTGGGTGGGGGGTTTGGTGAAAGAGGCAACGGTATGATTTCACTGTTTCGTAGAATCCGTTTCTGGCTCACCGAGTCGCGCATCGGCCCTGACATGCCCATGACCCACTGGATGCTGCAGTTTCCAGGTTTGGGCCGCCGCCTAGCTGAACGTAAGTTCCGGAGTTTTGGCGAAGGCAGTTCGCTACGGCCCAATGTCTATGCTGTGCGTACCGACTGCATAGACATTGGTGAACGGGTAGTGATTCGCCCACAGACCATCCTGATGGCCAATGACCTAGCCAGTATTCGTATCGGCAGCGACGTGTTGATCGGATCGGGGGCGCATTTTTACGCCTCCAACCACCGCTTTGACCGTCGGGATCAGTTAATCGCAGACCAGGGTCACAGCTATACAGGGGACTTGGTAATTGAGGATGACGTGTGGATTGGGGCCAATGCGCTAATCATGCCCGGAGTTCGAGTTGGGCGGCATTCGGTGATTGCGGCGGGCAGTGTGGTCACGAAATCGGTGGAACCTTATAGTTTGTATGCTGGCGTGCCTGCACACAAAATAAAAGAAATTTGATAATAATTAATTGCTACAATAATAAGCCAAGTGTGATTTAATAGTGAGCAATTCAAATATTCGTTAAGAAATCTTTTGTGGGATAGCTCAGGGATTTAGTATGAATGTACTCATTACATTTGTAGAATGGAGGAAAAAGTACGCATATGCTTTGGGAGACATTTCGTTTATTGATAAGGTTTTTGACTGTAGTGTAATTGGTAATTCACCGGAATATGTTAATAGAAGTACAGGTTTTTCTGACAGTATTAAGTCGTACAAGCCAAGCTCTATTTCAGATCTTGTTCTTAATCTTGATTGCGATGCAAACTTGGATATTTACATCCTATTTCCAAGGCCAACTAGTCGTTGCTTGGAAATAATTAAGAGCTTGCCTCAAAAATCAAATATTAATATTATTTGCAATAAAGGAACAAGGTATACGGTACCTCCCTACATACTCCTTGCAAACTATGCGCTGAGTAAAATAACTAAGTTTTTTTCGCGCTCATTAGCCATAAAAATAAATGCTGTTTATACGAACGACAAACTAGTTAACGCAAAAGTGATTAGTTGCTTTAAGCCTAAGAAAGTGATGTGCATAAAGGCATTGGATTGTCCTCAAGAAAAAAAAAGCTGCAATAGAGACTCCGTTAAAACAGGTGTTTTTTATGATTCTTATTTTCCATTTCACAAAGAGTTAGCGCTGTATGGGGATGTGTGGATTTGTCCAGCAGGATTTTATGGACGAGTCAACACGTTGATGAAAACATTAAAGCAAGAAAAAAAATTGGATAAAATATTATTTTCACCGCACCCAAACAGCAATGGTGATGAATTAAAATATATTGATGATGAATTTCTTACTACGAAAAGTACAAGAGATTTAGTTTTAAATTGTAATTATCACTGGGCTTTTGGAAGCGATGCACTTTTTTTAGCATGCTTGCCGGAAAATTATATATGCTGCGTAGATTTCCCTGATATTTTGCCCTCTAAGATTTCTAAGTATATAAAATATAAGGCAAGGTTGCTTGCTGCAGATTATTTGACCTTAAGTGGTAAAAACGTAAAAGTCCGGACCAAAACAAAAAAAAATATAATTGCTAAAAGAAAATCGGTATTGAATTCTTTAGGGTTTAGTTGCTCTACATTGAGCGAGCAAGTTAAATTTAAATGACAGAATAATGTTTTATATAAATAAAGGTTCTTAGTCGTTTCATGTGGATTTGGCCTGATCAAGCAAGCGGCCCACGGGGCTGCCAATCAAGTAGATCATCGCGATGAAGTTGGCTTCGTTTCGATAGCCGCGTGCGCGTGACCTGGCGGCCTGGAAGAGCCTGTTCATGCCCTCCAGGCGTGCGTTGGTCAGGCCAGATAGCCGGCGCCTCACCACCTGCTCCACATGCCGCTCCAAGGTCGTCAGGGCCTTCGCTATCGGCGTGAGCAGTGGCTGATCGGTGACCGCCTCGCGCATGACCTCGAGGTAGTTCGTGATGCGCCACCGGGCGGCTCGCGGCGTCGGGGCCTTCTGGATCCAGCGCAGCTTCTCCTTGATCACCCAGGCATCGGCGGTGGCGCCAAGATCGGCCACCAGTTCCTGGAGTGCCGCCAGTTGCTTGGCCGTCAGGTTATCGTTATCCACGCGCTTTAGCACCGCCCACCGCAAGGCCTTAGGATGTCCCTTCTCTCGGCGTTCTTTCTTGCGGACCTCGTCCAAGGCCTTGGTAAAGGTCTGCACGATATGGAACCAGTCGACCGTGACCTCGGCGCTAGGCAGGTGCTCGGCCACGCCACTGAGAAAGGCCTGGGACATGTCACAGACCACTTCGACCACGTTGTCTGGATCACCATCATGTTCGGCCAGAAAGGCGCTGAAGGCCTCGATGGTGGCCTTACCATGGCCGGGGACGGCAAAGATCACCGGCTCATGTTTGCGCTGCATGTCGAGAAACACCGTCACATAGCGGTGACCACGCCGAAAGGCGGTTTCATCCAGGTTGACGGCCTCGACCTTGGACAGATCCAACTGACCCAGCATTCGTCCCACATAGTGGTGCACGATGCGCCACAGTCGCTTATCGGAGATCTCCAGTTGCCGGGAGACGGCGAGCAATACCGCAGCAAAATCGACGTTAATTTTTAAAGATCTGTCTTAATCAGGTTGACAGGTTCCGCACCTCGATGCGCTTGACGCCATGCGCGGGGCACTTGGTACGCGGCACTCGGGCATGCAGGTAGCAGTGGTGTTGGAAGAAGTTCAGATGCCGCCAGGTCTTGTCGGCAAAGTCGTGGGCAGGGCAGGTCTCGCCGCATTCCGGACAGGGATAGAGGCAGCCACGCTCGGCCTCGACATAGAGGTCCAGACGGTGGGGCGACACAGAGGTATCCAGGTGCTGGTCCTTGAGAATCCAGGGCGCTTCCAGGCCCAGGCCGAGGGTCATAATCAGGGAAAACGCATAAAAAACCGCTCTACGACGGGCCTTGTAGCGCTTTACCAGTAGGAGCTAATGTGGTCATCTAGCAGCTTTTGCTCATGGATGACCCGATGCTGACACCATCTCTTATGCACCATTTATCGATCGTTCCCGACTTCCGCCAGGCCTGGAAAGTGCAGCATCAGCTGACGGATATCCTGTTTCTGACCGTCTGTGCAGTGATTTGTGGTTCTGAGGGTTGGGACGAAATCGAGGATTTTGGCCGCGCGAAACTGGATTTTCTCCGCCAATACGGTGATTTTGAGGCGGGCATCCCCAGCCATGACACGCTCGCCAGAGTGATGGCCCTGGTGAATGCTGAGCAGCTGCAGACAGCATTTGCCGAGTGGATGAAGGCCTGCCATGACGTAACGGCTGGCGCGGTGGTGGCCATTGATGGCAAGACGCTGCGAGGGTCGTACTGCCGAGGAAAGGGTAAGGGTGCGATTCATATGGTCAGTGCTTTCAGTGCGGCGAATGGGGTGGTGCTGGGCCAGGTCAAGACGGCTGAGAAATCCAATGAGATTACGGCGATTCCCGAGCTGCTCAAGCTACTGAATCTGCAAGGCTGCCTGGTGACGATTGATGCCATGGGCTGCCAGAAGAAGATCGCCACGCAAGTCCTGCAGAAGGGCGCCGATTACCTGCTGTCAGTGAAGGACAACCAGCCGGCCTTGGCTGACGCCTTCGAGGGAGCGTTCCCCATGGCCAAGGTGGTCAACTTCGAGGGGGATGCGTATGTCACAGACGAGAAGAACCGAGGCCGACAGGAGACGAGGTACCATATCGTTAGCGAAGTTACTGAAGAGTTTCAGGAGCTTAGCTATGAGTGGCCCGGGCTGAAATCGGTAGGCGTGGTGATGAGTTTCCGCCAGGAAGGGGATGAGGTGCCAGAAGCACCGATGATCCGTTACTACATCAGCTCAGCGGATCTGAGCGCCAAGAAGCTTGCCGAAGCGGCCCGCCAGCATTGGTTTGTCGAGAATAAGCTCCACTGGTCGCTGGATGTGGCGCTTCGCGAAGATGCCTGCAAAATCCACCGTGGTCAGGCGGCAGAAAACCTAGCCAGAGTCCGCCATATTGCCTTGAATTACCTGAAAGGGGAGACGAGGTTCAAGGGCGGAATTCGGCGGAAACAGAAGAAAGCGGCGCTGGATGAGACGTACCTAGCTGACATTCTCGCGGTGTAAGTTTTTTCATGCGTTTTCCCTGGGGTCATAATCTGGGTACCGTCCATGCCATGCCTCCTGTCATCGTTGAGGCTCGGCGGTCTCAAGTTCCAAGCGCAACACTATTGAAGGGTGCTCGGGCCACTAACCGATTTCTTGAGCACCTCGGCGTAAACTTCCAGCGGCGTGCGCCAGTCCAATGTCTTGCGCGGCCGCGTGTT